>DATHHQ010000157.1:0-11083 GCA_035490095.1 Bradyrhizobium sp.
GATTCCCGGCGTGATCGACGCTTACCGGCAGGGCGCGCGCAATGCGTTGCAGGCTGGTTTCGACGGTGTCGAGATCCACGGCGCCAACGGCTATCTGATCGAGCAATTTCTGCAATCGCACACCAATCTGCGCACCGACCAATATGGCGGTTCGATCGAAAATCGCACGCGTTTCCTGATGGAGGTGACCAAGGCGGTGGTCGAGGTCTGGGGTGCCGATCGCGTCGGCGTGCGGCTGTCGCCCTATGGCATTGCCAATGGCAGCGGTGAGGCCGACCCGATGCCGCTCTACACCCACGCGATCAAATCGCTCAACCCGCTTGGCCTTGCCTATCTGCATTTTATCGAGCCGCGCTCGAGCGGTGCGGGACGTGCCGAGGTCAACCATCAAAACGTGCCGTCGGCCATGGTATTGTATCGGCCAATCTGGAGCGGCAAATTGATTACCGCCGGCGGCTTTACCGGCGAGACGGCGGAAGCGGCGATCGCCGACGGCCATGCCGACGCCATCGCGTTTGGCCGCATCTTCATCTCCAATCCGGACCTGCCGCGCCGCCTGCAACGCGGATTTCCGTTGACGCCGTATAACCGGGCGACGTTCTATGGCGGCGAGGAGACCGGCTATACCGATTATCCTGTTCATGACGAATTGGAGCAGGCTTAAAGCACCATCGTCATTCCGGGGCGATGCGAAGCATCGAACCCGGAATCTCGAGATTCCGGGTCTGGTGCTCACGCACCATCCCGGAATGACGCCGTCTGGATTAGGTCGTCGCTTTTGCTCTTCGCAGTGTCGACCGTCATAGAGAGCGCGAATGCCAAAAGCAGCCAACGCAGTTGGAATCTCCGCTGGGCAATGCCTGTGCGGCAGCGTCTGCTTTGAGATCGACACGCCGGCGCGCTGGGCCTGGCACGATCATTCGCCTGGCAGCCGGCGCGCGCATGGCGCCGCCTACGCCACCTATGTCGGAAGCTGGCGCAAGCGTTTTCGCATTACCAAGGGCAAAGCCGGCATTACCCGCTTCGAGGACAAAGCCTCAAAAACCGTGCGAAGCTTTTGCGCGCGATGCGGCACACCGCTGTTCTACGAACGCGCGCGCTCGCCGCACATGGTGAACGTCCCGCGCGCGCTGTTCACCGGGCGCACCGGCCGGCAGCCGCTCTATCACATCGCCATCGAGGAATTGCAGGAATGGGCCTATACTGGCGAGCCGCTGGTGCCGCTGAAAGG
The DNA here is from genome assembly GCA_035490095.1 of Bradyrhizobium sp. Classification (GTDB taxonomy): domain Bacteria; phylum Pseudomonadota; class Alphaproteobacteria; order Rhizobiales; family Xanthobacteraceae; genus Bradyrhizobium. The sequence goes on from DATHHQ010000157.1 coordinate 1,232, forward strand.
GTTTCCTGGCGTGGTCTGGCAGCGTTCGAAAAAGAAAAGGCGCCTCGATCATGAGGGGATGTTCTAGTTAGGCCATGAACCGGACGCGCGCGTGGCGTGACGTCCCTATTTTATTCGTTGCTGCTTGCGCACCTTACGTCGGGCTTCCTTTCGCGACGACGGTGCCGAAGGCATCGTCACCACGAAATCGACGCCGCGCTTCACCCACTTCTTCAGTTCCGCCTCGGTTCGGTAGCCATCGGGAGCGACGCGAACGAAGCCGGTCATGACGCGCCCGCGCATTTCCATCGGCTCGACGTGCGGTTCGCCAAGCATCAACTGATGCGCGTCCGAACCGACGCGGATCAAGAGGCCGCCTTTTCCACTGACGGAACAGCACATGCGGTCTTTCACCATGAAGCACAGACCGCCCATGATCTTCTTTTCGACCACGTCCCGCCGGACCGACAGTAGTTTGCGCACCCGTCCGGCGGTCTTTTCGTCGTACGCCATCGGCGCACTACCCGGGATCAGTTGACAGGATTTCCGAGAGGCGGTCGAAGCTGGTCCGCCATCCAGCGCCAATATTGCTTTGCTGATCCGGCGCGGCGATGCCCGAGTGATGCACCGTAAGGCGCGTGCCCCCGGCGATCGGCTGCAAGAGGTAGGTCACCGTCGATGGCGTTCCTGGCGCCCCGGCCATATGCCACGTTTGCACCAATTTTCGCGGCGGGTCGACCTCAAGGAATTTTCCCTCAAGCGCGTAGGGATGGCCCCTCGCAATCCCCGAGGCGCGCCATTGCCCGCCGACCCGGACGTCGGCGCTCCACTCCCTCGTGTCGAACACCCCCGGATTGACCCACCAGTCGATGATCTCCGGCGAGGCCAAGGCCAAAAAGACCCGCTCCGGCGTGGTAGCGAGTTCGACGGAGGCGACAATGCATCCGTCGACTAAGTCTGCAACTGCGCGTGCGCGCGTGTTGATCTTACTCATTTTGCCTCCAGGTTACGCTTCAGCTTGGTCAAACTCGCCTGCCAGAATGTGCGATAACCTTCGAGCCAGCCGGCGACGCTTTGCAGCGGCACCGGATTGACGGCATAGACCCGTTCGCGCCCGATCCGCGTATCAACCACCAGCCGTGCCTCGCGCAAGACTCTTAAATGCCTGGAAACGGCCGGCCTGCTTGACTGAAAGTCGGACGCAAGCGTACCGGCATTTGCCGGCCCCGCGCGCAGACGATCAAGGATGGCCCGCCGGGTTGGATCCGCGATGGCGCGAAAAGCGTCCGTCTTTGCTTGTATCCGTGACATGTAACCGATTGATTACATAAAAACCGCGCACCGTCAAGAATCGAAGTTCGATCATGAATCATGGGCGCCGGACACAGCCGCTCGTGCGCTTCCCCACGCAGGGCAGCCATGACTGTCGTCCATTGATCTCACCGCATCAGATCGGTCATGTTGCCGCCTACGCTCGCGGCAATGGCCGCGGGGAACGGGAGGACTTCATGAATCGCATCACCGGGCGCTCGGCGTTCCTCGCATTGCTCAAGGACGAGGGCATCACGCATCTGTTCGGCAATCCCGGCACCACCGAACTGCCGATCATGCACGCCCTGAAGGACCATCCCGACCTCACTTATGTGATGGCGATGCAGGAAAGCCTGGTGGTCGCCATCGCCGACGGCTTCAGCCGGGCGTCGGGCCGCCTCGTCGCCTGCAACGTCCATGTCGCGCCCGGACTCGGCAATGCGATGGGGTCGCTCTTCAATGCGAGTTTTACCGGCACGCCGATGATCCTGACCGCCGGCCAGCAGGAGCAGGGCCACGGGCTAACGGAGCCGGTGCTTTACGGCCCGCTGGTTCAGATGGCCGAGCCGCTTGTAAAATGGGCGGTCGAGGTGACACGGCTCGAAGACCTGCCGCGGATCGTGCGCCGCGCCGCCAAGATCGCGACCACACCGCCGACCGGGCCGGTGTTCATCTCGCTGCCCGGCGATATCCTCAACGCCGAAGCCGGCATCGAACTCGGCCGCTCGACCCGCGTCGATACCCGGGTAAAACCCTCCGACGAGGCCTTGCAGGCGCTGGTGCAACGCATTCTGAAGGCCGAGCGCCCGGTCATCATCACAGGGGATGAAATCGTCAAGAGCGATGCACTGCAGGAGGCGGCTTCACTGGCCGCTACGCTCGGCTGTCCCGCCTATCAGTCGTCGACGCCCTATGGCGCAAGTTTCCTGTCGGAAAGCCCGTGCTTCATGGGCGCGCTGTCGCGTTTGCAGAAGCAGGTGCGCGAGGTGTTGTCGCCCTACGATCTGATGATCGTGCTCGGCGCCGATCCGTTGCGGATGTCGGTTTACAGCGAGGTCGACCCGCTCCCCGAGGGGCTGCCGATCCTGCAGATCGGTCTGGTCGACTGGGACCTCGCCAAGAATTATGGCGCCGAGATCGCGCTCAAGGCCGATGTGAAGGAAACCTTGCGCGTGCTGGTTCCGGCGCTGAAGGCCGCCGGCGGCGACGCGCTCGAGACCCGCGCCAGGCAGGGCGTAGCCGCGCTTAAGTCCAAGAACTGGACCGCGCGGCGCGCACCACTGGTCGAACAGATTTCCAAAGCCAGGGATCGTTCGCCAATTGATCCGGACTGGCTGGCGCTGCAGGTGGTCGAAGCGATGCCGGATAACGCCATCCTGGTCGATGAGGGACTGACGTCCTCGCGCCAGATACTTGCGTTGCGACCGCATCGCGATCGCTATGGCTATCATGCGCTGGCTTCGGGCGGCATCGGCTGGGGATTGCCGGCTTCGGTTGGCGTCAGCATGGCGAACCCGGACCGGCCGGTGGTGTGCTTCTCCGGCGATGGCAGCGCGATGTATTCGATCCAGGCGCTATGGACAGCGGCGCATCACAAGCTGCCGTTGACGGTCGTGATCATCAATAACGGCGGCTACCGCATCATCAAGCAGCGGCTGCTCGCGTTTCACGGCGACGATCACTATGTCGGCATGGATTTCGTCGACCCAAAGGTTGATTTCACGGGTCTGGCAAAATCCTTCGGCCTGGAGGCGATGCGGATCACCGAAGTGAAGGACTTGAAATCCGCGCTGGCATCGGCCTTCAGCCGGCCCGGCGCCAAACTGATCGAGGTAGTGGTCGACGGCACGGTCTAAGGAGACCCCGTCGTGATTCCGGGGAGATGCGATCCAGCTTTGTAGGGTGGGCAAAGGCGCGCTTGCGCCGTGCCCACCTCTTCGCTTGAAGATGCTGGTGGGCACGCGGAGTTTATCATCGGGCGCGCGTTCGCGCGACCCGTGGGCTTTGCCCACCCTACAGGCTGAAGCCGCAACCTATTCCGCGGCCTTCGCTGCCATGTGCGGACGATACTGCACAGCCGGATGCGGTGCGGTGAGCCGGGCGCGGCCTGAGCCGAACAGTTTTTCGCGCAGCGTTCCTTGCCGGTAGGCGTCCTTGTAGCGTCCGCGCCGCACCAGTTCCGGCACCAGCATGTCGGTGATGTCCTCAAAATCGCCGGGCGAAATCGCGAAGGGGACGTTCAATCCATCGACATCCGTTTGCTCGAACCACGCTTCGATATCGTCAGCGACCTTCTCGGGCGTGCCGATCAGCACCGGGCCGATGCCGCCGATGCCGACATGCTGGGCGACCTCGCGCACGGTCCAGATCCGATCCGGATCGGCGCGGGTGATGTTATCCATCGCGCTGCGGCCGGCGTCGTTCTGGACGTGGCGAACCTGCTGGTCGAGATCGTAGGTCGAGAAATCGACGCCGGTCCAGCCCGACATCAAAGCGAGCGCGCCCTCGGGGCTGACGTGGCCGCGATAGTCGGCGTATTTGGCCGCGGCTTCCGCTTCGGTTCGCCCGAGAATGATGGTCATCATGCTGAACATCAGGATTTCAGCCGGGTTGCGGCCGGCTTCCGCGGCCAGGGCCCGAATGGCCGCCACGCGCGGCGCGATGATCTTGGCCGACGGGCCCGACATGAACACGCATTCGGCGTGTTGGGCTGCGAACTGTCGCCCGCGCGGCGAGGTGCCGGCCTGATAAAGCACGGGCGTGCGTTGCGGCGACGGTTCGCTCAAGTGAATGGCGTCGACCCGATAGTTGTTTCCCTCGTGCTGGACCCGATGCACCTTCGAAGGGTCGGCGAAAATACCGCGCGCGCGATCGCGCAGCGCCGCGTCGTCCTCCCAGCTTCCTTCCCAGAGCTTGTAGACCACTTCCATATATTCGTCGGCGACATCGTAGCGGTCGTCATGCGCGGTCTGCTTTTGCTTGCCGGCGCCGCGGGCGGCGCTGTCGAGATAGCCCGTCACCACGTTCCACCCGATCCGCCCCTCGGTGAGATGGTCGAGCGTCGACATCCGCCGGGCGAAGGTATAGGGCGGTTCGTAGGACAGATTGGATGTCACGCCGAAGCCGAGATTTTCGGTGACGGCGGCCATCGCCGGGATCACCAGCAGCGGGTCGTTCGAGGGGGTTTGCGTGGCGTTTCGCAAGGCCGCATCCGGGCTGCCGCCGAACACGTCATAGACGCCGAGCACATCTGCGAGAAACAGACCGTCGAACCGCCCGCGCTCCAGCGTCCGCGCCAGATCGATCCAGTACGGCAGCCGGTTATATTCGGCCGTGCGGTCGCGCGGATGGGTCCATAGCCCCGGCGACTGATGCGCGACGCAGTTCATGGCGAAGGCGTTGAGACGGATCTGTTTCTTCATGATCGAAAGGCCTTGAGGCACGCCTTGCACGGCGGGTTATCCGCAGCCGGTCGAATGCCGGGCTGTTGGCGGAAATTGTTGCATTCCGGCGGGTTTTAGCAAGGCCAATTCGTGCGCGTGACGGGCAACTGGAAGGCAGTTTGCAGGCTCCGCCGGACGGAATGCCATCGGGAAGGCGTTCCTGGAAGTGGCTGTTCACGAGGCCATGCTTGCTCGCGGCCGTCCTGCTATCGCTGATTGAATCACCGTCCATGGTAAAATGGCAAAAGCAAACGTCCTGCGCAGCGCGCACTTCCGCCTGCCGCCGTATCCCGATACGTTGGCCGGACTCGAACAGGTTCGCGACCGGGAAAGGGAGACATGACCAGAGCCGACGCTATCGACCGTGCGCACCAGTATCTTCATTCCGGCGAGTTTCTCGCTGAACTCGACCGCAGGGTTGGCTATCGGACCGAAAGCCAAAACCCCGAGCGGTGCGATGCGCTGCGTGCCTATCTCGAAGAGGAACTTCAGCCGGCGTTCTCGCAACTCGATTTCGCGACAAGACTGGTCGAATCTCCGACCGGCAAGGGTCCTTATCTCGTCGCGGAGTATCGCGAGAATTCATCGGCGCCTACCGTTCTGATGTACGGACATGGCGATGTCGTCGACGGCATGACGGGAGAATGGCGGGATAATCTCGATCCGTGGCGGACGACAACGGTTGGCAATCGCGTCTACGGTCGTGGCACCGCCGACAATAAAGGACAGCACAGCATCAACTTGTCGGCCCTTCGCGCCGTTCGTGAGGCGCGCGGTGGCCGGCTCGGTTTCAATGCCAAATTCATCATTGAGACAGGTGAGGAGATCGGGTCGCCGGATTTGCGACAGGTGTGCGAGCAGTTGCGCGATGAGCTGAAGGCCGACCTGTTTCTTGGATCCGACGGACCCCGGCTTTCCGCCGATCGTCCCACCATATTCCTCGGCTGCCGCGGCGGAATTCGGATTCGCCTCGACGTCAATCTGCGCGACGGTTCGCATCATTCCGGCAACTGGGGCGGTGTGCTTGCCAATCCGGCAACGATCCTGGCAAGCGCTATCGCCACCCTTGTCGACGGCAAGGGACGTCTGTTGCTGGACGCATTGAAACCGCCGCGCATTTCGAACCAGATTCGCGCAGCCCTCGCCGACGTGAAGATCGAGCCGATGTCCGACGAGCCGGCCCTCTCGGAAAATTGGGGCGAGGAGGGCTTGTCGGCCGCCGAGCGGCTTTATGCGTGGAATACACTCGAGGTGCTGGCGATGTCTTCCGGCAACATCGAGAAGCCGGCTAACGCCATTCCGGGGCGGGCGCAAGCCCTTCTGCAGCTTCGTTTTGTCGTCGGCACCAGGGCTGATAAAGTCGTCGATGCGATCAGGGCGCATTTGCACGGCAACGGTTTTGCCATGGTCGAGGTCAAGGCGACGCAGAGCTTTGACGCCTCGCGAACGGATTTCGACAGTCCCTGGGTCAACTGGGCGGCGGAGTCGATCCGGCAGACGACCGGAAAAGCGCCCGCGATCCTGCCGAATTTCGGCGGCTCGCTGCCCAACGATGTGTTTTCCGATGCACTTGGCTTGCCCACGATCTGGGTGCCGCATTCCTATCCGGGCTGCTCCCAGCACGCGCCCGATGAACACATTCTGCTGTCGGTCACCGAAGAAGCGCTCGGCATCATGGCGGGCCTGTTCTGGGATCTGGGCGAGATGCCGCGCGCCTTGTAGAACGCCACGCGGGCAGGGCGATCGCGATCGGCGAAACGGGAAATGAAGGGGATTTGGAATGTCGGTATCGGTGCCGGTCGAGTTGCCTGGAATATCGCGAGCAGGTTCGGAACAAAAAGACATCACCAGGTTGATCGTCGCGACCTCGATCGGAAACGCGCTGGAGTGGTACGACATCGCCGTCTACGGCTATTTTGCCGTGTATATTTCGAAGGCATTTTTCCCGAGTAACGATCCGACGACGTCGCTGCTTCTGACCTTCGGTACATTCGGGCTGTCATTCCTTATTCGGCCCATCGGCGGCGTCGTCCTTGGCGCCTATGCCGACCGTTACGGCCGCAAGGCGTCGTTGATGGTTTCCATCGTGCTGATGACGGTCGGCACGTTGGCGCTCGCCCTCACGCCCGCCTACGAGACCATCGGTATCCTTGCGCCGATAGCGGTTCTTACCGCGCGCCTGGTGCAAGGATTTTCGGCGGGCGGTGAATTCGGAAGTTCGACCGCATTTCTGGTGGAGCATGCGCCGGACCGTCGCGGGTTCATCGCAAGCTGGCAATTCGCCAGCCAGGGGCTAAGCGGGCTGCTGGCGTCCGCGTTTGGCATCGGACTCACCGCGTGGATGGCGCCTGCCGAGATGCAGGCGTGGGGCTGGCGGATTCCATTCCTGTTCGGGGTCCTGGTCGGGCCGGTCGGCATCTACATCCGCAACCACCTTGAGGATGCGACGGCGCCTCCCGCTGCGAAACAGGACTCTCCGGTCAGGCAGGTCTTCCTGCATCAGAAACTTCGCGTGATCTTGAGCATCGGCGCGCTCGCGATCTCCACCGCGATCAACTACCTCATCGTCTACATGCCGACCTATGCGGTCAAAACGCTGAACCTTCCGCCAACCGTCGGATTTGCGGCGACGTTCGCGGCAGGCATTGCGCTGACATTCCTGACGCCGATTGCCGGCATGATGTCCGACAAGGTCGGCCGCACCACCCACATGATTGCGGTCAATCTTCTGCTGCTGTTCTCGATCTACCCGACGTTCCTTCTTTTGACGAGGAATCCGACGCCGACCGTGATTGTCGTCGCCGTGCTTTGGCTTGCGACCCTGAAGTCGCTTTACTACGGGCCTCTGGCCGCATTGATGTCGGAGCTGTTTCCGGCAGCGACGCGGGGCACGGGCCTCGGTCTTGGTTATAATATCGGCGTCACATTGTTTGGCGGCATGGGGCCGGTGATCATGGCGTCGCTTGGCGGCATCGCTTTCATCGGCGATCTTGCGCCGGGCTATTATTTGACTCTTGTTTGCGCTGTCAGCCTGTTTGCACTGGTTGTAATCAGAAAAACTTCCGCAGCCTCGTAAGGCGCGCGGAACAGCCGTAATTTGGCTGAAGGCAGCATGTGCGACAATTAGTCTGCTGGCGGCGTGCGCGGCAGGACGATTATGACGCGGCTGCGGCAGCCGGCATCCCCCAAACGTACCTTGCGACGGCCTGACGTTCGGGCCATAGATATGCCCGATAGGACGGTATTCCGTTCCCTCGCCAATGTCGGCATTGCCGGAAACGCCTGCTTGAAGCGCATAACGTCAGATCCAAACGCAACCGAATTTTCCTGCACGCCGGAAGACACGATGCGGACGGCGGCCGCGATCGACGGCGCCTGCGTCACCATCATGGAGCAACTCGGTCATTTTCCGATGAGCGAGAGCCCCGAACAGTTTCGTCGCTACATCGCCCCGGCTCTCGGCCGGATCCTCAAGCAGTCGACATTTACCAAGCAAGGAGAACATGCATGAAACACAAGCATATGATTGGCTACGTGCTCGCCGCGACGTTATGCGCCGGGCCTGCATTGGCCGAAGAACTCACGGGGACGCTGAAGAACGTCAAGGAGACCGGTGCTATCACCATCGGCTTCCGCGATTCGTCGATCCCGTTTTCCTATCTGGACGACAGCCAGAAGCCGATCGGCTACGCGATGGACATCTGTTACAAGATTGTCGATGCCGTGAAGAAGGAGCTCAAGCTCGACAAGCTCGAGGTCAAGCTCAATCCGGTCACCTCCGCGACCCGCATTCCGCTGATGGCGAACGGCACCGTCGATCTTGAGTGCGGCTCGACCACCAACAATGCCGAACGCCAGAAGCAGGTTTGGTTCACCAACACCCACTTCCTGACCGCGAGCCGCTTCGTCTCGAAGAAATCCGGCAAGATAAATTCGATCGACGATCTCAAGGGCAAGTCGGTGGTCTCGACATCAGGCACCACCAACATCAAGCAGCTGACCGAGGCCAATGCCGCCCGCAACCTCGGCATCAACATCATCCCGGCCAAGGATCACGCCGAGGCGTTCCTGATGGTCGAGACCGATCGCGCGGTAGCGTTCGTGATGGACGATATCCTGCTCGCCAGCCTCGCCGCCGGTTCGAAAGAGCCTGACGCCTATGTGATCTCGAAAGACGCCTTCTCGAAACCGGAGCCCTACGGCATCATGCTGCGCAAGGATGACACCGCGTTCAAGAAGGTGGTCGATGCGGCCACGGCGGCGCTCTACACGAGCGGCGAGGGTGCCAAGATCTATGAGAAATGGTTCATGCAGAAGGTCCCGCCGAAGGGGCTCAATCTGAACGTGCCCATGGGCGCGGAGCTGAAGAAGGAATTCGCCAAGCCTTCGGATTCCCCGGATCCTGACTCCTACGCGATGTAGGGCTTGCCGGCCCATGCAATGGCCCTGTCATTGCATGGGCCGGAGGGCGTATGACGGCCGGAAGTGATATTCCGGCCCGAATTTTGCAGGCATTCCGGAAGTCATCCAAGGGAGGAGAGCCCGAATGAAACACCTGCGCATGATTGGCCTCGCGCTCGCCGCTGCGTGCTGCGCCGGACAGGCCAATGCCGAAGAACTCGAAGGCACGCTGAAAAAAATCAAGGAAAACGGCGCGATCACCATCGGCTTCCGCGACTCGTCGATTCCGTTTTCCTATCTGGACGACAACCAGAAGCCGATCGGCTTTACAATGGATATCTGTTACCGCATCGTCGACGCCGTCAAGAAAGAGCTCAAGCTCGACAAGCTCGCGGTCGAATTGAACTCGGTGACGTCCTCGACCCGCATTCCCTTGCTGGCCAACGGCACCATCGACCTCGAATGCGGCGCGACCACCAACAACGCCGAGCGTCAGAAGCAGGTTTCGTTCACCAATACCCACTTCCTGACCGCGACCCGCTTCGTCTCCAAGAAGTCCAGCAACATCAACGGAATCGATGATCTCAAGGGCAAGCCGGTGGTGGCGACATCAGGTACCACCAACATCAAGCAGCTCACCGAGGCCAATGCCGCGCGCAGTCTCGGCATCAACATCATCCCGGCCAAGGATCACGCTGAAGCCTTCCTGATGGTCGAA
>DATHHQ010000158.1:0-3365 GCA_035490095.1 Bradyrhizobium sp.
CTCACCGGTGGTGACAACATCTACTGGCGCATCGCGCAGTTCCTGATGCCGGTGCACGCCTATGCGCCGAGCGCGATGCCGGGCGAGAATATTTTCGGCCAGAGTTTTGTTCCGGTGACCGATACCAATTGCTGGATCTACCCCTATGCCTGGAATCCGGAGCGGCCGCTGACGCAGGCCGAGCGCGATGCCTACGACAGTGGCAACGGCGTGATCTCCGAGGTCGACGAGAACTACGTGCCGCTGCGCAACAAGGCCAACGACTATCTGATCGACCGCAAGCTGCAGAAGACCAAGAGCTACACCGGCATCAAGGGCGTGTCCGAGCAAGACGCCGCGGTGCAGGACAGCCAGGGCCCGATCGCCGACCGCACCCGCGAACATCTCGGCCCGACCGATCTGGGCATCCTGCATTTCCGGAAACTGGTGATGGATTGCGCCCGCGCGCTGCAGCAGGGGCAGCGCCCGCCGCATCTTGCGCATCAGGACCGCTACGCCGTGCGCTCCGGCGCCTGCGTAACGCACAAGGCCAAGGACATGCCCGCGGTCATGGTCGAGCGCTTCGGCGACGCCACCGGGTTTGTCGAGCGGCCGCGGACCGCGGCGGCGGAGTGACGCGATTTCGAATGCCACCGTGCGGGTCGTCCCGGCGAACGCCGGGACCCATAACCCCTGGCTTAGCTTATTGCGGAAAGCATCTGCCACAGTGCCTCCTCGAGACGACACGGCGTATGGGTCCCGGCGTTCGCCGGGACGACTCGAGTAAAAATACTGCGCGCGGAAATCTTCTCCTACAACGGCGCCTTGCGATATTCGCGATTGGCGAGGCTCGCTTCTTCGAGATCGAGATCGCGTTCGATCCGCCGCCTGATCTCGTCGGTGATCTTGCCGTCGCGCAGCAGGACATGGATGAATTTCCGCTCCGCCGAAATCAGTTCCCGGGTCAGGGCCGTCCCGGTCGTCGACACATCATGCTTGTCGGGATCCAGCGCATCCGGCAGCTGGTTGGCGCGGGTCTCGTGGCGCGCGCGCAGCAGCTTGACCACCTCGTCGGACAATTCGCGGTCGTCGGTGATGGCGTCGAGCGACTTGAGCGCAGCACCGAGCGCTTCGCGTCGCGCCGAGATTTCGGATTCATGCTCCGCCAGATGTTCCTCGCGACCGGCTTGCGCGACGCCGAGCCATCTCACCACCGGCGGCAGCCCCAGCCCAAGTCCCACCAGCGTGATGAAAATGACGCCGAAAGAGACGAACAGGATCAGGTCGCGGTATGGAAAATCCTCGCCGCCGGGAAGCGCCAATGGCAGCGCCAGTGCCGCGGCCAGCGAGACCGCGCCGCGCACGCCGGTGAAGGCGATCACGAATACCGTGCGCCAGGATGGCATCGGATCGCGGGCGCGCAGGCGCTTGTTCAACAGCCGCGGCAGGTAGGTTGCGGGAAACACCCAGGCGAAACGCGCGACGATAACAATGATGGCCACCAGCGCGGTTGCGAACAGGATGTCGTCAAGCGGAAACGCTTTCGATTTCTCGAACAGCAACCGCATCTGGAATCCGGTCAGCAGGAACAGCAGGCCCTCGATCAGATAGATCACGAGGTCCCAGAAAAAGATGCCCTGCAGCCGGGTCGCGGACGAGATCAGGAGCGGCCCGTTCCAGCTCATATAGAGCCCGCAGGCGACGGTTGCGATCACGCCGGAGCCGCCGAAATGCTCCGGGATCCAGTAGGCGATATAGGGGGTGATCAACGACAGCGTGATTTCGACCTGCGGGTCGCGCGCGCGGTGGCGCATCCTCAGGCTGAGCCAGCCTACGGCAGCGCCGAACAGCACCTCGCCGGCGACGATGACGACGAAGGTGCCCGCGGCTTCCGGCAGCGAGAACATGCCGGTCGAGATCGCGGCCACCGCGAAGCGATACAGGATCAGCGCGGTGGCATCATTCGCCAGTCCCTCGCCCTCGAGAATGACCAGGATACGGCGCGGCATGCCGAGCTTGCGGGCGATGGCGAGCGGCGCCACCACGTCCGGCGGCGCGACAATGGCGCCGAGCAGGAAGCCGACATTCCACGGCAGTCCGATCAGATAATGCGTCGCGGCGGCGACCGCGAACGCGGTGAAAATCACGCAGCCGACCGACAGCAGGATGATCGGGCGCAGGTTGTGCTTGAATTCGCGCCAGCTCATGGCGACGCTGGCCGAATAGATCAGCGGCGGCAATACCACCAGCAGCACCAGTTCCGGTGGCAGTTCCAGCGACGGCATCCCCGGCACGAAGGCGAGAGCGATGCCGGTCAATAGCAGCAGGATCGCCGGTGCGACGTTGATCCGCCGCGCCAGCAGCGCGGCGCCCGCCAGCAGCGCCAGCAGAATCAGAAATATCTGGAATTTGGCTTCCACGGGTGTCGCTAATCCTTCCGCCCCTCAATTCGCCCGTAAGGCGGGCGAGGTCAAGGCAGCGGCATTCACTCCCGCATATCGTAGCGATACGACTTCGAGACGATTTGCCAGCCGTCGGCGAGTTTCATCGCCACCAGATAGTCGGTGAAGTAGCGCGGCGGCAATTGGCAGCGCACCTTGATGAAGGCGGTGGATTCGTCGGAGCGGTCGATGGTGACGATGAAATCCTCGCGCGGCTTGCCTTCCGCCTTGGCCGACGGCCGTTTCCTGACGCGGTCGAGCCAGTCGGGCACGGTGAGGACTTGCAGTTCACCCTTCTCCAGCCAGCGCAGGTCGGCCGAGGGGTGGAAGATGGCGCCGAGCTTGTCGGCGCTGCCCTCATAAAGACCGTCGAAATAGTGCTGCACGACGGCCTCGACGGTGGAACGGTCATGACTCATGGTTGTGCTCCCTGCTGTGCGACTAAAGCCCATTCGGTTCCTATTAGATCGTCATTCCGGGACACGCATCTTTGCGTGGGCCCGGAATCCATACTCCCTGTCGTGGTTATGGATTCCGGGTTCGTGCGCTTCGCGCGCGCCCCGGAATGACGAGGCTCACATCAAAAACACGCCCTTGCCGTCGACCTGCTTGTCGAACAGTTTGTAGGCCTCATCCGCCTGATCGATGCTCCAGTGGTGGGTGAAGAGTTTGTCGACGTCGATGCCGCGCTCGACCGAAAACCGCGCGCAGTCCGCCTGGATGATGTTGGAGAACGTCCATGACGCCAGCAGCGTCAACTGCCGGCGCAACAGATGCGGGCTGACGTCGATGTGAACATCGCCGCCCTCGCCGACGAAACACATCGTGCCCCACACCTTGGTCGAGCGGATCGCATTCAATCGCGCATCCGGGTTGCTCGATGTGTCCAGCGTCAGATCCGCGTAGCGCCCGTGGGTGAGATCCTTGATGGCGGCGACTGGATCG
>DATHHQ010000159.1:0-2166 GCA_035490095.1 Bradyrhizobium sp.
GATTCGCTGTCGCGGCAAATCCTGACCAGCATCGGCGCGCGCGCGGTCGCCATCAAGATGGGGCAGCAACGCCGGCTGTTGGCCAGCGCCGGTTTGCCGCCGGCGATCGACCACGATATCGACATGCGAACCGTGACGAAGTGGTCCGCGATCGTCGATTCGTTCGAGACCATGCTCGCGACCGGCAACCACACGATCCGCGTGATCGGGCCTACTCCCGGCGAGGGGCAGTTCATCGAGGTCGTGGTCGATGAGGCGCCGTTGCGGCAGGCGATGTACCGGTTTTCCCGCAACCTGCTGCTGGTCTCGCTGGGGATCGCGACCCTGACGGCCGCGCTGGTCTATCTCGCGCTGCATTACCTGTTCGTGCGGCCGATGCGGCGGCTGACCGCCAACCTTGTCGGCTTTCACGAGGATCCCGAGAGTTCGGCGCGGATCATCGTGCCATCGCAGCGCGGCGACGAAATCGGCGTCGCCGAACGCGAATTGTCCGACATGCAGCGCGACCTGGTGTCGATGCTGCATCAGAAGAGCCGGCTCGCCGCCCTTGGCCTTGCGGTGTCGAAGATCAACCACGATTTGCGCAACCTCTTGGCGTCCTCGCAACTGCTGTCGGACCAGCTCGCCAGCGTGCCCGATCCGCGGGTGCAGCGCTTCGCGCCGAAGCTGATGCGCTCGCTGGAACGCGCCATCGCGTTCTGCCAGTCGACATTGTCCTATGGCCGCGCGCAGGAGGCCGCGCCCGACCGCCGGCTGATCCTGATCGAGCCGGTGGTGGTCGAGGTCCGGGAATCCGCTGGGTTGGCCTCGGATGCATCGATCGCCTGGATCAGCGCGATCGAGCGCGGGCTTTCCGTCGACGCCGATCCCGATCAGATGTTTCGGGTGCTGCTCAATCTGGTGCGCAACGCGGCGCAGGCGCTCGAAGGCCGGCCCCCCAGCGACGCCGCGGCGCTGCAGATTCGCATTACCGGCCGCCGCGAAGGCTCGGTCGCCATCATGGAGGTCTCCGATACCGGTCCCGGCGTGCCCGCCAAGGCCCGCGAGCATCTTTTCGAGGCATTCCAGACCTCGGGCCGCCCCGGCGGCAGCGGGCTGGGGCTCGCGATCGCCGCCGAACTGGTCCGCGCGCATGGCGGCGACATCCATCTGGTCGAAGGCACCATCGGCGCCACCTTCCGGATCGTCATACCGGACCGGCCAGTGGAACTGTTGAGCGTGCGCAACGAACGGGCACGGGCGTAAACATCAGCCTGGGCGTCTCTCGCTCGTCATTCCGGGGCGATGCGAAGCATCGAACCCGGAATCCAGAGGTAATTGCGCGAGATTCCGGGTTCGCGCTCCGCGCGCCCCGAAATGACGAAGGGGCCAGATGCCGGCTTGCCGGACCTTGCCAAGCCCGGCCGGAGCCGGTAGCTATGGCGCGCTTTCGCGACCTCTCACATGTTTGTCGAATGCATGCGGCATCGGCGGGCCTTGCGCCCCTCGAATGCCAGCGAAAAACGCGCCCGTAGCTCAGCTGGATAGAGCACTAGACTACGAATCTAGGGGTCAGGAGTTCGAATCTCTTCGGGCGCGCCATTACAATCACTTACAGAAAATCACCGTTTGAGACGACGAAATTAAAACGGTTTTTCAAACGGTTTAGGCTTTGGCTTCTCACCAGATCCGTCGAGACGTCGCACCGAAATGGAAAGACCCCGCTCTGAGTGCAGTTGCTCAAGAGCAAAATGCCGACGCGCTGTGTTCTTCGACCGACGACAGATTGGGACAGAGATCTCGAAAATCAAAGGCATAATGAGGATCTATTCTTACCGGCAGAACTCGAACCTGCGACCTGACCGTTGTGAGCGCTAGGACACAGCTCAGCTTCGTTGATTTTATTGCATTTCGTCAGAGGTCGAGCGCCTTCGTCGCGTTTTGGCGAGGTCGTTTCTGGTGCGAAATTGGTGCGGTTTGTTAAGCGACGATCGCCCTCTCACGGCGAAAACAGGAGTTCGATTCTCCTAGGGAGCGCCAGCGCACAAAGAAGCGCTGATAACTCAAGAACATCCGATAAAATGGGCCTTTGACTGCTTAGTGGTGGTATCACGAGGTGGTCATTTTGGTGCGCGCTCTCATGGGACTGATGAAGGACAGGCACGGGACGTTTTACGCCCGCGTGAA
>DATHHQ010000160.1:0-12233 GCA_035490095.1 Bradyrhizobium sp.
CGCAGGCGATACCGACGCAGGCCGTGAGCCAGGTACAGGCGGCGCTGGTCAGCCCGCGAATCCGAAAATGATGTTCGGCGCGGACAATGACGCCCGCGCCGAGAAAACCGATGCCGGTGAGGATTCCCTGAATGACCCGGCTGGCTTCGGCAGAGATTTTCGCAGTGTCGCCGGATGGGTCGGCTAGCACCACGACCATCGCCGTAGCAAGGCCCACCAGACCAAGCGTCTTCAAGCCAATCGGCTTGCCGTGCAGATCGCGATTAAGACCGATCAGGCCGCCCGCCAGCGTGGCAACGCCAAGACGCAGCACGATCTCCGGCCAATCCAGCAATGCGTGACCTCCAGATGAGAAGATCGCCACGATAGGCCAAGGTCCGGTATGCCTCAATCGCCGAATTGCATCTCGTATCCGAAGCGGCGCGGCTATTTCGGCAGACGTCCCATCATGTAGAATTCGTCGTTCGGGCGCATGGCGGTGACATTGGCCATCCGGTTCGACAGCGCGAAGAACGCCGAAATCGCGGCAACATCCCAAATGTCGTCGTCGCTGAAGCCGTGGCCGGCGATGGCAGCAAAATCCTCTTCGGAAATCCTGTGCGCCTCGGCGCTCACCTTCATCGCGAAGTCGAGCATGGCGCGTTGGCGTGGTGTGATATCCGCCTTGCGGTAGTTGACGGCGATCTGGTCTGCGATCTGCGGGTTCTTCGCGCGGATGCGCAGGATCGCGCCGTGGGCAATCACGCAATAGTGGCATTGGTTGGCGCTGGAGGTCGCCACCACGATCATCTCGCGTTCGGCTTTGGTCAGGCCGCCATCCCGCTCCATCAGCGCGTCGTGATAGGCGAAGAACGCCCGAAATTCATCGGGACGATAGGCCAGCGTCAGGAATACGTTCGGAACGAAGCCGGATTTCTCCTGCACCGCGAGCAGGCGGGTGCGGATATCGTCCGGCAGCTTGTCGATCGAGGGAGTCGGAAAGCGCTTTGCGATTGGCTGGGTCATGGACAGGTTCCGGCTCGGGCCGCGTCATGCGGTTGGTCGGGAAGATAGTCGATGGTGGCACCCCGCGCAAAGCGTGCCGAAGCCGTAAACGCAAGGATGGGTTGAGCACGTAGGGCGGATTAGCGTAGCGTAATCCGCCGTCTTGCCGGTGAAAAATGGCGGATTACGCCTTCGGCTCCAATCCGCCCTACGAACTGCAATCGTGCCGAAGATCCCGTTGTCGGGCACTGCTGGTCGCGTATTGGACCGGGGTCCCGGAGGGCGGCGCGGCGACGGGGTTTCAAGTTGCGTGATGATGCGATAGTGCCGCTGATTTGCCCGACGTGTCAAAATGTTTGCGCGGGATTGCTGAAAGCATCCATGCCAGCGATACCATGCTACTTTGCATGGGGTTGTTTTCGATATTTTGCTTGGCAGCGGGCATCGGGGTGCAACCGGCCGCCGAAGCCGTCAGCGCAGTGGTTTTTTCAGCAGCGAAAAGCGGTCGGGATCGAGACCCATCGATGGCTGCAGCATCGGCGCTTCCACCGTGCGTGGGGCTGGCCGGTCGTTGGCGCCGGGGTCGTTGGGAACATCGCGCTGCGAGGTGGCGCCGCGCCAGCGCTCCAGCACGGCGCTCACGAAATGCATGTCATGGCCGGCGGCGACCGACGCAACCGTAGCAATGGTGGCTTCGCTGCGCGGCAATTGATGCACCGGCACTTCCTTGAAGCGCAGCCGGGTCGGAAGTGCGACGCCTTCACCGAAGGCCAGGACTTCGCGGGTACCGAGCGAGGGGACGAACGACAGCAGGTTCGCCGCGGCATCCGAAACCGCCGAGCGCAGCAGTGTCTGGTCGCGTTCGTTGGCAAGCCGCATCGCAAACAGCGTGTTGCACTGTGAAATGATGGTGGCATCGAGTTCGGCGGGACGCTGGGTGACGAGGCCGAGATAGACGCCGTATTTGCGGCCTTCCTTGGCGATACGCGATACGGCTTTGCGCGTCGGCCCAAAACCGATGCTGCGATCGGCCGAGGCGTAGCGATGGGCCTCTTCGCAGACGAACAGCATCGGCGAAACGCCGTCGCTCCACAGCCCGAAGTCGAACGCCATCCGGCACAGCACCGACACCACGGAATCGACGACTTCGGCGGGGAAGCCGGCAAGCTGCATGATGGTCATCGGCCTGCCGTTGGCGGGAAGCCGGAACAGATGGCTGACGACTTCCGCCATGGTGTCGCCGCCGACATTGGCGTTATCGAACATGAATGCGTAGCGCGGATCGTTGCGCACGGTCTCGATCCGCGAGATCAGCTTGTGATAGATGATGCGCGATGAGCGGTTCTCGAGCTTGCCCATGCGCTCGTCGATCAGCGAAATCAGATCGACCAGGCGATAGGGCACCGGCGTATCGACGGTATAGCCAGCTTTGGGATCGAGGCGCTTCAATCCAATCCGATCGGCGTTCTGGTACTGGGTATAGATTCCCTTCGCCAGCGGAATGATTTCGGCGAGAATATCGAGTTCCTCGGGCACGCCGGGCCGGCCGCCGAACAGCACATCGACGATCTCTTCGAAATTGAACAACCAGAACGGCAGCTTCAGGTTGCGCGGATTGAGAACCAGCGCGCGGTCGCCGAAACAGCGGCCATATTCGTTGTGAACGTCGAGCAGGAAGACCCGCAAAGTCGGCCGTGCCTTCAAAATCTCATTCAGCAGCAGCGATACGCCGCTCGATTTGCCGACGCCGGTGGAGCCAAGCACCGCGAAGTGCTTGGAGAGCATCTCCTCGACATCGACATAGGCAATGACGGAGGGATCCTGCTGCAGGGTGCCGACATCGATCTGGTCCGATCCGGACGGCGCATAAACCGTTCGAAGCTCCTGATTGGTGATCAACTCGACGGCATCGCCGATCGAGGGATAATGGGTGACACCGCGCTGGAATTTGGGGCGCTCCGGTCCGCCCAGGATTTCGCCGAGCAGATCGACCGAGGCGCTGGCAATATAAACGTCGGAGACCGGCAGATCCTCGCAGGATACTTCCGTGATCATGGCGACGATGGTGGAATTTGCGCAGCGGATGCTGACGAACCGGCCGACAGTGGCCCTCACTTCGGGGATGGCCAGCTGGCTCGCGGCCAGCAGTCCGACTCGCGCGAGGGATCCACGCACCGAAATCACGCGTCCAAAGGATGTCACAGTGGTCAATTCCGGCATGTCATGAATTAGATCTGTGCACGACTATGCAGCTGGTGGTTGGACAAACGGTTAAGCCCGGGAACCTCCGGGTTGATTAAATCGGTGGTATCTTGGTCAGGATATGGTTTTGTTGGGCCGCTCTGGCGTGCCCTCATCGTCGGATTTGCTGGAGAATCGACGATTTGAGCTCCGCCCATCGGCACTCGCGGCGGGTCCGGCTTAACGCCGGGTTTACCACCCGCGGAGGAGACCTGCTTAACGCGCCGCTTTTTTTGCGGAAGCGGCCGGGGGCTGGCCTCGGCCGCCGCGACGCGGTAGATTTTGCCCCAATAAGAAACGGGCAGGGTGGAACGCGATGAAACGCGGCATCGAGTTTTGAGCGAGTTGGCGCGGCCTTCCGCGCTCGCCCCCTTCCGTTACAGGAATTATCGTTTCCAGTGGCCCGCCGACCTGCTCACATCCTGGGCGTTCGAGATGGAGACGCTGATTCTCGGCTGGTATGTGCTGGTCGAGACCGGATCGGTGCTGCTGCTGACCTTGTTTGCCTCGCTTAGCTATGTCGGTACGCTGATTGCCCCGTTGTTCGGCGTGGTCGGCGATCGCATCGGTCACCGCGACCTGCTCGCCGTGATGCGCGCGACCTATGCGCTGCTGGCGGGCACACTGATGACGCTGGCGCTGACAGGGCATCTGAGCCCGCTCTATGTCCTTGTCATCGTGGCTGTCATGGGCCTCGTTCGACCGTCGGACCTCGGCGTGCGCGGTGCGCTGGTCGCGACCATCATGCCACCAGATCAATTGATCGGCGCCATCAGCCTTTCCAGAACCACGATGGATACCGCGCGCATCGCCGGAGCGCTGAGCGGCGCCGGATTGTTCGCAGCCCTCGGCATGGGCCCGGCCTATATGGCGATTGTCGGCCTCTACGTCGTCAGCACGCTGCTGACCCTCTGCGTCGTGGCGCCGTCGAAACCGCATCCGATCGATGAAGGGGCCGACGGCACGCTGCAGCGCTCGCCGATGCGCGACCTGAAGCAGGGCGTGGCCTATGTCTGGACCACGCCGCGGATGCGCGCGGCGATGTGGATCGCGTTCCTCGCCAATCTGACCGCCTATCCCTTGTCGAACGGATTGTTGCCCTATGTCGCGCGCGAGATCTACCGCACCAACCAGACCGGACTCGGCTATCTGTCGGCCAGCTTCGCGGTCGGCTCATTGGTCGGTTCTGTGCTCCTGAGCCTGATCGGCGGCATTCGCGTCGCGCGGCTTTTGATCGGCGCGACGGTGATGTGGTACGCGGCGCTGTTGCTGTTTGTGCAGATGCAAACGGTGCCGGCCGCGATCGTGTGCCTGATGCTGGCGGGTTTCTCGCAAAGCCTTTGCATGATCTCGATCGCGGTCATCCTGATGCGCACCTCGAGCGCGCATTTCCGCGGCCGGGTGATGGGCGTGCGCATGTTGGTGATCTATGGACTACCGCTTGGCCTGTTGGCGGCCGGCAGCCTGATCGACGAGATCGGGTTTGCCGCGACCGGCACCCTCTACGCGATGGCCGGCGCGGCGCTGATGATGGCGATCGTGCTGCACTGGCGCGCGGATCTGTGGCATGTCCACGCGCCGGCGAATGCGAAGTAGTAGATTTGCATTCGCGCTCTATTCCGCGCGCCCTCGAAGGCTAGGGCTGCGCTTTGATGGCGCCCCTTAATCCGGCTTCCTGCTGAATCCGCTCTAGCAGTCCGCTGGTTTGCACCTCCTGCACAAAGCTTCCAACGAATGGCCGGCCTTGTTCGCGTCCCTTCGGAATTGCGATAGCCATGTGCTCTAATCCCCAATTCTCATCCAGAACCCGCGCGCCCGGCATCGAATCCGACATTTCGAACAGCGTCGGTTTGTTGGTTGCATAGGTGTCGAGCTCGCCGCGGCTTAGCATCTCGATCGCCACCTTGACATTTTCGGCAGCAACGACCCCGGCGTTCTTGAACTTTGCCGGCAGTGTGCGCTCCGATGTGCTGCCCTTGGTAACCCCTATTCGAACTCCCGGCCGGTCTATCTCGTCGGCCCGGGTGATCGAGGAATTCGCGGGAACGAGATAGCCGAGCTCGACCGATACGAGGGTTGGGCTGAAGCTGACATCGTTCGCCCGCGCGGGGGTGGCATTGGCGACCGTGAAATCGACCTCGCCATTTTTCATGGCGCTTATGACGTCCGCGACGCGCTGGAAAGTTACATATTCGGCGGGTACCTTCAGCCGCTTGGCGAACTCCTGCCCGAGGTCGTAAGTCAGGCCGTGGCTTTGCTTGCTGGCGGGGTCGACGACCATCGAGGTCGGGCTGCCCGGATAGACGCCGACGCGCAGACTGCCCGTGGGGGCCAGCAGTTCTTTCAATGTGCCGGCATCGGCCGAAAGCCCGCCCACCGCGGTCATCGCGATGCAGGCAAGCAGTGCGCTTCGAGCCAGGCAGGAGGTTCTCTTGCCGGGGCGCATGAGCGAGCGAATGAGTTTAGATCGTATCATCGTGATCAGGCCCGGTCATGGGGTTTTCGGCGTTTGCGCCGACGCTGATCAGGAGCAGTGCAGCTCCCGTGACGAGACCGCCGATCTTCTTGCTCATACCCATCATACCCGTGCGGTCCTCTTGGTTTTGCTTTGTTGCGGCTCATCGGCGCGACCAGCTTTACTGGACAGGAATGCCAGCGAGAGGCCTCGCGACAGGCTGCTCAGACATCAGTACTAACGCCCATGGTTATTGTTGACTAGACCTTATCATTTGTACGATAGTACAAATGATGGTCCGCACCTCCACCAGCAGCGCCACTGCAGCCCGCAAACCGAATTTGCGGGAGGCGATCCTCGCCGCCGCGGAAGAGTTGTTCGCGACCAATGGCTTCAACGCCGTTTCAATTCGGGATATTGCGCAAGCCGCCGGCGCCAATCCCGGCAGCGTGACCTATCACTTCAAGACAAAAGACGGCCTGCTGCTGGAAATCTACCGTCGTCACTGCGGACCGATGAACCGCAGGCGCTCCGAATTGCTGGCTGCCGCGAGGCGGGTTCGCGATCAGCAGGACAGGCTCGAGGCGATCGTGCGTGCCTATGTGCTGCCCGCATTCTCTTCAGGCAGCGATCTCGCCGGCGGCGGAGCGCGTTTTACGCGGCTGCGCGCGGTCATGTCGGCTGAGGGAAACGAAGTTGCACGCCGGATCATCGCGCAGACCTTCGACGATACCAGTCATGCCTTCATCGATGCGGTCCACGAAAGTCTGCCGCACATCCCGCGTACCGAAATCGTCTGGCGCAGCCACTTCCTGCTTGGAGCGCTCTACTACTCGCTGGTAACGCCTGAACGCGTGTCTCGGCTGTCGCGAGGCAGCGCCGACGGCGCCGATGCGGGAAACGCGATCGAGCAGTTGGTGCGGGCGACGGTCGCTTCGTTTCAAGCGCCCCCGCTTGATCAGCCGGCGCCCTTGCGGCGACGGTCCGCAGCACAAAACAAGACTTAGGCGAGGGCGGACACGGCGAGCTGCGGGCGCTTGCGGGTCTGCCGGAATCGTTGAACAAGGGAAGAGGACGGCCGGATCTGATAAGACGCGTCCGGCTCCAGGTTCACACCTTCGCTCGATTTTTTGAAGATGTTGGAAGATTCAAAGCCGACCCGAAAGGAATGCGATGGCAAAGACAGGTTTGGTGGTTTCGGCACATCCGGGGGATTTCGTGTGGCGCGCCGGCGGGGCGATCGCGCTTCACGCCAGGAAGGGCTACCGCGTCAAGATCGTGTGCCTGTCCTATGGCGAGCGCGGCGAGAGCCAGTTCGCCTGGAAGGAACCAGGCGCGTCATTGGCCTCCGTCAAGGCCGGGCGCAAGGACGAGGCCGAACGCGCCGCAGCAGCACTTGGCGCCGAAATCGAGTTCTTTGATTGCGGTGACTATCCACTGAAGCTCAACGAGACCCATTTCGACCGGATGGTCGATATCTATCGCGAGCTCAACCCCAGTTTTGTGCTCACCCACGCGCTTGAGGATCCCTACAATTTCGATCATCCCGATGCGGCGCATTTTGCGCAGCAGACGCGGGTGGTGGCGCAAGCGATGGGTCACAAGCCGGATGCGAAATACCAGTATTCCGCGCCACCGGTTTTCCTGTTCGAGCCGCATCAGCCGGAAATGTGCAATTTCAAGCCGCAGGTCATTCTCAACATCGACGAGGTCTGGGAGATCAAGCGCAAGACCTTCGAGATCCTCGCCGCGCAGAAGCACCTCTGGGCGTACTACGAACGGGTGGCGCTGCAGCGCGGCATGCAGGGCGGCCGCAATTCCGGCAAGGCCATGGCCTATGGCGAGGCCTATCAGCGGCTGTTTCCCGTGGCGCTGGAGGAACTGGCATGAAGACGGTCGTTGTCCGCAACATCAGGCGAGCCGACGCCGATGTCGTCAAGCGGCTCGGCGCCCTTGGCGCATCAACGGTGCACGAAGCCTACGGCCGTATCGGGCTGATGAAGCCCTATCTGCGCCCGGCATGGGCGGGCGGCGAAGCGGCGGGCACCGCCGTCACCGTGCTAGCGCACCCCGGCGACAACTGGATGATTCATGTCGCGGTCGAACAATGCCGGCCGGGCGACATCCTGGTGGTCGGCTGCAGCGCCGATAATACCGACGGCATGTTCGGCGATCTGCTCGCCACCTCGCTGATGGCGCGCGGCGTCACCGGGCTCGTCATCGATGCCGGCTGCCGCGACGTGAAGTCGCTGCGCGAGATGGGATTTCCGGTGTGGTCGAAGGCCATCTCGGCCAAGGGCACGGTCAAGGCGACGCTCGGCGCCGTCAACATTCCCGTGGTATGCGCCGGAATCAATGTTGAACCGGGCGATGCCGTGATCGCCGACGACGACGGTGTCGTGGTTGTCAGGAAGAAGGATGCCAGTGAGGTCGCGGCCAGAGGCGAAAAGCGCCAGGCCGACGAGGAGGGCAAGCGCAAGCAGCTCGCCGCCGGCATGCTCGGGCTCGACATGTACAATATGCGCGAGCCGCTGGCCAAGGCCGGCCTCGTCTATGTCGACGAGCCGGAGCAGGACTGAAGTGGCGATGCGGCTGCGCACATTGCTTGGCGACCACGCTTGCACATCCGCGCTGAAGGATGGCTCGATCAAGTCCGATCTGGTCACGCTGGATTTCGCGGAGTATTCGCCGACCAATAAAGGCTTCAAGCCGATGGTTCGCGAAGGGGCTTTCGATGTTTCGGAGATGGCCATCGTCACCTATCTGATGGCGAAAAGTTTTGGCAAGCCGATGGTGCTGCTGCCCCATGTCGTGCTGGCGCGGTTTCAGCATGCCCATGCCGTCTACCGGGCCGAACTCGGTAACCTGAAGCCGCGCGATCTTGAGGGCAGGCGCGTCGGCATCCGCTCCTTCACCACCACGACCGGCGCATGGCTGCGCGGCATCCTCGCCAATGATTATGGTGTCGACCTGAATTCGATTCACTGGGTCACGTTCGAGGACGCCCATGTCACCGAATTTCGCGACACCACCGTGCGTGCGCCCGCGGGCAAGGCGATCATCCAGATGCTGCTCGACGGCGAACTCGATGCGGTGCTTGGCGAGAAGGTGGAACGCCTTGGCCTGAAGCCGCTGTTTGCCGATGCCTTGACGGAAGAGCAATCATGGTTTGCGAAACAGCAGCTGGTGCCGATCAATCATATGGTGGTGGTCAGCGAGACGCTTTCCAACGAACATCCGGAAGCGGTGCGGGAAGTTTTCAGGTTGCTGCGAGAGAGCGCGGCGCTGGCGCCGCCGCCCGCCGTGCCGCGGTTCAACGCCGAAGAGATGCGCCGCTCGCTGGAGTTGATTATCCAATATACGGCGCAGCAGGGGCTCATTCCCAGTGCGTTCGCGGTCGATGAGCTGTTTGACGATCTGACGCGGACGCTGCGGTCGTAGGGTGGGCAAAGGCGCGCTTGCGCGGTGCCCACCACTTCTTGATTGACCCAAGATGGTGGGCACGCGGAGCCTGTCATCGGGCGCGCATTCGCGCGACCCGTTGGCTTTGCCCACCCTACGAATTTGCCCACCCTACGAAAGAGAACGCTATGCAACCCGAGCCGATTTTCGATCTCGCCCATCTCGGCCACATGGAATTGCTGACGCCGAAACCGGACGAGAGCCTGAAATTCTTTGTCGATGTGATGGGCATGACCATCAGCGGCCGCAAGGGCGAGTCGGTTTACCTGCGCGGCTGGGACGATTACGAACGCTATTCGCTCAAGCTGACCGCCTCGAAGACGTCAGGCATGGAGCACATGGCGCTGCGGGCGCGCAGCCCGCAGGCGCTGGAGCGCCGCGTCGCCGCGCTGAAGGGATCCGGTTTCGAGATCGGCTGGACCGACGGCGACATGGGGCAGGGGCCGGCGTTCCGTTGCCGCGATCCCGACGGCCATATCGTCGAACTCTATTACGAGACCGAATGGTACGAGCCGCCGCCCGAACTCAAGCCCGCGCTGAAAAACCAGGCGCAGCGCTATCCGGCGCGCGGCGTCAATGTCCGCCGCCTCGATCACCTCAATTGCCTGGCGGTCGACATCAAGGCCAACCGGATCTTCTTCGAGAAATATCTCGGTTGCCGGCTGACCGAGCAGATCGTACTCAACGACGGCACGGAAGCTGCGATGTGGATGACGATGTCGAACAAGAGCTACGACTTCGCCTACTCACACGATCACTCCAACACATCAGGCCGTTTCCATCACGTCACCTACGCACTCGACAGCCGCGAGGACGTGCTGCGCGCCGCCGATATCTTCCTGGAGAACGGCGTCTATATCGAGACCGGCCCGCACAAGCACGCCATCCAGCAGACGTTCTTCCTCTATGTCTACGAGCCCGGCGGCAACCGCATCGAAGTCGCCAACGCCGGCGCCCGTCTCATTCTCGCGCCCGACTGGAAGCCGATCGTGTGGACCGAAGAAGAGCGCAAGAAGGGCCAGGCGTGGGGGCTGAAGACGATCGAGTCGTTTCATACCCACGGCACACCGCCGGTGTGAGGGGGGGGCAGGGCTGATTGGGATGAAAAAAGTCTGGCTGGGTTCATCAACGTGTATCGAATGATTTGCACCGCTCCAGCGCGGACTTGAGGACAATGCTTGAGCGGGTTCGGGGCTGGTAGCTAATGGGCGGGGTTAGGCCAAGCTGGATCCGACCGCCACCGAGTAGGTCGGAGTTCCGAGAACGGACAACAAGCGAATCTGCACCGCAATCGTTGGCGGCTGTACTTTCGCAACTTGAAACCGACCTCATGCAGTACATCACCCGGCCGCTCATTTCCCGCGCCGCCGCCGAGGACTTGCGCTCGATTTGAGAGGTCTCGTTCGCGGATCATTTCTGTCAAGAACGGCTTAAATCCATTTAATCCAAGTTCGGCGACTGAAAAAGCGTGAGCTATCCTCAAAAGCGTTAGACAGAACGGCTCCACGGGAATATGCGCCTCGGGCATGACCTGTACAGCCCCGAGCATTTCGCAAAGCCATTGTAAGTGTTTGTCCCGATCATTCCAAAATCCGCCACCGCGAAGCCAAATCTGGGATGTCGCTGCTGTCCTATTTTCTTGGGTCACTTGGCCGGTCAGTGCATCTGGCGTTGGATAGAGCGGCAATCCGATCAGGAACGGGCATACGTCGCGATGGACATACGCGATATCCCAGTCGGTACTTGTGGGATATTTTACCTTCAGCGGGAGATGACGCGGTCTTTCCTTTGGACGCCGTGTTGGCATGTTGAATAGCATGCGAAGCGGACCAAGTATTGTTCGACATAGCTGCCCTTCGAACTTTCCCGTTATCTTGGAGCAGGCTTTGCAACTTGATTCCGGGAGCACCCATCTTCCTCCAAGTGCATACGGGACAATATGCTCCTCCGTCAGGCCAGCGGCCGATCCGCAGTAAATACACCTGCCAACGGCGGGATAGCGCTTTGACGGATGTGTGGGGAGCGCTGGTCGGGTTGCAGGGGGCACGAGCTAAGAGGACCGTAGGCCATTCGTAGACTTTCGCACTGACGATTTTTGGGGAAGCCCAAACCGTGTGCCTGTCACTCTCAAATGCCGCAGGGTGATCTTCTCGTAGGTGGCCTTATCCATAAGCCGGACCTTCCGCATGGCACCCGCCAGCAGGGCCTTCGCCAACGGGCTAACTGTTTTCTCCTTCGCCATCGTCGATTCCAAAAATGTTCTGGCGTTACGCGACGTGTAACTCCACGCCCGCACGCTTTTGAAGGTATCCGATAACGAATGGTTCTTGTCGGTATTCTATTCGCTTCTTGGTTTGGTGATTTATTTGGCTTTGATCGGATATTCTCGCTACGTCGGTGCTTGACGCGAGAGGGGCGCTCCCGGCACTCACGGTCCATGTGGCGTTTCCTAAGCCTAGGATAGTTTTGAAAGTTGTTGCCTGAGAGCACGGTGACTGTGCACTTGATTCACGATCCAAGCACGCACCAAAGGCCATACGTGGCACACTTTGACCCAGCGAACCGGGCCAGCAAGCCCTTGCCCGTCGGATTGCGGCAGATTGGCACGACGGGCAAACTTCCGCTTCACGGGGACCCCAAATCAGTGGCTTAACTCCGGCCGTCCCGTTCCGATAAGAGGGGCGGTCGCGCGTCGTCACGAACGCGGGATGGGATGCGGTGGACGCGGCAGCGTTAGGCGCGCAACGTGGTTGCAGGGCGGGTTGGCGAAAGGCCCGTGAGCGATCAAACGGCGAGCTGACGAACGATGTTGCTGCGTACGGCGAAGTCGTGTGGTCCTGACGCCTCAGAGGTTGGTGTCAAGTCTTCGGAGGCATGTCGGCCCGACCGGGCGCGGATAGGCCATATCCGAAGGCGACGGAGGCAAGAAAGCCCGATACTCCGGGGAGCGCGAAGGAAACCGTTAAAACCATTGCGTGCGGGAACGTCGGGTGATTCCGGGGTACTCGTTGTTACTCGTGTGCGTTCTACCACTACCAAGTGCACACGAGGCCGCGGGTGCAACGGGCATCCGGCGTTCCCCACGCCCTCT
>DATHHQ010000161.1:0-10018 GCA_035490095.1 Bradyrhizobium sp.
TGTGCCTGCGGACGGCCAGCGCAACGATCTGCTGGTGTCGATCGCGCGGCTGCCGCGTTCGGACTTGAAGCCGCAGGATGCGTCGCTGCATCGCGCGCTGGCGCTCGATCTGGGCCTTGGCGAGTTCGACCCGCTGACCCGCGATCTCGCGGCTGATTTCGACGGTCCGCGTCCCGCGGTCCTTCTTGGAATCAGTGCCGCCGCGTGGCGTACATCGGGGGACGTGGTCGAACGTATCGAGTTGCTCGCGCTTCAACTGGTTTCGGGGGTGCAGCCATGCGATCCCGCCTGGATCCACACAAACGACGTGCTGGGCTGGATCAATGCCAAACTCCGTCCCGTCATCGACGCCTGCGGTGCTGCCGAGATCAGCGCCTTTCTTCGTGGGCTGGACGGCCGGTTCATTCAACCGGGCCCATCCGGTGCGCCGACGCGGGGACGGCCCGACGTGCTGCCGACCGGCCGCAATTTTTTTGCGGTCGATGTGCGGGCGGTGCCGACGCCCTCGGCGTGGCGGATAGGCCAACTTGCGGCTGAACGTCTCGTCGAAGGTTACTGGCAGGAAGCTGGTGAGTGGCCGCGCGCGATTGCGTTATCGGCCTGGGGCACCGCCAACATGCGCACTGGCGGCGACGATGTCGCGCAGGCGCTGGCGCTGATAGGCGCCCGCCCGCTGTGGGAAGAAACCTCGGGCCGGGTCACTGGTTTCGCAATCACGCCATTGAGCGAATTGAAGCGGCCGCGGGTGGACATTACCTTTCGTGTCTCCGGGCTGTTTCGCGACGCGTTTCCGACGCAGATGGACATTATTAGCAGCGCGGTCAGCGCCATCGCCATGCTCGAAGAACCGGACGAGGCCAATCCGATCGCCGCCAATGTTCGCGCCAGACGGCAGGCGCTCGAAGCGGGCGGAATGAGTGGCGAGGCGGCGCAGCGCCGGGCCTCGTATCGTGTGTTCGGCTCGAAGCCGGGCGCCTATGGCGCGGGGCTGCAGGCCCTGATCGACGAGGGCGGCTGGAACAATCGTGGCGATATCGCCGAGGTTTATCTCGACTGGGGCGGTTATGCCTATGGCAGCGGCGCGGAGGGCGAGGGCGCGCGCGTCGATTTCGCCGAACGCCTCAAGGACACCGATCTGGTCGCGCAGGCTCAGGACAATCGCGAACACGATATTCTGGATTCCGACGACTATTACCAGTTCATGGGAGGACTGGCCGCCACTGTGCAAACCCTGCGGGGGAGCGCGCCGCGCATCGCGCATCTCGACACGTCGCGGCCGGAAGCGCCATTGTCGCGGCCGCTGAGCCACGAAATCTCCCGTGTGGTGCGTGGCCGGGCTGCCAATCCGAAATGGATCGAGGGCGTGATGCGCCACGGCTACAAAGGTGCGTTCGAAATTGCCGCGACGGTGGATTATCTGTTCGGCTTTGCCGCCTCGACCGATGCGGTATCCAACCATCATTTCGATCAATTGTTCGCTTCTTATCTGGAAGACGAGCGCGTACGAGACTTTATGCAAAAGGCCAATCCGGCAGCGTTGCGTGAAACCGCGGCACGCTTTGCCGAGGCGATCCGGCGGGGACTGTGGACGCCGCGCTCCAATCGCGCCGCCGATTTGATCGCCGAGCTCTTGCCAAACACGCGGAAGGAAATCGCATGACCGGAATTCCAACTGAGGCCGATGAAGCCGAAAATGCGCGGCACAGGGAGAAAGCGCGCAAGCATAAAGCCGCGCGCGACAAGATCATGGCGACCAAGACCGGCGAGAAGGGTCTGCTGATCGTCAATACCGGCACCGGCAAGGGCAAGACCTCCGCCGCCCTCGGCATGGTGTTTCGCCATATCGGCCACGGTTATCCTGTTGCGGTCGTCCAGTTTACCAAATCGCCGGCGTGGGACACCGGTGAGGCGAAGGTGCTGGCGAAATTTCCTGAACTGGTGACGCTGCATATCATGGGCGAAGGCTTTACCTGGGAAACCCAGGACCGCGAACGCGACATCGCCGCCGCCACCAAAGGCTGGGAGCGGGCAAAGGAGCTGATCCGCGACGACCGCCACCGCATGGTGTTGCTCGACGAGCTCAACATCGTGCTGCGCTATGATTACCTCGATATCAACGAAGTTCTTACTTTCCTGCGCGAGGAAAAGCCCGCCGACAAGCACGTCGTCATCACCGGCCGCAATGCCAAGCCGGAGCTGATCGAGATGGCCGATCTCGTCACCGAAATGACGCTGGTCAAGCATCCATTCCGGGCCGGCGTGAAGGGCCAGAAGGGCATCGAATTCTGATGGAGCAGGCGACGCCCGCGCTGATGATCCAGGCCACCGGCTCCAATGCTGGCAAGTCGACGATTGTCGCCGGGCTGGCGCGCGCACTGGTGCGGCGTGGCCTGAAGGTGGCGCCGTTCAAGCCGCAGAACATGTCGAACAATGCTGCGGTTGCGGTCGAGGGCGGCGAGATCGGCCGCGCGCAGGCGGTGCAGGCGCGGGCGGCGCGGATGCCGCCGAGCGTGCACATGAACCCGGTGCTGCTGAAGCCGGAGACTGACACCGGCGCGCAGATCATCGTGCAGGGCAAGCGCTGGGGAAACTTGCGAGCAACAAATTATCTGGGGAAGAAAGCGGAATTGCTGCCGCCGGTGCTGGAGAGTTTCGCCCATCTTGCGCGCGACGCTGATATCATCCTGGTCGAGGGCGCCGGCAGCCCGGCGGAGATCAACCTGCGGGCCGGCGACATCGCCAATATGGGATTTGCCGCGGCGGCCAACGTGCCCGTGGTGATGCTCGGGGATATCGATCGCGGCGGCGTTATCGCCAGCCTTGCCGGCACGCATCTCGTTCTGGAACAGGACGAGCGTGCACGCATCCGCGGCTTTATCATCAACAAATTTCGCGGCGATGCCGGATTGTTCGAGCAGGGCCTGACCGCGATCACGCGCCTCACGGGCTGGCCTTCGCTCGGCGTCGTACCGTGGCTGCCGCAGGCGGCGTGGCTTCCGGCGGAAGATGCCGTCGATCTCGATCGAATACATGATTCATCGTCAAAGCGCGTGATTGCGGTGCTAGTGCTCGCACGCATCGCCAATTTCGACGATCTCGATCCATTGGGCATGGAGCCCGGCGTCAAGCTGGTTTTCGTCAGGCCGGGTGAACCCATTGCTGCCGATGCCGACGTCGTCATTCTGCCCGGCAGCAAATCCACCATCGGCGATCTCGCCTTTTTGCGCGCACAGGGTTGGCACATCGACATCAAGGCGCACGCCCGTCGCGGTGGTCATGTGCTCGGGCTCTGTGGTGGCTATCAGATGCTCGGCAAAACCATCGCCGATCCCGAAGGCGTGGAAGGCCGGGCCGGCACCGTCGAAGGACTGGGCTTGCTCGATATCGCCACTGTCATGACCCCGGAAAAATCGACCACGTTGGTCAGCGGCACGCATTGTGCGACCGGCGCCGAAATCGAAGGTTACGAGATCCATCTCGGCCGCAGCGAAGGCGCCGATTGCGCGCGGCCCATGGTCAGGATCGATGGTCGTCCCGACGGTGCCATCTCGGCTGACGGCCGCGTGCAGGGAACCTACGTGCATGGCCTGTTCACCGGCGATGCCTTTCGCAGGTCGTGGCTGGCCAATCTCGGCATCGCGTCGTCTCTGGCCTACGAGTCCCGGATCGAAGCCGCATTGGACGCGCTCGCCGAACACCTGGAAGCGCATCTCGATATCGAGCAAATCCTGAAAATCGCCCGCAGCCGTCAGGCCACCAGCGCCAGCGCTGCGTAAACCGCCGCCTGCAGCAGACACGCCGCGACATAGAGATCGAGGGCGCGGCCGATATCGCCCGGTGTCGCCTCCTTGCGCGCGCCAGCGTTGAGAAAGGGATCATCGACGATATGTTCACCGTAGCGCCGCGGTCCCGCCAGTGCCAGACCCAGTGCGCCGGCCGTGGCGCTTTCCGGCCAGCCCGCATTAGGCGAGCGATGCTTTGGCGCATCGCGCCGCATCACATTCAGCGCTGTCCCAACGGCGCCATTCGCGATCGGCGCGACCACGGCAAGCAGAAGCCCCGACAGTCGCGCCGGAATCAAGTTGACGAGGTCGTCGACCCGCGCCGCTGGCCAGCCAAAGAATTCATATCGCGCGGTGCGGTGCCCGATCATGGAGTCGGCGGTGTTGATCGCCTTGTAGGCGATCAGGCCTGGCAGTCCCAATAGCGCGAGCCAGAACACCGGCGCGACCACGCCGTCGGAAAAATTCTCGGCGCAGGATTCTATCGCGGCGCGTGAGACACCGGCTTCGTCCAGTTGCTCCGGATCGCGGCCGACGATCATGGATACCGCTGCCCGGGCCTCAGCGAGCCCGCCCTCGGCGAAGGCCGAGCGCACGTCGGCGACGTGCTGATACAGGCTCCGCTGCGCGACCAGCACGGAAGCGATCAATCCAAGCAATATTTTTCCGGATAACGTTTGCGGCAACGCAGCCTCGACCGAGAATCCGATCAATCCCGATGCAGCGACGAGCAAGACGACCGTTCCGGCGCCGCCGGCCTTTCGCTGCGAAGGCGACCAGTTCTCACGATTGAGCGTGCGCTCAAGAAATCCGATGAAAGATCCGATCAGGACCACCGGATGCGGTAGCCGTCGCCATAGCCAATCGGGATCTCCGATCAAGGCATCGAACGCCAGGGCCGCGACGACAATGAAGAGCGTGTTGCTCCCGATCAGCACGTCAGTGGGCCACGCGCTCGAGTTCCGAGGTGAGACGGTCCAGCGCTTCCGACAGCATCGCGCCGCCGCATACGGTGAGTTTTTCCGGGATCACAAGACGCTTTGACACCGGATAAAAGCGTTCCAGCGCGGGATGCAACATGAAGGCGCGGCCTTCGTCTTCGGCGAAGTCACCGCCATCGGATACCAGCAGGAAGTCGGGCCTCAGGCTCACGATTGCTTCCAGCGATGCGAATCCACCGAGCTTGTAACCGAGATCGGCCGCGGCGTTGCTGAGCCCGGCGGTCGACAGCAGCGAACTTGTCAGGCTATCGCCGCCGGAAACCCAGCCACGCCGCGACAGCGCCAGCACGCGATAAGGTCTGCGGGACACAACTTCGCGCGTATGTGCGATCGCTGCGTCCAGCCGTTGAATTTCCGCGGCGGCACGCTCTGGGTGCTGTACGAGATCGCCCATCTGCCGGATTTGTTTCTTCACATCTTCCAGGGAACGTGCGGCATCGAATTCGGCGACACGCAAGCCCTTTTCCTTCAACAGTTCCCGCGTCGCGCGTTTGGTAAAGCGGCCGGCGACGACGATATCCGGATTCAGCACCAGCACGTCCTCGGCTTCACCCGACAATCGCGGGAATTTGCTGGCCTTCACCGCATCCCAGGAGCGCGCGACATCGCCCGAATACGGGCTGAGCCCGAGGATCTGCTCCGGATCGGCCAGCGTCATCAGCAGTTGATCGGTGCAAAGATTGATCGAGGCGACGCGCGGAAGGCCGGCGGCGTGCGAAGTGCCCGGCAGTCCGGCACAGATCATCATGACGCAGGCCATCATACCGATCGAGGTGGACGCACTCCGCACCCCCTCGCGCTTTGACGCGGATGATGGCATGAAGCGCGTATGAAGCATGGTGGTGACCTGACCGAAGCAATCGCGCGCCATGGCGGTGCGCCGGAAGATTGGCTTGACCTCTCGACTGGAATCAACCCGCGGCCGTGGCCGATCCCCGCGCGTTTGCCAGTTGGCGTATGGCAACGCCTGCCGTCGCGCGCCGATGAGGATGCCTTGATGGCCGCCGCTCGAGAAGCCTATCGCATGCCGGATGGCGCTGACGTCGCTGCCGCTGCCGGAACGCAAATGCTGATCCAATGGCTGCCGTATCTCGCGGCACCGGGGCAGGTTGCTGTCGTTGGGCCGACCTATGGCGAGCACGCGGCCGCCTGGGCGAAGGCCGGGCGCGACGTCATCGCGGTTACCGATCTCGGCGAAGTGCCCGAAAGCGCCGTTCATATCGTCGTCGTCAACCCCAACAATCCCGATGGACGCATCACCGGTCGTGCCGCGCTGATGCGTGCCGCTGCTCGATTGAAAGACCGTGGTGGCTGGCTGGTGCTTGATGAGGCCTTCGCCGACGTCGATCCGGATATCAGCGCGGTGGCGATGTGCACCGATCTGCCGGTGGTGATCCTGCGCTCGTTCGGCAAATTCTATGGCCTTGCCGGGCTGCGCCTCGGTTTTGCGATCGGTACGCCCGATGTGATCGGGCGCATCGCCGCCGCACTCGGCCCGTGGCCGTGCTCCGGCGCCGCGCTGCACATCGGCACGGCCGCGCTGCGCGACCAGCCATGGGCCGATCGGACGCGCAGCGTACTCACCGAGGAAGCGGGCAAACTTGATAAGGTTCTTGTGAAGGGCGGATTTACGATCGTCGGCGGCACGTCGCTGTTTCGCCTCGCCGGGCATCCGGATGCATTGAAGCTGCACGGCGCATTGGCGCGGCAGCACATCTGGTGCCGAAGCTTTGACTGGGCTGACGGCCTCCTGCGGTTCGGTCTGTCGCTCGGCGACGCCGGCCTCGATCGTCTGGCGACTGCACTCGTGTTGGGCCATTAGCCGGACCATCGATCAAACTCCCGCCCAAGGCAGGATCACGGCTTCGTCGCGATAATCCGCGCGATAGGCGCTGATCCGAAACACCTCCGCCATGATTGTCTCCGAAAGCGCCTGCGCGGGTTTTCCCTGCGCAACCAGGCGACCATTCGACACTACCAGAATGCTGTCCGCAAATCGCGCGGCGAGGCTGAGATCGTGGGTCGCCGCGATCACCAGAACGCCGCTGTCCGCGATGCCGCGCAGATTTTTCATCACGTCGATCTGGTAGCGTGGATCGAGCGACGCGGTCGGCTCGTCCGCCAGCACGATGGGTGCGCCGACGGCCAGCACCCGCGCAAGCGCAACACGGCTGCGTTCGCCGCCGGACAATTCCGTGACCAGGCGCGGCGCTAACGCGACCACGTCGGTCACCTGCATGGCCTGCATGACCGCTTCCTCGTCACCCGGCGAGAGCCGTGCCGGGTCGGTCGCGCCATGCGGATAGCGCCCCAGCGCGACGACGTCCTTGACCTGCAACGGCCAATGCACGAGGTGGCCTTGCGGCAGATAACCGAAGCGTTTGGCGCGCTCGCGCAGCGAAAGGGACGACAAGATGTCGCCGCCGACATGGACCGTGCCGGTTGAAGGCAGCAGTCCCGATAATGCGCGCAGCAGCGTGGTTTTTCCGGCGCCGTTAGGTCCAACCAGCGCGACGAATTGCCGGCTTGGCAGAGAGAGCGAGACGTCTTGAAGTACTGCGCGGCCGGATAACGTCACGCCGAGACGATTCGTGCTGAGCAGAACCTGATCGCTCATGCGACGCCTCCGCCCAGCGCGCGGCGTTCGCGCACGATCAGATAAAGGAAGAACGGCACGCCGATGATCGAAGTTAGGACGCCGACCTTGATGTCGGTGGTCGATGGAATAATACGCACTGCGATGTCGGCGGCAAGCAGCAGCACTGCGCCGGTCAGCGCGCTTGGCACCAGCAGACGTGCCGGATCGTGACCGATCAACGGCCGCATCAAGTGCGGTGCGACGAGGCCAATGAAGCCGATGGTGCCGGTGACGGCAACCGCGCCGCCGACCCCCAGGGCCACGCCGACGATCACCAGTAACCTCAACCGGCCGACATCGACACCGAGACTTTGCGCGGTCTCTTCGCCGAGGCTGAGCGCACGAAATGCATTGCGCTGGCTCATCAGGACGATGGCTCCGGCAACGATGAACGGCAGTGCCAGGGTCACATGGCGAAAGCTGCGGTCCTCCAGCGATCCGAGCAGCCAGAAAGCGATTTCAAGTGCGGCGAAGGGATTGGATGACAGGTTCATCACCAGCGCGGTCGCGGCACCCGCGAGACTGGAGATCGCCAGGCCCGCAAGAATGAGTAGCAGCAGTCCGGCATTGCGGCCGGCGATGCCGAGCAGCACGAACACCGACGCGAATGCCATGGCGATGCCGGCGACCGGCAGTGTATAGGATCGCACGTCCGCCCAGCCCAGCGCGATCATCAGCACGGCGCCGAACGCGGCCGATTGCGGGGCCCCGAACAAGGACGGTGACGCCAGCGGATTGCGCAGCAGGCCTTGCAGCGCGGCGCCGGAGAGGCCGAGTATCGCGCCGATCGCCAATCCCAGGATCGTGCGTGGCAAGCGGATTTCCCGGACGATGGTCTGCTGTACGTCGCTGCCGCCGCCGAACAGCGCGTCGATCACGGTAAGCGGCGACAGCCTTACCGGTCCGGTGCCGAGTGAGCCAAGCGCCAGCAATGCCGCCAGCACCGCAAGCGCCGTGGTCACGACAATCACACGCCTTGGGAAATCCGGCGTTACCATGTGGCGTTGAATCCTGTATACACGGCGGGACCGGTGGTGCCGAAATTGAGAACCTCCTGATAATGTTCGTTCAGGATGTTCTCGCCACGGGCAAACACCTTCCAGGTCTTGTCGATCTTGTATTCGCTGTAGAGGTCGACGCGGGTATAGGCATCTACCTGACCGACCTGATTGGCACTGCTGAAACGCTTCGACACCGTCGTGACGCGTGGTTCGATCATCCACTTGTCGGTGGGCGTTATCGTCAGCGCGAAATGCGCCAGGTTCTTCGGCCTCCGCGCCAGCGTTAGTCCGGTCGCAAGGTCCTCGGCGTGAAGATAAGTGTAGGCCGCGTTGAGTTTCACCAAGCCGGGGAGGACTGTGACATTTGCTCCGACTTCAAGGCCATCCGTCTCGGCGCGCGCAACGTTGATGTAGTGCCCGTTGGGATGAGCGTCATCGCTGACAAAATTGATCAGATTGCTGAACGAGTTCGAGAAACCGGTAAGGGACACCACGACGCGACCGTTAAGGAAGCTCTGATCGACGCCAGCGTCATAGCCGAAGCTCTGCTCCGGGCTAAGGGTCGTGTTGCCAAACATGGGATCGTACAGCTGGAACAGCGTCGGCGCCTTGGCGCCGGTGCCGGCACTGGCGTGGAATTTGGTGCTGGTTTCACTGATCGTGTAGGCGGCGGTCGCCCGCCACGTCTCGAAGCGCCCGACGTCCACCACGTCATCGACACGTCCGCCCAAGGTGATGTTCAACCGCTCACCGATCGGCAACTGCCACAGCGCGAACACTGAATCGGTGTCCTGCACTTTCGCAAGCTGCGGCATTCGCGGACCGGGTACCGGCAGCAGCTTGGTTGTATAGGTGTCCGCCGTCTCGTGTTGTGCCCTGGAGCCGAATATCAGCGACCCGAGCGGACCCAGTTTCAGGTTGCCTTGATATTCCGCGCCGCTGCTGTTGCCGATGAAATCGGAAACAATGGACGTCGTATTCTGCGGCAGCTTGTTGATCTTGTAGGTCACTTCGTCGAAGGAGCGATCGATATGGGTGTCGAACACCTGGAGGCTGTGGGTCAGCACACCGTCCAGCGTGTCCACGGTTGCCTTCCCCCAGACCTGCTCCAGCAATCGGGTCGCGCTTGAAGGCGTATCGGGAAACGCGCCGGTGGACTGGTCGTAAGCAGATCGCGTGAAGGAGGAGAGCATGCCGGTTTCCAGCCGCACCCCTTCGCCGGCGTCATAGCCGATGCGCGCCGAGCCGCCGACGCGGTCGAAGCCGTCGCGTTCGAGCGGGCCAAATTTGGCTTCGAGCGGAGGGATGCGATAGCCGAAGCGCGAGAACCCGTTGCTGTGCTGTCCACCACCGGTGAACGCGTAAGACCATGGACCTGACGAGCCGATCAGCGATCCGTTGGTGACCGCGGTGCCGTAGCTTCCGCCTTCGGTGCGGACATTGAACTGTGCGGGACCGGAGCCCTTCTTGGTGATGATGTTGACGACGCCACCCATCGCATCCGAGCCGTAGAGCGCGCTTTGCGGACCCTTCAGCACCTCGATGCGTTCGATGGCGCTCGGCGCGAACATCGCGAAATCGAAATCGCCGCTGGCG
>DATHHQ010000162.1:0-2795 GCA_035490095.1 Bradyrhizobium sp.
CGCTCACCGCTCGCCGACGCTGCAACCCGTCGCCGTTTGCATTCGGTTCGCGACCGATCCGGAATATGGAGCGAGCCTCGCCGCAGGAAAGGCGTGGGAAAAGGGTAAGCCTCCGGTGAGGACCGCATACGGGTCAGTTTCGGCTCAAGCTGCTTGATCAACCTCCCGATGGCGGCGCCAATTCCATGGCAGCAGTTCGTCGAGTCTTTGAACGGGATGCTCGGCAATGCGCGCCAGAACGTCGGCGAGCCAGGCTTGCGGATCGACGTCGTTCATCTTGGCTGTGACTATCAGGCTGTACATGACGGCGGCACGCTCGCCCCCGCGATCGGAGCCGCAGAACAACCATGACTTGCGTCCCAAAGCGATGCCGCGCACGCCGCGCTCGGCGGCGTTGTTCGACAGGCAGATGCGACCGTCGTCGAGGAAGCGCCTAAACACGATCCAGCGCTTGAGCATGTAGTCCATCGCCTTGGCGACGTCGTTGCGGCGCGAGAGCTTGGCGCGCTGCGCTCGCATCCAGGCCTCCAGGTCGGTGACCAGCGGCGCGCTGAGTTCCTGGCGGACGGCCTTGCGCCTTTCGGCGCTCTGGCCGTTGATCGCCCGCTCGATCTCGAACAGCGCATCGATCCGGCGGACCGCTTCCAACGCCAGCGGCGAGATCACCGCCGGCTTCTTGCCCTGAGCTTTGCGACGCGCGTTCTCGGCCAGATCCGCCATCACGAAGAACGGGCGCCGGGCGTGGACCCAACAGGCCGCTTCCAGAATCGGGCCAGGCGCGCGGCCGGCCTCGTAAAGCTTGCCATAGCCGCCGTAGGCGTCGGCCTGGAAGATTCCACTGTAGTTGGCCAGATGCGCCTGGGGATGCTCGCCGGCCCGATCGCGCGAGTAATAGAACACCGCCCCCGGCGGCGCCTGACCTCCAAACGGCTTGTCGTCGCGTACATAGACCCAGATCCGTCCGGTGTCGGTCTTGCCTTTGGCCAGGACTGGCACTGTGGTGTCGTCGCCATGCAACCGCTCGGCGCTCAACACGTAGGCCTCCAGGCGTTTGAACAACGGCGTCAGCGCCGCCGTGCAGCCGCCGACCTGGTCGGCCAAAGTCGACAGGCTTATCGGCACGCCCTCCTTGGCATAGCGCTCGGCTTGCCGGTTCAGTGGCTGATGCTGGCCAAACTTCTCGAACAGCACCATCGCCAGCAGGCTAGGTCCGGCCCAGCCGCGGGCGATGACGTGGAACGGCGCCGGGGCCTGGCTGATCTTCTCGCAATCCCGGCAGGTGAACTTCTCGCGGACGTGCTGGATCACCTTCCAGGATTTCGGGATGACCTCCAGCGTCTCGGTGATGTCCTCGCCCAGCTTGGACAACCGCGCGCCGCCACAGCAGCCGCAGGCCGTCGGTCCCGGCACGATCAAGCGTTCCCGCGGCAGATGCTCCGGGAACGGTTTGCGTGACGGCCGCTTGCGCGTGAACGACGCCACCTTCGTGGTTTTGGCCGCAGCCATTTCGGCAGCGAGTTCGTCCTCCGTCGCCGAGCTCTCCAGCTCCTCCAGCGTCAGCTCGAGCTGATCCAGCAGCCGTGCGGTGCGCTCCGAGCGTGGGCCATAGCGGTCGCGGTTGAGTTTCTCGATCTGCAGTTTCAGGTGAGCGATCAGCGCCTGGTCATCGGATTGCTGAGCGCGGGCAGCCGCGGCCTCCGCGCGCGCGACAATCAATGCCGCTTTCAGCGCGTCAATGTCCTCTGGCAGCGATTCATTGCCGTCACCCACGGCTCTGATGGAATCACAAAAGGAGTGATTTGGCGCAGCTTTTTTTGCAGCCTCAAACGAATTTTCCGCAACCTATCCCGCGCTCTGCGGCCGCCATGTGTGTTGCGGATTTCGCCAATCAATCGCCTCCAGCAAATAGCCCATCTGGGCCGCGGTCAGCGCCACAACACCGTCCACCGTCGCGGGCCAGACAAACCGGCCACGGTCCAGTCGCTTGGCATAGAGCGACAAACCAATGCCGTCATGCCATAGAGCTTTTATAAGTGAGCCAGCGCGTCCGCGGAACACGAACACGTCGCCGGCGAATGGATCGCGGCCGAGGCTCTCCTGCACAAGCAAAGACAAACCTTGCATGCCTTTGCGCATGTCGGTGTGGCCGGTGGCGATCCAGATGCGCACGCCTGTCGGGACCGGAATCATCGGCGCTCTAGAACCTCGAGCACCCGCGCCAGTGCGGCCGTATCGACGCCGGCGTCAACGATGACACGGCGATCCTTGCCAACGATAATGACCATTTGCCCGCTCGATGGCGCGACGGTCGCCATCGGTGGAGTTTCCGCGGCGATAAGCATCGCCCGCACAAAGCCGCCCTGTTGGGCTTCGGGGCCGGCTGGCTCCGGGCGAAACGAGCGCCGCCAGGTCATCAGCAATGAACGCGATATGCCATGGCGTCTCGCTGTCGACGATATCGCCCGAGGCGCCTGCAAGCTCTCAAGGACAATCCGGAGCTTCTCGTCATCAGACCATCGCCGCCGTCGGCCGGTCTCAATGACCTCCAGCCGTTCAACTTGAGCACTGTGCTTATGGCTGTCCATAAGCACTGTTACATATCACTCAAGCGAACCCAACAAGGCGGCCCCCGCCGGAGGGAGACGAAGATGGACAAGCAGTTCTCGTACATGTGGGTCGACGCTGCTCATGTTTGCCTCGGTTGGATTCAGCAGTTTCGCTTTTGCAGCGACATCGCGCCTGGGCTTTGTTGGGTACGGACGTTGACGGAGCCGCCCTTGATTTAGGTGCCAGTT
>DATHHQ010000163.1:0-4847 GCA_035490095.1 Bradyrhizobium sp.
ACCGAGCCTTCCGAAGCGCTGCTGCTTGGCGGCCGTACCGTCTGCATGTGGGAAGGCGAAATCCTGCAGGCCGGCGAGACCTCGAAAGTCTATCGCCATCCCAACACCCTGCGCGTCGCCCAGGTATTTTCCGATCCGCCGCTCAACATCGTCGGGATCGAAAAGCGCAATGGCTCGGTGCAGTATGCCGGCGGCGTGCAGGCGCCGGCGTCCGGACTTTACGAAGCGCTTGGCGACGGCGTCTATCGGGTCGGCTTCCGCGCCCACCAGCTCGAAGTCGCCAACGGCATTGCCGGCCGCCACGCGTTTCACGCCACCGTGACGGTGACCGAAATCACCGGTTCGGAAAGCTTCGTGCATCTCAACCGCGATGCTTCCAACTGGGTCGCCGTGCTGCAGGGCGTGCACGAATACCCGCCCGGGCACGTACTGGACGCGGTGCTCGATCCGAACAATGTTTTCGTGTTCGACGCGGCCGACCGTCTGGTCGCCGCACCCGGCGCGATGTGAGGGACATGGCAGATGGCCCGCATTGATCTCGTCGACCTCGCACACTCCTACAGCGGCAACGCCGCCGATCCCGAATCTTATGCGTTAAAGCCGATCTCGATGACCTGGCGGCAGGGCGCGGCCTATGCGCTGCTCGGGCCGTCGGGCTGCGGCAAGACCACGCTGCTCAATCTGATCTCGGGCATCGTCACCCCTTCGCGCGGCCAAATCCTGTTCGACGGCGCCGATATCACACCGCTGTCAACCCAGAAGCGCAATATCGCGCAGGTGTTCCAGTTTCCGGTGATCTACGACACCATGACGGTCGGACAGAACCTTGCCTTTCCGCTCAGGAATCGCGGCGTGCCAAAAGCCGAGATCGACGCGCGGGTCGCGGAGATCGCGCGCCTGCTCGACCTCACGCCTTATCTGGCGCGCAAGGCGACGCGGCTGACGGCCGACGCCAAGCAGAAAATCTCGCTTGGCCGCGGACTGGTCCGGTCCGATGTCGCGGCGATCTTGTTCGACGAACCGCTGACGGTGATCGATCCCGAGCTGAAATGGCAGTTGCGGTCGAAGCTCAAGGCGCTGCATCGCGCGCTCGACCTGACGATGATCTATGTCACCCATGACCAGACCGAGGCGCTGACTTTCGCCGATACCGTGGTGGTGATGCATGACGGCCGCGTGGTGCAGAGCGGCACGCCGGCCGAATTGTTCGACAAGCCGGAACACACCTTTGTCGGCTACTTCATCGGCTCGCCCGGCATGAACATCGTGCCCGCCGAGGTGCGGGGCCGCGAGGCCCGGATCGACGGCCACATCATCGCACTGAAGCGGAGCTACGACAGTCTGCCGCCGGGCGCGAAGATCGAGATCGGCGTGCGCCCCGAATTCGTCGACGTCGCGCCAACAGCGCCGGGCTTGCTGTCGGCCAACATCGAGCGGATCGATGACCTCGGCCGCGTCCGCTTCGCCCGCGTTCGCATTGGCGATGCAAAATTTGCGGCCAGGGTGCCGCCGGGATTTTCGATTCCCGGCGACGTCGCCGGGCTGATATTCGACCCGTCGCACGTTCATGTCTATGCGGACAGCCGTCTGGTCGAGGGATCGCTGTAATGGACAAGACCATCAACCAAAAGGCCTGGTTCCTGGTGCTGCCGGTGTTTCTGGTGGTGGCGTTCTCGGCCATCCTGCCGCTGATGACGGTGGTGAACTATTCGATGCAGGACACCTTCGGGAACAATCAGTTTTTCTGGAATGGTGTCGGCTGGTTCAAGGAATTGCTCGATCCGTCGACCGACCTCGGTGAGCGGTTCCTGGCGTCGCTGTGGCGCAATCTGTTTTTCTCCGCGGTGATCCTCGCGATCGAGGTTCCGCTTGGTATCGTGGTGGCGCTTTCGATGCCGCGCGAGGGCTGGCGGGTCGCTGCCTGTCTGGTG
Organism: Bradyrhizobium sp.; assembly: GCA_035490095.1. Lineage (GTDB taxonomy): Bacteria > Pseudomonadota > Alphaproteobacteria > Rhizobiales > Xanthobacteraceae > Bradyrhizobium. Next base: position 1,932 of record DATHHQ010000163.1, read on the forward strand.
ATCATGGCGTTGCCGCTGCTCATTCCATGGAACGTGGTCGGAACCATCTGGCAGATCTTCGGCCGGCCCGACATCGGCCTGATGGGCTATGTGCTCAACCACATCGGCCTGAATTACAATTACGTCTCCAACGAGCTCGACGCATGGGCCACCGTCATCGTGATGGATGTCTGGCACTGGACCAGCCTCGTCGCGCTGTTGTGCTATGCTGGCTTGAAATCGATTCCGGATGCCTATTATCAGGCGGCACAGATCGACGGCGCCTCGCGATGGGCGGTATTTACCGCGATCCAGTTGCCGAAAATGAACCGCGTGCTGTTGATCGCCGTGCTGCTGCGCTTCATGGACAGCTTCATGATCTACACCGAGCCGTTCGTGGTGACCGGCGGCGGGCCGGGCAATTCGACGACCTTCGTTTCCATTGAGCTGGTCAAGATCGCGCTCGGGCAGTTCGACCTCGGCAAGGCTGCCGCACTGTCGATCGTCTACAATTTGATCATCATCATCGTGTGCTGGGTGTTTTACACCGTCATGACCAATGTCGGCGCCGAGCGCGTGCCCGAGAAGGGAGTCGCGTAATGCATTCGATTCCTGGCCGTCGCATCATTCTCTCGCTGTTCCTGATCTTCCTGCTGCTGCCGATCTACTGGCTGGTCAACATGAGCTTCAAGACCAATTACGAGATCGTCTCGACCATGACGCTGTGGCCGCATCAGCCGACCCTTGCCAATTACGTGCGCATCTTCACCGATGAGAGCTGGTATTCCGGTTACATCAATTCGCTGAAATATGTGCTGATCAACACCGTGATCTCGATTTCGGTCGCCTTGCCGGCGGCTTACGCGTTTTCGCGTTATCGCTTCCTCGGCGACAAGCACCTGTTCTTCTGGCTGTTGTCGAACCGGATGGCGCCGGCCGCGGTCTACGCACTGCCGTTCTTCAATCTTTATTCGGCGATCAATCTGTTCGATACGCCGTGGGCGGTCGCGTTGGCGCACTGCATCTTCAACGTACCATTGGCGGTGTGGATCCTGGAAGGATTCGTGTCCGGGGTGCCGCGCGAGATCGACGAGACCGCCTTCCTCGACGGCTATTCGTTCCCGCGATTCTTCATCAAGATCCTGGTGCCGCTGATCGCCAGCGGCATCGGCGTCGCGGCGTTCTTCTGCTTCATGTTTTCCTGGGTCGAGTTGCTGCTGGCGCGCACGCTGACCTCGGTCAATGCCAAGCCGATATCGGCCGTCATGACCCGCACGGTTTCCGCGGCCGGAATGGACTGGGGCTTGCTGGCCGCGGCCGGCGTTCTGACCATCATTCCCGGCGCGCTGGTGATCTGGTTCGTCCGCAATTACATCGCGCGCGGCTTCGCGCTCGGCAGGGTGTAGGAGGGCCGCCGCAATGGAAAACATCGCATGGATGGCCTGGACGCCGCCGACCGCGATCTTCTTCGCGCTGCTGGCCACCACCCTGGCGGTCATGACCTGGCTCGCCGTGGCCTATCCGGAAGCCGAGCGGGTCGGCATCCTGCACATTCCGACGACGCGCGGCGACCGGCTGTTCATTTCACTGATCATGACCGCCGCTATCCATCTGTTGTGGATCGGTTTCGTCGGCACCGACCCGATCGCGACGATTCCGATCGGAGAAGGAATTGAAATATCGAGCCTGTGGCTCGCTACCGTGATTTCGCTTGCTTCGGCCGTTGCGATTTTCCGCACCGTCTGAATGAGCGAATAAAGAGCAGATCCGGGGGCAACCCGGGCCTGAATATGTTTGTCGCTGCAACGGAGGAACCAACATGCGACACTTGAGGAGAAGGAACGGTCCCCTGACCAAGAATAGTTTTCTGACGATGACCAGCGCCGCGGCGCTGATCGCGGCTTCCGTGACGATTGCCGCGCCTGCGTTTGCGGACGATGCAGCCGCGCAGAAGTGGATCGACAGTGAATTTCAGCCCTCGACCTTGTCAAAGGCCGATCAGTTGAAGGAACTGCAGTGGTTCGAAAAGGCGGCCCAGCCCTTCAAGGGAATGGAAATCAACGTCGTCTCGGAAACCATCACGACGCATGAGTATGAGTCCAGGACCCTGGCAAAGGCCTTTACCGAACTCACCGGTATCAAGGTCAAGCACGACGTCATTCAGGAAGGCGACGTGGTTGAAAAGCTGCAGACCCAGATGCAGTCCGGCAAGAACGTGTATGACGGCTGGATCAACGACTCCGATCTGATCGGCACGCACTTCCGTTACGGCCAGACCATCGTGCTGTCGGACTATATGACCGGCGAAGGCAAGGAGGTCACCGATCCCCAGCTCGACGTCAACGACTTCATCGGCAAGTCCTTCACCACGGCGCCGGATGGAAAGCTGTATCAGCTTCCCGACCAGCAGTTCGCCAACCTGTACTGGTTCCGTTACGACTGGTTCTCCAATCCCGAGTACAAGGCCAAGTTCAAGGCCAAGTATGGCTACGAGCTCGGCGTTCCCGTGAACTGGTCGGCCTATGAAGATATCGCCGAGTTCTTCACCAACGACATCAAGGAGATCAACGGCGTCAAGGTCTATGGCCACATGGACTACGGCAAGAAGGATCCGTCGCTGGGATGGCGCTTTACCGATGCGTGGTTGTCGATGGCAGGCAACGGCGACAAGGGCATCCCGAACGGCCTTCCGGTCGACGAATGGGGTATCCGCATGGAAGGCTGTCGTCCGGTCGGCTCCTCGGTCGAGCGTGGCGGCGACACCAACGGTCCGGCGGCGGTCTATTCGATCGCCAAATATCTCGACTGGATGAAGAAGTATGCTCCGCCGCAGGCGCAAGGCATGACCTTCTCCGAATCGGGACCGGTGCCGGCGCAAGGTGCGATCGCGCAGCAAATCTTCTGGTACACCGCTTTCACCGCCGACATGGTGAAGCC
>DATHHQ010000164.1:0-8072 GCA_035490095.1 Bradyrhizobium sp.
TTCAACTTCGCCTGCTCCGCCTCGCTGAGAACCAGTTCCGCCATCGCTCGAGCCATCTGAGATCCCCTTTTCTGTCCAGCACAACTCTGGCGCAGCAATGCGAATCTGTAATGACTCGAACTTCTGAATCAGGACACTAGCTTTTGTTTGAGCGTGATCTCCGCGCAAACGCTTCGCGTTTGTCGCGAGGGAAAACCGGTATCCACCCCCGCATCACGTGCGGGGCAGGCTTTTTCCGGATCATGCTCAGCGCATTCCCGCTATCAAAAAGGACGCCGCGTGACGCGCGGTGTCGGCGGTTTCCGGCGTCGATCGAACGCGCGCCGCAAACCTCTCCCGCGCATGGTCGCGATGCATCCACCCCATTGATGTCAGGTGAAAATCCGTGTCTGTGAGGCAGCCGGGCAAGAATACCGGCCCGGTGGTCAACACCGGGCCGGGCCGCGGCGTTATGGAACCAAGCCAAGAACGACCGCCGCATGTCAGCCTCCGATCACAGCTCCAGCGCCGCCTCCTCCGGCAACTGGCTCGCCAACCAGCCCTATCTGCTGCTCTCCATCACCGCGCTGTGCTGGGCCGGTAACGCCATCGTCGGCCGCCTCGCCGCCGGACATATTCCGCCGGTGACGCTATCGTTCCTGCGCTGGTCGTTCGCATTTCTCATCATTCTTCCGTTCGCCTGGAAACATCTCAAGCGCGACTGGGGTGCGATCCGCGCCCGTCTCGGCACCATGATCTTTCTCTCCGTCATCGGCATCAGCGCCTTCAACACGCTGCAATACTGGGCACTCGAGCACACCCAGGCGCTGAACACGCTGCTGCTGCAGTCGGCCGGACCGCTGTTCGTTGCGGTGTGGTCGCTGATCCTGCTCGGTGTCCGCCTGACGCTGGCGCAAGCCGGCGGCATCGCGCTGTCACTGATCGGCGTGCTGGTGATCCTGCTGCACGGCGACCTGACGGCGCTCAGCAGCATCGAATTCAACAAGGGCGACATCATCTTCACGGTGGCGCTGGCGATCTTCGGGCTATATTCAGTGCTGTCGCTGAAGCGTCCGCAGAGTCACGGCCTGTCGTTTGTCGGCTTCACTTTCGGCTGCGGCGCTGTGTGCCTCGTTCCGCTGTGGATCTGGGAACTGTTCACGCGCCCGGTGATGCAGCCGGATGCTGCGAACCTGCTGTCGCTGTTTTATGTCGCGGTGTTTCCCTCGACGCTGGCGTATCTGTGCTTCAATCGCGGCGTGCAGCTGATCGGCGCCAACCGCGCCGCGCCGTTCTTTCATGTGGTGCCGGTGTTCGGATCCGCGATGGCGATCGTCTTTCTCGGCGAGCACCCGCAGCTGTTTCACATCATCGGCTTCGCGCTGGTGCTGACCGGCGTTTTTGTTGCGTCGCGGAAGCCGGCCCATGCGAGTTAGGCCGTGAACTCATGAATGCGCCGGGCGGACTGCTTGCCCGAGTCCGCTACGCGGCGCGGGCTTCCCGGGTCGCCGCGGTGAGCTCAGGAAAGAAGCGCGAACGTATCCGTTCTGCGTAAGCAATGCACGCGGGCTGCGACCGCAGGAAATCCCGGATCGGTGACTCGATCGGCGTTAGCATGGAGGCAGCTAGCGCACCGAAAACAACCGCGTCGATGCTCGTAGGCTCGTTGCCGAAGAAGAATGGCCCGTCGGACATGACCGCCAACACGGCGCGCCAATCGCGCAGTCCAGACTCGATGATGTCCTCGTCCGCGTGACGCAAGATGCCCTGCTGCCAAAGCAGATTCTTGACCTGCTTCTCTACCGTGTGAACGACCAGTGGGCGGACGATCGATGGCACCAAGTCAAATCTGGCGCGCGTGTGTCGCACCCCCTCTTCCCTGATGAGATGCGTGTATGCCACGACGAACGCATAGTGCTCTTCCAGAGTGCGCTGCACGAGGAGTGCAGTCGCGTGCTGCGAAGCGTCAAGACGCGCATCGGGATCGACATCGCGGGTTCTTTTCAGGTGGTCGATAATGAGCGAGGTGTCGGCGATGCGCTCGCCGGCATCCTCGATGAACGGCAATTTGCGCTTCGGCCCTTTGCGGGGATCGGGCGTCTCCACGATCTCGTAAGGAACCCCTGCTATGCGCAGCCAGGTTTCGAGCTTGCAGCAAAACGGGCTGAGATTCGGAATCCCGAACATGCGCGGAAACTGGAAGAGCTTGATGGACTGTTGCACGGCCTTCGTCATGTTCGTGTCTCCTCTACGGCGCGAGCGGCGAACATCGCGAGGAGACGGCCCCAGTCGCCTTCCGTATCGAAGATCCGGCGCATCTCGTCACGACGGGCTCCGTAGCGGTCGAGTTTCCGGTGCTCCAGTTCGACGCGCGTCGCGTCCCGGCCTTCGGCGATGAAGCGCACCTCGATTTCGGTTTTCAAATCCGGGTCGTATTGCCAGTTGGCGTCAATGTCCCAGGAAAGCACCAAGCGAGAGGGCGGCTCCCACGAGAGCACACTACCCCACTGGCACGTGCTCCCATCGTCGCCGCGCTCGTACCAGCGCCCCCCGATGCGCGGCTCGATGATCGCATCGACCGCATTGGTCTTGCCGATCTTGTAGACCGCCAAAGGCCACCATGTGCCCATCCTTTCGGTGAATACGCGCCACGCCACCGCGGGGGACGCTTGAACGTTCATGACTTTTCGCACGCTGTTCGGGTCGGGGTCGGCGGGTACGGTCGGCTCTGTCATCGTGGTTTCCTCTCTTTGGCAGCCTCTCCCTCGGCCGCCGCTTTGAATGCGACAAGGGCGTTGTCCCAGAAGCCGTCGAGCCAGCTGCGCGCGGCCTCGATGCCGCGTGTGTCAATCGCATAAAGCCGTCGGGTGCCTTCGGTGCGGACCACGGCAAGCCCGGCGATCCTGAGTACCTTGAGATGCTGTGAGACCGCTGGCCGGCTCACATCGAGGCCCCGCGCAAGCTCAGTCACGGAGCGGTTCCCCTCGCGCAGGCGCTTGAACACCAAACGGCGAGTCGGGTCTCCCAGCGCGTCCAGCACTCGTTCTGCGTTCATCATGACGTGCGCCTCGATGGTACATCATGTAAGTTTAAACTTACGTAAGTCAAGAGCGACGGTTACGAAGCGACCGGTGACCGGCCCGGTCCTGGCAGTTGCTGAATTGATGCGGTGGCTATGCGATAGATGGGACAATGACAGACAGGCCTGCCGGATTCTTCGAAGGAACTGAAATGCCGACCGCCGGATGGTGGGAGGCGCTGTGGCCCGAACCTGTGGGCGTCCTTGCCGCGGTAGGGACTAAGCCCGGCATGGACGTGATCGATCTTTGTTCAGGCGACGGCTGGTTCACGTTGCAAATCGCAAAAATCGCGCACCACGTGACTGCAATCGATATCGACCCGCAGCTGCTTGAAGTCGCCCGCCACCGTCTCGCTGAAAACGGCGCGACAAACTGTGACTTCGCGGTGGGCGATGCCTATGCGCTGGCGAATCTTGTGTCAGGGCCGGTCGATTTCGTGTTCCTGGCGAACGCCTTTCATGGTGTCCCGGATCGACCGCGCCTGGCTCGTGCCGTCCGCGACACTCTCAAGGCCGACGGCCGTTTTGCCATCGTGAACTGGCACCAGCGGCCGCGTGAGGAAACGGTCATTCTGGGCGAGCCGCGCGGTCCAAAGACAGAGTTGCGGTTGTCTCCGGAACAGACCATCAAGGCCGTCGAGGCGGGCGGCCTGAAGCTGGCCGACCTCGTCGAGATACCGCCCTATCACTACGGCGCCGTTTTCGTGTCCAGCTGCCAAGTCATTGCTCGGGATAATGGCGGCAGAGACGCTGGACGCCATTCCTGACGCGCCCAAGGATAAAATCGATTTTCGATTGACGATTGTTTTGGCCCCTGCCATCCTGGCCGGCATGAACAGCATTGCGGTCGGTTTTGACGTGCAGGGAGGTCGGGGCCCCAGGACCCTGACCTCCGCCGTGCTGGAGCGCCTGCGCGCCGACATCCTTTCGACCAAGCTGGTTCCCGGCCAGAAACTCCACATTGCAGGACTGGCGAAGCAGTTCTCGGTAAGCCTCACGGCGGTGCGCGAAGCCTTGTCGCGGCTTGTCGCCGACGGGCTGGTGCAGGCCTCGGACCAGCGCGGCTTCAGGGTCAGCCCGGTGTCGCCCGCCGACCTCGAAGATGTAACGCGCACCCGCATCGACATCGAGGGCCTTGCGCTGCGCCGCTCGATCGAGCGTGGCAATCAGGCATGGCTGGCGTCAGTGGAGCAGGCGTTCGTGGCGCTCAGCGCCGTTCCCTATCGTCATCCGGACGATCCGCACACCCATAATGAGGTGTGGATCGCACGTCACCGTATCTTCCACCGGGCGCTGGTGAATGCGTGCGGTTCCCAGTGGCTGCTCGGTTTTCGCGATATTCTGCACGAACAAAGCGAGCGCTATCGCCGGCTTTCGGTCCGCCGCGAAACCGGTACGGTGCGGGATGTCGAAGCCGAACACGCCGCGATCGTGCATGCCGTTCTCAAGCGCGATGCCGATGCCGCCGTCGCCGCACTGACACAGCACTTCCTGACCACCATGCATCTCGTCGAACTCGCAGCCCCCAAGATTTCGGAGATCAGCGAAACAGCCTGAACCGAAGCGCGCAAAGACTCCGGCCCAAAATCACAAAAAAACAGGGAAACGTCACCATGAAAATCACCAGACGCCATGTGCTGGCGGCGATGACCGCATCCACCCTGCTCGCCATGCCCGGCATGGCGCAGGCCGTGGAAACGGTGCGCATCGGCCTGCCGACAAAAACCTATTGGCCGACCACCATCGCCGAAACGGCGGTGCGGCAAAAGCTGTTCGAGAAGGAAGGCATCGCCGCCGAGCTCACGATCTATCGCGGCGGCGCCGAAACGTTCGAAGCGATGGCAGCGGGCGCCGCCGATGTCATTCTCGATGCCACCTCGCTGCCGGCCGCGGGCCGCAAGAAGGGCGTCATGTCGAAAGTGGTGGCCAATGCCGCGATGGGCAGTTACGGCTGGCAGTTGATGGTGCTTGCGAAGTCGCCGCTCGACGTCAAGGACCTCAACGGCAAGAAGGTCGCCATCACCTCCGCCGGCTCCGGCTCCGACCTGCTGGCGCTGTGGACGGTCCAGGAAAAGAAGATCAACTTCACCCGCGTGCCGGTTGGCGGCGGCGGACTGGTGCCCAACCTGCTCGCCGGCAATGTCGACGCCGCCGTGGTGTATTCCCCGCTCAGCTTCCAGATCGCCAAGTCAGGTGAAGCGCGCACCATCCTCGATTACGCCAAGGATGCGCCGGCCAACCTCACGGCCGGCTGGATCACGCCCGACAAATACGCGCAGGAGAAGCCGCATATGGTGCAGAAGACGCTCAACGCGCTGTATGGCGCGCTGGCGTTCATGCGCGGCAACAAGGACGCGACCGTCAAGCTGATCGCCGATCTCTATGAGATTCCCGTCGACATCGCGGCACTGGAATACGACAATACGATCATGAAGCTGGAAACCGACGGCAGCATGAGCGCTCCCAACACGCTGCAACAGCTTCAGCTGGCGCTCGATCTCGCCAAACTCGGCGGCATGAAGGATCTTGCCCCGGCGGAGGAAATTCTCTCGACGCAGTTCAAGCCGGTTCCGACCAAGTTCTGAGATAGCGACAATGGCCGGTACGTTCGCAGTCAAGGCAACGCGTATCGCCATCGTGGTGGCGCTGTTCGCGGTATGGGAACTGCTGTCGCGGACCGGCATCGTCAATCCGCGCCTGCTGCCTTCGGCTTCGGACACGCTGGTCATGCTCTGGGAGCTGCTGCAGCGCGGCGGTATCCGCAACGATCTGATGGTGACGGCCAGCGAAGTGCTGACCGCCTTCATCCTCGCCGTCCCCATCGGCGCCCTGATCGGGTTCGCGATCGCGGAGAACCGCTACTTCGCCGAGGTCGCAAAGCCGCTGTTGTTCTTCGCCTTCAGCATTCCGAAATCGATCTTCCTGCCGATGTTCATCCTGGTGTTCGGCGTCGGCTTCTCGCAGAAGGTTGGGTTTGGATTCTTCTCAACGATCTTCATTGTCATCATGTCGACGACGACGGCGGTGGAGTCCGTCAAGGTCGAGCATCTGACCGTCGCCCGCTCCTATGGCGCGACGCCGCTGCAAACCGCGTTCCGGGTCTACCTGCCGAGCATGCTGCCGGTGCTGCTGGAAGCGCTGCGGATATCCATGATCTTCAATCTCACCGGCGTCATTCTTGCCGAAATGTACGCCTCGCGCGACGGCATCGGCCATCAGATCGCGACCTGGGGCGAGAACTTCCAGATGAAGCAGTTGCTCGCCGGCGTGATCATGATCGCCGTGATTGCCATGACATTCAACGAACTGGTCAGATCGGTAGAAACACGATGCAGCCATTGGCGAACGTAACCCCGCTCAAGCCGGCCGCCCGCGCCGGTTCGATTGCCGTCCGCAATGTCGGCCAGATCTTCAGGACGTCAACGCAGGACGTGGAGGCGCTGTCGGACGTCTCGCTCGAGGTGAAGCCCGGCCGCTTCGTGGTGCTGGTCGGCCCGAGCGGCTGCGGTAAGTCGACGCTTTTGATGATGATGGCCGGCCTGCGTCAGCAGACCTCCGGCACCATCCTGATCAACGACGCGCCGATCCCGCAGCCCGATCCGGACCGCGTCGGCGTCGTGTTTCAGGAGCCGAGCCTGTTTCCCTGGCTGACGGCGGAGGAAAACGTCGAATTCCCGCTGGCCTTGCGCGGCGTCGCCAAATCCGAGCGGCGCGGCAAGGCGGAAGACGCGCTGAAACTCGTCGGGCTCGAAGGTTTCGGCAAGCGGCATCCGCACGAATTGTCCGGCGGCATGAAGCAGCGCGTGTCGATCGCGCGCGGCATGGTCCAGGATCCACCGGTGCTGCTGATGGACGAGCCGTTCGCCGCACTCGACGAGCAGACCCGCATGACCATGGGCGACGAATTGCTGCGGATCTGGGCGGCGACCGGAAAGACCGTCGTATTCGTCACGCACAGCCTGACCGAGGCCGTCTATCTTGCCGACGAGGTGGTGGTGATGTCGGCCCGGCCGGGCCGCATCGTCGATCATCTGACGATTTCGCTGCCGCGTCCCCGCACCTACGAAATGCTGAGCGGCGAAACCTTCGGCACGCTGCGCGACCGCATCTGGCGTCATATCAAGAAATCCGCATGAAGCATTCGATGTCCGCAACCACGCTGCGCCGCCTGATCGTCATTTCCCTGATCGCGCTGTGGGAGATGCTGCCGCGCGCCGGCTTGATTCCCGAATTGTTCCTCCCCTCGCTATCCTCGACAATTACCGCGGGCTGGAACGACGCCGGCGAGTATGGCCACGCCCTGGCCGTGACCCTCTATGAGATCGCAATCTCGATGGTGTTCGCCTGCGGCGGCGGCATTCTGGCCGGCGCCATCGTCGGCAGCCTGCCGCGACCGCGCGTGCTGATCATGCCGATGATCTCCAGCATCTACGCGGTGCCGCTGGTGATCCTCTATCCGGTCTTCACCGTGTGGCTCGGCATCGGCTCGGAATCCAAGATCGCCTTCGCGGCCATTTACGGCTTCCTGCCGACGATGCTGTCGACCGCCGCCGGCATCCAGACCATCGATCCGCAACTCGTGCTGGCCGCGCGCAGCATGGGCGCCACGCTGAGCCAGCGGCTCACCCGCGTCATCATTCCCGCGGCGATCCCGACCGTCTTGTCCGGACTGAGGGTCGGCGGCGCGCTGGTCATCGTCGGCGTCGTGGTATCGGAAATGCTGATCTCGTCGGCCGGCATCGGCTACCTGATTTCCCGCTACCGGACCATTCTCGACAGTGCCCACGTCTTTGCCGGCGTGCTGCTGGTATTGGCGATGGCGATCGCCTTCAACGCCGCGATCAAATGGATCGAGCGCAAGGCGTCGATCTGGCAGACCGGGTCGCGCGCGGGCCAGCGCGCGGCGGACGACATCACGGCCGGCGCCATTCAACCTGCGACCTGACGGAGAGTTTTGCGTGTTCGACCTGACCTTGTCGTTCGATAACGGCCCCGAGCCGGAGGTGACGCCGCG
>DATHHQ010000165.1:0-5301 GCA_035490095.1 Bradyrhizobium sp.
GCTCAGCACCCGGGGCGCGATCTCCGCCGAGCCGTCGCCGCCGCGCAGCAGGCCGCTCCTGATCTCGCCGTAGCGCCGCGCGCCATCCTTGAGGTCCCACAGGATACGGACCTTGTACTTGCCGCTCACCATCTTCTGGAACGCCAGCACCGGACAGCCGCAGCCCGCACCCTCGCGCGCGCCGCGTACACTATCATTTTTGTCCATACTTGCGCCCCCGCTCCCATGTCCTAGTCTTTTGCCATCGAGGAGGAACGACATGAAGCAATTTCTCATCAAGTACCGCCACACCACCGGCACGACGGAGGACTGGCACCGCGAGATCGCGTCGTTCATCGCCTCGCTCGACGGCGATCCGGCGCTCAAGGGCAAGATCGGCTATCGCTGCATGAAGGGCCGCGACGGCGCCGATCACTACCACCTCGCCACGGTGTTCGACGATACCGCGCGGATCGCCCTGCAGGAGCGTGCCTTCTTCAAGCATTACACCGAGGCTACCCGGCTTGTTTCCGGCGGTTCGGTCGAGGTCGTGCCCCTGGAGATGATCGCCGAGACGGCGGTCGCATAGGCTTGTGAAGGTCTGCCGCGCCCCGCACTATGGCGGGGCTCGAGGAGGCCCATGTCGATCCCCATCATCCGCCGGGCGCTGCTGGGTGTCGCCGCGCCACTCGGCCTCGCGGTGTCCTTCGCCCGGCCGGCTTTGGCGGGCAGCCTCGACGTCGTCGCATCGTTCACCGCGAAGCCTTCGCAGCTCGACGTCGCAACCTATACCGACCCGAATCAGAAGCCGTCGAAGGTCGGGCTGTTGAGCATCTCCCACAGCAACGCGATCGCGCTCGGCGCCGCCGACTGGAAATCCCTGATCGACCTGGTGCACAAGGCCGCCGCAGCGACGGCATCGGCGGCCTGGACGGCCGTCGGATCGATAAAGGACGTGTCGAAGGACGTGGCGACACTCACCGTCAGCAGCGGCCCCGGCCTGCGCTTCGTCATCTCCTCGGCCAAGGGCGGCACCGTCACCCATATCCTGCCCAAGTCAGACATTGCGCGCCTGGAAAAGGCGCTGGCTCAGGTGAGCGACGCCCTGTCGAAGTAGGCGCGCTGGCTGCCCTTCCTGAACGCGTATCGGATCGCCATGTGTCTCAGCCGGCCCCAGCTTTCTCGCTGTGGGCCACCGCCGTTGCCACGTTCCACCGGAGCGTCGCGACATCACCCGTCCCCAGCTCCAGCGTTGCGTAAGCGCCTCGGTGCTGAACGCGAAAGCGCCTTGCACCATGGCCATCGTTCATGACCAACATCACCATCCGCGAATCAGGCGTCAGACAAGTCACGTTGGGAAGCTGATCCACCTCGCTTGAATGAACCCGTACCGACCCCGGCCGGATAAACCTCGCCGCGTGCGCCATCAGATAATATCCAGCATTTCGCTTGATCGTGGCCCCGACGGTAAAGCCGCCCACGGCGCCGCGGCGGCGCTTCATGGTGACCCCGATGGTGACGCCGCCGAGGGCTCCCACGGCGCCGCGGCGCGTGTGCAGGGCGAACCTGGGATCAGAGGCAAGATTCCACTCCAGCGCGGTCCGGCTCCAGTTCCTCAGGGTGCCGATCAGGACATTCTTCGTATGCCAGCGCAGGGCGCCCATGAAATCGTCATGGGCGGAAACCCATTGTTCGGTGAAGTACACTTTTTGCTCCGGATACCGAGCATGCACTGCCGACATCACCTCCGGCGATCCGTTGTACAAATGCCAGGCAACGCCGCCGATATAGGCGCGCGCCTCGGCGTCCCCCAGCACCGTGAGGGGATAATCCGGTTCGTCGCAATTGTGGTCCCAGCAGAGTATTTCCGTTTCGGGGGCGCTGCGGCGCAATTCCGGTCCAAGGTATCCCTTGATGAAGTCCGCCTGTTCCGTGGCGCTCATCACCATGCTCGGCTCGTTCCTCGGATTGTGCGGCTCATTCTGTGGCGTCACCGCGCTGACGTTAATGCCATGCCCGCGCATCGTTTCCAGGTATTTCGCGAAGTATCGTGCATACGCCGAATAACTTTCCGGCTTCAGCCTTCCTGCCACGTAGCTGCCGTTGCTCTTCATCCACGGCGGTGCCGACCACGGCGAAGCGATGATCTTCACAGCCGGATTGATCCGCAATATCTCCTGCAGCACGGGAACGACCTCCCGGTCGCCGGCGGAAAGATTGAAGCGCGCGAGGTCAGGGTCCGCCGTCCCGCGACGCAGGCCCCAATAGCTGAAATCCCTCTGGCCGAGATCGGAGGCGCCGATACTCAGTCGCAGACAGCTCAGTCCGACCGAAGCATCGGTCAAGCCAAACAGCTCCTGCAGCAGGTCCGCGCGGTCTGCCGCCGCAAGCCCCGCCAGCAAATACGCACTGCCGCCCGTCAGCGCAAACCCGAAGCCTTCGATCGGCTGAAAGGTCCGGCCATCGTCGATTTCGATCGTCGGGAGTGCGTCTTGCGGCACTGATCTGGAAAATGCCACCGGCCGCATGGGCTGCAGCAGCGAATTGGCATCACGCGTAACCCAGCCCTCGATCATCCCGTAATCGTCCCGTTTTCCGGGCCTGTCACGCGTGATCGCGAGGCTGCTGCGCTCGGATCAACTCGGCGAACCAATCGAAGGACGCTTTGGGAACCCGCCTCTGGGTCGCGTAATCGATGTAAACAATTCCAAAGCGGCTCGCAAAGCCGGCGCCCCACTCGAGATTATCGAGGAGCGACCAGAGAAAATAGCCACGCACATCCGCGCCGGAAGCAACAGCTTCCTCCAGCGCCTTGGTATACTTGGCAAGATAGGCAATGCGCCCGCCGTCGTTCACCCCGCCCGCTTCATCCAGCGTCTCGTGGGCTCCGTAGCCATTCTCCGTAATGTAGATCGGAAGCTTGTAGCGCCGGTGCGTGACGATCACTTCGTTGCGGAACGCGTCCGGGTCGATGCGCCAGCCCACGCCGGTCAGGGGGCCATCCGTCGGCGCATCGGCCCAGGCAAAACCAAGCGGGCCCTGATCGGCGCGCGCATAAATCGGGCAATAATGGTTCAGGCCCAACCAATCGATCGGCTGGGCGATGCGCGCCATGTCTCCCGGCTGCACAAATTCCTGCAAACCTTCGGCCAGTTCGGGCGGATATTCGGCGAGGCATTGCGGGTCCGCATACAGTCGGTTCCAGCATGCGTCCAGGATACCGGCCGCCACCGCGTCCTGGGGCGCGGCGCTGATCGGCAGACAAGCCTGCCGATTATAGATGGCGCCAAGAAGAGCCCCCGGCGCCAACGCCCTGAGGGTGCGGACCGCTTCGCCGTGCGCGAGATTCACATGGTGAGCCGCCTGCAGGAAACTCCGCCGGTTGGCAATGCCGGGTGCATTCCAGCCCATGCCGTAGCCGAACAGCGTGCACACATTGGGTTCGTTGAAAGTGGCAAAATGCCGAACCCGGTCGCCATAGCGGCGCGCAATCAGGGCGGCATAATCGGCGAACCAAAGAGCGATATCGCGATTCTGCCATCCGCCCAGATCATCCAGCGCCTGCGGCAAATCCCAATGATACAGGCACAACCAGGGCTCTATGCCGTTGCGCAGCAGTTCGTCGATCAGACGATCATAGAAGTCGAGGCCCAGGCTGTTGGCCTGGCCGCGCCCTTGCGGCAACACGCGCGGCCACGCCACGGAAAACCGGTAGACCTGCGCGCCAAGGCGGCGCATCAGCGCCACGTCTTCCCGATAGCGATGGTAGTGGTCACACGCCACGTCGCCGGTATCGCCATTGGCAATACGGCCCGCCTGTCGGCCGAACAGGTCCCAGATGCTGGGTCCGCGGCCGTCCTCCGCGGCAGCCCCCTCGATCTGATAGGCCGCGGTGGAGACACCCCACTTGAACGAGGCAGGCAGCGCCAAGGCGGAAGGCACGGGGCGCCCCGCTTCACTATCAGTTCCAGCCGATCCCACGGACCACTCCCCCTCAAGTATGCGTCGCGACGCGCCTTTTGCCGAAGGCTACGCCGCTCCACCATGCGTGACAATTACCGGGACGCGGTCTCTGCCTCGACATGCAGCACGCGCTGGAAGAATCCGTCAGGCAATCCGGCTTCACCAACGGCCACAATTGTTGCCGACGGAAATTCCTTGACCAGCAACGCGGCCATTTCACGCTGGGCCGCTGCATCGAGCGCATTCGTCGCCTCCGACAGGAAAATCCAGTCGGGCCGATGAAGCAGCATGCGCGCAAAACTAAGCCTTTGCCGTTGCGCCACGGAGAACACCGCCTCCCAATTCTCCACCACGCCAAGATGCCCGGCCCAATCGCCCAGGCCGACGCGACTCAACGCCGAATTGATGTCGTCCGGTACACACACGCCAAGCGTCATCGGGTAGCAGACGGCTTCGCCCAAAGGACCCACGGGCACATAGGGCCGGTCAGTGGCAATGAAGATCTTCGCGCCCGCCGGCAGAGTCACTTTTCCGGCGCCCCATGGCCAAAGCCCGGCAACGGCGAGAATGAGCTTGTGGCAGATCGGCGTTTTGCCTTCGATCAGCACATGTTCGCCGGGGCCGATCTCGGCCGTTATCTCCTTCATCACCGGCGTCGCATCGTGCTGCATCACGCGCACGCCGGCGAGCTGCAGCGAATTGCCCTCATGCTCCACCTCGAGCCGGTTCGCACCGAGTTTCTCCTGGAGCCCGGCCAGTGCATCCTGCAGCGCCATCACGCGTTCGACGGAGGCCCGCCACAGCGCGATGCCGGAAAGATTGTCGACAGGAAACGCCAGCGCGGCGGTGACCTGCGAAAAGGCCTGCGCCATCTGCATCAGCGTGCCGAGCGAGATCAGCCCCATGATATAGCGCGGCGCCGCGACAAGAAGCGGAAACGGGTTTGCCAGCACGCCGTACGCCGTGGTGAACACGATGATGCGCACCAGACCATAGGTCTGGCGCTCCCAGCCCCGTCTCACGCCCCGCAGCAATTCCTGAAGATGCGTTCGCTCATCGCTATCGCCGCCGATCAGGGCGATGCTTTCCGAATATTCCCGGGCACGCGCCAGGCCAAAGCGGAAATTGGCTTCCACCGTCTGCCGCAGATTGGAGGCGCCGACCAACGGGAACCCCGCCCATAGCGCCATGCTGGTGCCGATCGCCGAATAGGTGAGTGCGACGAAGACCATGAAGCCAGGGATGGGAATGACCGTCCCGCCGATGTCCACGTGGATGACACCGGAAAGCTCCCACAGCACGGCGACGAATGTCGCAAAGAGCAGGATGCAGTAGAACAAGGCTTGGCCCAGATCGACG
>DATHHQ010000166.1:0-4601 GCA_035490095.1 Bradyrhizobium sp.
CGAAGGATCTGCCATGAAAGCCGAAATTCATCCGGAATATCATATGATTACGGTCGTGATGACCGATGGCACGGAATATCAGACGCGCTCGACCTGGGGCAAGGCAGGCGACAAGCTGAACCTCGATATCGACTCCAAGTCACACCCAGCGTGGATCGGCGGCGCCCAGCAGCTGCTCGATCGTGGCGGCCGTGTGTCGCGGTTCCAGAAGAAGTTCTCGGGCTTTCTCAAGAAGGAGTGAGGCCTTTAAGCCTTCGCATCCAAATCAAGGCTCCAAAACGCCCCAGCTCGCGCCGGGGCGTTTTTATTTTAAAGCCTGGATTGACGGCTTCGCAGATTGCCGCAGCACCAACTATTGCGGCCTCAACATGATCTGCGCGCCGATCGCGACAAAAACTGCTGAACCGAGACCGATACTGATGCCGACGGCCTGTTCCAACGGAAAGCCCGCAAGACAGGCCGCCGCGGCCAGCACACCGGCCATTCCCGTCAACGCGCCCGCGAGGGCAACGGGCTTGCTTACGATCGGCACCGCCGACCGCATTTCATTCGTTAACGCGAGCATGGCGCCAGCGCCGAATGCGATCGTCCCCAAGAGAAACAGCACGTCGAACAGACGCTTGAACGCGGTGAATGCGGCCGCGCCATCTTTCAGCGCGGCAACCGGCCCCAGTACATAGCCGACGATCGCATCGACGAACATAAAGACGACAATGCTCAAAAGGATGGCGATCCAGCCGGCGACTGCGAGGCTTCTTCCGCGCCGGGCGAGTTCAAGCGCGACCAGAAGCGCGCCCACCGCCATCACGAGATCCGAGAAGATGCCGACCGTTCCAGCCGCAAACATGGTCCGCGTACCAGCGACAGCACCGGCCAGCGCTAATGCCTGATCGAACGGCTGCGCTGGCAGGGCCGCGGCAGCGGGCGAAAGCGCATAGAGCGCGCTGGTTGCGGTGACGCCGAACGAGCCCAGCGCGACCGCGGCGCCGCCTGCCCTCAAATTCGAAACCCTCGCTTCTGTCTCCCCGAGATCAAGCGTCACCCGACCGGCTTCCGTCATTCCCTACCCCCTGTTGCCCGGGCGCAGATTTAGTTGCAGAGTGAAACCATAAAACAAAAGGTTTCATTGTGCAACCATGCCTGGCAAGACCGATCTTTCGGAACTGAACTGTTCACTGGCAAGGACCCTGGAGATCGTGGGGGATTGGTGGACGCTGCTGATCGTTCGCGACGCCTTCCTCGGCGTTCGCCGCTTCGGCGACTTCCAGAAGAGTCTCGGAATCGCCAAGAACATTCTCGCGGTACGGCTGCAACGCCTCGCCGAGAACGGCATCCTCGAGCGCGGCGGATCTGAAAAGCGTCCGGTCTACCAGCTCACCGATAGGGGTCGCGCGCTGCTACCGGCCATGGTTGCGCTGATGCAATGGGGCGACAGATGGGCATCCGCGAACAAGCCGCCGGTCATGGTGACCGATGACAACGGGCGGCCGGTGGCAGCGGTCAAATTGAAAAGCGATGGAGGCGATGTGACGGCAGAGACCGTCCGGTTTCATCCGGGCCCCGGCGCGACCGCACGAACGCGCGCTTTCTTCAATGGGCTGTCGGTGTCGGGCGGCGCCGGCGCTCCGTCAAAAACCATACCGAAGAAGAGCAGATAGATCGCTCGCGCTTGAGCCGATCCTGGACTAGCGGCAATTGCACTTAGCGCTCGAATGCCGCCTTCAGGCGGTTGAGCTGCGGCACCAGCGGATTGCCGATCGCGGCGCGCTCGGTTACCGGCGCGTGGATGGTGGTATCGAGGCGGCGGACTTTGGTTTGCAGGATCATCGAGCGGGCGATCAGGACCTGCAGCTGCTCAGGCAGCTTTTCGAGCATCTCGTCCGGGCCCGGATCGGCGGCGCTGAGCTTGACCTTGGTTTTCTCGCGATTGGCCTGGCTTAGCGTCATCTCGCCTTCCTTGACCGCGCGGTGCAGCAGCAGCCATGACGCCAGTTGCATCAGGCGCGTGGTCAACCGCATGCTTTCGGTGGCGTAGGTGAGGCTGACCGAGCGGTCGAGCGCCTTGGCCTCGACGCGGCCGGCGCCGTCGAGATAGGCCGCGGTCTCCTCGACCAGATCCATGCCGTCCCGGAACAGGGTGCTGAATGCCGCGGAGTTGGTCAGCCGCTCGCTGAAGTGCACGAGGGCGGTTTCGGTTTGCAAACGGTCCGACATGGTTAACGCCTCACGCAACTGTTTACGTTTGTTTACGCAGCCGGTTTGGAGACGCGCCGGCTTATGATGAACAAATCATTGCTCGCCCACAGCGCGAAGTCCAGCCGCAACAGCATTTATGGTTTCCAGCAGGTGCGGATCCTGAAAAGAAGATGCGCGAAAAGCACACTGCAAAAAAAGAGCCGCCGTTTCCGGCGGCTTTTGAAGTTGATAACAGGGAGGCGTCAAACAGAGTGGACAGGAGCCACTCGGTGTCCAAACAAGGACGACCTAAGTCATAAACGAGAAAGCTTAATCAATCGTAAACAAGCCATTTCCTTCAGGCTTTGTTTGCCATATCGGCCATTGGCCGAGTGCGGATGCAGCCGGCGGGACGGAGGCGAATCCATCTCCACGAGTCGTCCCGCCAAGCGCTCTTGCGCGCGAGGATCCATAACCGCCAGGCGTCTTCGGTAGTTGATCGGTGCCAGGCACTCTCACCACCTGAAAAAAGGTCGACGGCAGCTTTCGCCACGCGGCTGCCGGGCACGGACATTTGCTCGATTCAACTCTGCAACTGGTGCTTGTGAAAAACGTTCTTGACTAGCATGTAAGCAATCACTTACCGTTAGCCATGGCTTACGCAAACGCCCTCGCAGTCCTCGCCGATCCGACACGCCGCAAGGTGTTCGAGCGCCTGCGCGCGGGACCGCGCCCGGTGAACGCCCTCGCCGCGGGCCTGCCAGTCTCTCGCCCGGCGGTCTCGCAGCACCTCAAGGCTCTGAAAAACGCAGGCCTGGTCGAAGAACGCAGCGAGGGCGTGCGCCGGATTTATTCACTGCGCCGCGAGGGGCTGATGGAATTGCGAGACTGGCTCGACACGTTCTGGGACGACGCATTGGCGGCGTTCAAGGAGGAAGTGGAAAAAACGTAAAGGAGTTGCGGAATGAACGCGCCCATCATCATCGCCTGTGCGCAAATCCGTTCGTGTGAAAGCGCCGGTCGCGCGCGCTTTCGATGCCTTCACCAGCGGCCTTTCACGCTGGTGGCCGCTCGACCCCGGCGTCGACGGTGCAACTTCAATTGTGGGTAAGGATTTTTTGCCTGCAATCGCGCTAGAGGAGCCCGTTGTCGGGCAGGGCCATGGGCGTTTTGCAAATTGCGCGATGATGGAATAGTGCCGCTGATTTGCCCGACGTGTCAAAATGTTTTCGCGGGGATCGCTCAAAGCATCCATGCCAGCGACCACCACGCTACTTTGCATGGGGTTGTTTTCGATATTTTAGTTGGAAGCGAGAGCCGCGTCGGCCCTTGCGGCGGCGTATGCACGGCATACCGGACGCATGACGCTCTCAGGATTTGAAAAAGTTATTGGCGGCTTCCTTGGAGGCGCGCTTCTTGGTCATGGCCACTTGCAGCCGCTCGATCTCTGAAGTCATCAGCGCGATGCGCTCGGTCAGTTCCTCGACCGACAGCAGCGACAGGTCCTGCCCGATCTCATGGGTAACTTTCTTCCTCGGCTTGTCGTCGTCCTCGATGGCCATGCGTCGTCCTCCGCGCTCAACGATCAGTGAAACGGTTGCCAGCCGAAGCGCGGCTGGCTAATCAGGTGCCTCTCAAGGTATCCGCTTCCCACAAGGAAAAAACATGGAAAAGCTGCCCGCGCAAATGACCGTGATCGGCATCAGCAAGCCCGGCGGTCCGGAGGTGCTTGTGCCCGAGACCCGCGCGGTGCCGGCGCCCGGGCCGGGCGAACTCCTGATCAAGGTTGCCGCGGCAGGCGTCAACCGTCCCGATGTCGCGCAGCGATCCGGCGCCTATCCGCCGCCGCCCGGCGCTAGCGACTTGCCCGGCCTTGAAATCGCGGGCGAAGTCGTCGCGGTCGGCGCCGGCGCCACCAGGCACAAGCTCGGCGACAAGGTGATGTCGCTGGTGGCCGGCGGCGGCTACGCGCAATATTGCATCGCCCAGGATGCCCAGGCGATGGCGGTGCCAGTGACGCTGTCGATGCAGGAAGCCGGCGCCATCCCGGAAACGCTGATGACGGTGTGGCACAATGTGTTCGAGCGCGGCGCGCTGAAATCGGGCGAGACGCTGCTCATCCACGGCGGTTCATCCGGCATCGGCACCATGGCGATACAATTGGCCAAGGCCTTTGGCGCCAAGGTGATCGTCACCGTGGGATCGAAGGAAAAAGCCGACGCCTGCCTCAAGCTCGGCGCCGACCGCGCCATCAATTACAAGACCGAAGATTTCGTCGCTGAAGTAAAGACGGCGACCGATGGCGCGGGCGCCAACGTCATTCTCGACATGGTCGGCGGCGACTACATCGAGCGCAATTACGATGCCGCTGCGACCGATGGCCGCGTGGTCCAGATCGCGTTTCTCGGCGGACCCAAGGCAAATGT
>DATHHQ010000167.1:0-2516 GCA_035490095.1 Bradyrhizobium sp.
CTCTCCGGCGGAAACCGCAAGACGCAGCGACGACAGATCGGCGCCGTTGTCCATCGCGGCCATCATCGCCCGATACGCCGTCGGCGAGGTAAAGCAGATCGTGGCCTTGTAGGCTTCAATGATCTTGACCATCTCGCCGGGCGCCGCATTTTCCAGCAGCGTCGCGGTGGCGCCAAACCGCAACGGAAATATCGCAAGACCGCCGAGCCCAAACGTAAAGGCAAGCGGTGGTGACCCTACGAAGACATCATCCGGAGTGACGTCGAGCACTTCCCTGGCATAACCATCCGCGACGATCAGGAGATCGCGATGGAAATGCATCGTCGCTTTTGGTTCGCCGGTGGTGCCGGAGGTAAATCCCAGCAAGGCGACATCATCCCGGCCGGTCTTGACCGCATCGAACCGGACCGGCTTGTTCAGCGCCACCCGATCGAGCTCGGCATCATGGTTTGACGTTCCGTCAAAATTCACGACCTGTTTTAGAAACCGGCTGGTCTTCGCGCACGCGACCAGTTCGTCGGCGATGCGACTGTCCGTTAGCGCGAGGCCGATCTCTGCCTTGTCAACGATCTTGGCCAGTTCACCGGCACGAAGCATCGGCATGGTATTGACGACGACGGCGCCCGCTTTCGTTGCCGCCAGCCATGCAGCGACCAGGGCCGGATTGTTGCCCGAGCGTATCAGAATGCGGTTGCCGGGCTTGACGCCGTAGTTCTCCACCAATGCATGCGCAAGGCGGTTCGACCAGTCCGCCAGCTCCTTGTAGGTGCGCTGGCGACCATTGCCGATGAGCGCGACGCGATCGCCGAGCCCCTTCTCGACGATCCGGTCGGTCAGCTCGACCGCGGCGTTGAGATATTCGGGGTACTGAAACTCCGGCCGGTCGAGACGCAATTCCGGCCATTGCTGGAACGGCGGCAGATTTCGCCGCGTAAAATCATCAACATGACCCGATGGGCCAAGCTTAAGAATTCCACCGGACATTTTCATCGTCCTCGTCTTCGGGATGAAACGCTACGGCCAATATCCAGGGCCATCCGGCAGCGCTTTACCTTCCAAACATTTTATACTTAAAGCATTTTGGCGCAATAGCCCAAATCCGGGCAATCCAACCCTTTTTTTTGAAAACTAGCGCCCCGCCAATTCCTTCAAGCGCGCGACCATCGGCGAAGCCGGATCGGCCAGCGGCGCAATCGCGGTAAAATGGTTGGCGTTGGCAACGGTGCCGAACCGTGTCGCGACCCCGGCCGCGCCCCAGATCTCGACAATGCTTTTGCTTTGCCGAAAATACTCCGAGCTTTCGTTTTCGCCCACCACTGCATCGAGGCTTCCGCGCCTTGGTGCGTTCCAGAACAACGGGCTCACGGCCCCGGCGGTGGCGTGGTCGAGCCGCAGTGCAATGTTGATCGACGTTTCGACCAGCGGCACGAGGTCGAACAGGCCCGAAATGGCATAGGCCGCCATCACGAGATCTTCGGGTAATGATGCATCGAACGCCGGCCAGTCGGTCGCCAGCATGCAAGCGGCGAGATGCCCGCCCGCGGAGTGGCCGCTGATGACCAGACGCCGTCCAAGCCGCGCCAGCTCGCGCGACGCCGTCCGCATCTGCTGGACAATGTGATCGACTGTGACGTCAGGACAAAGGTCGTAGCTCGGAATGGCCACGCTCACCCCATGGGCATTCAGCCCGCCGGCAAGATGGCTGAAAAAGGAACCATCCAGCGCCTGCCAGTAACCGCCATGTATGAACACAACGATCGGGCCTTCATTATCGCCCGGAAACAAATCGATCGTGTTCCGCGGCGCTGGACCGTAGGAAATAGAACGCGGAGCGCAGCGTTCGCGATAGGCCGCCGCGTCGCGCGCCCAACCGGCGATCAGCGAAGGGTTCTCCGGAACCCGCGCCCGGTTGTTGTATTCGACCTCGTAGTCGACACCCGCGTTCAAGACCTTACAATGCTCGTGCTTGCGTGGATTTCCGCGCCGAGGCCTTGGTCTTGGCCAACAGACGCATCAATTCGCGGACATCCTTCGGAGCGAGATCCGAAAATATGTCGGCGATCCACGTCTCATGTTCGGCGGCCATCTTGCGAAATTCCGCGCGGCCGGTTTTCGTCAACCGTATGACCTGTACACGCCGGTCGGTCTCCGATGTGCGCCGGTCGAGATGGCCGGATTCGACCAGGCGCTCGACCAGCCCGGTCACGTTGCCGTTGGAGACCATCATCCGCTTCGAGACATCCGACAGCGTCATGCCGTCCGGCACCTTATCGAGCTGGGCCATCAGATCGAACCGCGGCAGCGTCACGTCGAACCGCTCGCGCAGCCGGCTGCGCACCTCGCCCTCGATCAGCGTCGTGCAGGTCAGCAGGCGAAGCCATAATCTCAGTTCGTTGCCGTGATCTTCCGGGAGTTCGACCGCCTTGGTCTCGGAATCGAGGATCATGATGCAATGCGCCCTGCGGGTTTCGCCTGATGATATCGACCTTCAAATAATTCAGCGGGTGCTGCAAGTC
>DATHHQ010000168.1:0-17232 GCA_035490095.1 Bradyrhizobium sp.
GAGATGTTGCGGTGAACGAAACCGGAGTTGGTCCGAGTCAGCGATTCGGGCGCGATTCGTTCCGGACTCGTTCCAGAGCTTAAGCCGCGACCTCGATGCGTCGCATTGTGAAACACTCCTCAAACGCCAGCGACGCAGAAATCCCCGGAAAACATGGCCTTTTCGTCATCACCGCCCATTTTCGCGAATGAACGGGCTCCCGGCGCCGGCGTCACCGCGGTGCTCGGGCCCACCAACACCGGCAAGACCCATCTGGCGATCGAGCGGATGCTCGCCCATTCCTCCGGCGTGATCGGTTTGCCGCTGCGTCTGCTGGCACGCGAGGTCTATAACAAGATCGTCGATCGCGCCGGTGTGGACTCGGTTGCGCTCATTACCGGCGAGGAAAAGATCAAACCGCCGAAAGCGCGGTTCTGGGTTTCCACCGTGGAAGCGATGCCCAGGGATCTCGACGTGTCGTTCCTGGCGGTCGATGAAATCCAGATCGCGGCTGACCTGGAACGCGGGCACGTCTTCACCGATCGCATCCTGCATCGGCGCGGCCGCGACGAAACGCTGCTGCTTGGCGCCGCCACCATGCGCCCGATCATCGAGCGGCTATTGCCCGGCGCCAGCATCGTGACACGGCCGCGGCTGTCGCAGCTTGAATTCGCCGGCGACCGCAAGATCACGCGGCAGCCGCGGCGCACCGCGATCGTGGCGTTTTCGGCTGATGAAGTTTACGCCATTGCCGAACTGATCAAGCGCCAGCATGGCGGTGCGGCGGTGGTGCTGGGGTCGTTGTCGCCGCGCACCCGCAACGCCCAGGTGGCGATGTTCCAGTCCGGCGACGTTGACTACCTGGTCGCGACCGATGCGGTGGGGATGGGGCTCAACCTCGACGTCGACCACGTCGCCTTCGCCTCCGACCGCAAATATGACGGTTATCAGTTCCGTCGCCTCAATCCATCCGAATTCGCCCAGATCGCCGGGCGGGCCGGCCGCGCCACCCGCGACGGCACCTTCGGCACCACCGGCCGCTGCGCGCCGTTCGAGCCGGAGCTGGTCAATGCGCTGCAGAATCACACCTTCGAGAGCGTGAAAGTGCTGCAATGGCGCAATTCGAAGCTGGATTTCTCTTCGCTCGGCGCCTTGCAAGTGTCGCTGGCGCTGACGCCCTCCCACGAAGCGCTGACCCGCGCGCCGATCGCGGAGGATCTGCGGGTACTCGATCACGCCGCGCGCGATGCCGACGTGCGCGAGATGGCGCATGGCGCCGCCGCGGTGGAACGGCTGTGGGATGCCTGCCAGATTCCGGATTACCGCAAGATCGCGCCGGCCGCGCATGCCGAGCTGGTGACGACTTTGTTCGGCTTTTTGATGCAAAAGGGCAGGATTCCGGACGCCTGGTTCGCCGCCCAGGTCGAGCAGGCCGATCGCGTCGACGGCGATATCGACACGCTATCGAGCCGGATTGCGCAAATCCGGACCTGGACCTTTGTCGCTAACCGCCCGGACTGGCTGGCGGATCCCGAACATTGGCAGGGAATCGCGCGCGACGTCGAAAATAAATTGTCCGATGCGCTGCATGAACGGCTCACGGAGCGTTTCGTTGATCGCCGTACCAGTGTATTGATGCGCCGCCTGCGGGAAAACACGATGTTGAATACGGAAATTGGCAAGACCGGCGAAGTGATCGTAGAGGGCCATGTGATTGGCCGCCTCGACGGTTTCACGTTTGCGCCCGACGCGGCTGAGGCCGGCTCCGATGCCAAGGCATTGCAGGCGACCGCGCAAAAGGCGCTGGCCGGTGAAATCGACGCGCGCGCCGAGAAATTATCGGCCGCCCCGGACGATCAGTTTGTGCTGACATCGGACGCCACGATCCGCTGGACCGGCGACGCCGTGGCAAAGCTGGTGGCGGCCGATGACGCGCTGCATCCACGCATCCGCATCATTTCCGACGATCGCTTGACCGGCGCGCCACGCGAAGCGGTACAGACGCGGCTCGATCTGTGGCTGAAGACGCATATCGAAAAGCTGCTGGGACCGCTGTTCGACCTCGCCAAGGCGGAGGACATCACCGGGATTGCGCGCGGGATCGCATTTCAGCTGATCGAGGCGCTGGGCGTGCTGGAGCGTTCGAAGATCGCGGCCGAGATGAAGGATCTCGACCAGCCGTCGCGGGCCTCGTTGCGCAAATACGGCGTGCGGTTCGGGGCCTATCATATCTACCTTCCGGCGCTGTTGAAGCCGGCGGCGCGCGCGCTGGCGTCGCTGTTGTGGGCGCAGAAGCAGGAGGATGTCGACCTGTCGGCGCTATCGGGTGCGCAGCACCTGGCGGGCAGCGGCCGCACGTCATTCCCGGTCGACAAGGTGCTCGATCGCGATGCCTATCGCGTGCTGGGCTATCGGCAATGCGGCGAGCGCGCCGTGCGGGTCGATATTCTGGAGCGTCTCGCCGATCTGATCCGCCCCGCGCTGTCGTGGCGCGAAACCGCGCCGGGCGGAAAGCCTCCGGGCGCGTTCGACGGCCGCGGCTTCGTGGTCACACAGGCGATGACCTCGCTCACCGGTTCAGCCGGCGAAGACTTCGCCTCGATCCTGCGCGCGCTCGGCTATCGCATGGAGCGCCGCCCGGCACCGCCTCCGAAGCCGGCTGCGATCGAAGCAATTGTGGAAACCGCGCCGCCTGATGTCGCCGCTCCGGAGATTTCGTCTCCAGAGGCGTCGCCGCCGGAAAGCGCAACTGCCGACGCCATTGCGCCGGAACCGGTGGCCGCCACCGAGACAGGCGACATCGCAGACATCACCGTTGCAGACGTCGCCGTCGCAGACATCGCCAATGACGCGGCGCCGGCCGCTGAAGAGGCGGCGGCATCGTCCGCGACGTTACTTCCCAATGTCGCGTTCTCGTCGGTTGCGAGTGAGAACGAGGCCGCGGCAGCCGAAGCCAATGTGATCGAAGTCAATGTGATCGAAGTCCCGCCGGATCCCGCGGCTTCAACCGAAGCTGCAACGTCAGAAGTTCCTGCGACAGATGCTCCAGCGACAGAAGCGCCGCAAGTTGAGGCCGCCGCTGAAACAGCGACAGAGACCGTCGCAGCGGGCGACGTTGCAGCGGCGGATGCGGGTACCGCGCTCGCAACAGCGCCCGATGCCGTTGCGGTTCCGGAGATGGTGGACGTCTGGCGGCCGGGTGGCCGATCGGAAGAGCGCCGGCCGCGCCATGACCGCAGCCGTCATCGCCATCACGGCCATCAGGACCGTCCGCAGGAGGGCGTTCAGCCGGCTGCCGCAGCGGCCGAGCCCGCTGACGGCGCCAAGCGCGAGCGTCACGGCCGCGGGCGGCGCGACCGCGGCAATGATTTTCGTAAACCCCGCGGCGATGCGCCGGTCGAAGCCGCAGCGGCGGCTCCGGCGGAAGGTGCGCCGGTTCGCGAACCACGTGACGACAAGGGCCGCCCCTCCCGCGAGCGCTTTGCCGGCAAGGGCAGGGAAGCGGACAAGTACAAGGGCAAATCCGGCGGTGGGCGCGACCACGGCGGCCGTGACAAGGGCGGACGCGACAAGCGCGAGGGCGGGCCGTCGCATCGGCAGTTCGCGACCACCGCGCCGCCACGCGAACGCGAGCGCCCGGTCGATCCCAATTCGCCGTTTGCCAAACTGGCGGCGCTCAAGGAGCAGCTCACCGCCAACCGTAAGGATCAGCGCTAGCGCATGA
Source organism: Bradyrhizobium sp. (assembly GCA_035490095.1). Lineage (GTDB taxonomy): Bacteria > Pseudomonadota > Alphaproteobacteria > Rhizobiales > Xanthobacteraceae > Bradyrhizobium. Next base: position 3,704 of record DATHHQ010000168.1, read on the forward strand.
TCCGGAGCCGAATGACCGCGACCCCGCAAAGTAGTCCCCGTTTTTCCCGGATGAACGATTTCGTTTGTTGAGTGATGCTGCTCAAACAAGCAGATCGCGGGTCCGGCCTGTTCTCGAATTGGTGTTGCTTGGAGCGCCAGCGTCTCGATAAGTGGTTGTGGCACGCGCGGGTGGTGAAGGCCCGCACCAGCGCTGCGGCGCTGATCGAGGCCGGCCACGTCCGCATCAATGGCGTGCGCGAGAAAGCGCCCGGCCATGCCGTGAAGGCCGGCGACGTGCTGACGATCGGGCTTGATCGTACCGTCCGCATCCTCAAGGTCGTCGGATTTGCAGAGCGGCGGGGCGATGCGTCCGCAGCCCGCGTGCTGTACGACGATTTGCAGGGCCGGCGGGAATAACTATCTGCATGTTAGTGAAACAAGCCGCCGTAGAACCGCTTGAAAACGGCTCTCGGGTGCGATGTGCTTCACTTGCGGCTGCGGAGTTCCTGCGCTACGCAAACGACACAAATTGACCCGTTCCGGAGCCTTGGATGACTTACGTCGTCACTGAAGCCTGCATCAAATGCAAATATACCGATTGCGTCGAGGTCTGCCCCGTAGACTGTTTCTACGAAGGCGACAACATGCTGGTGATCCATCCGGACGAATGCATCGACTGCGGTGTGTGCGAGCCTGAATGTCCCGCGGATGCCATCAAGCCCGACACCGAGCCCGGATTGGAAAAATGGCTCGAGGTAAATACCGAATATGCCAAGAGCTGGCCGAACATCACCCAGAAGAAGGAATCCCCGGCCGACGCCAAGGAATATGAGGGGATGGAAGGCAAATTCGAGAAATATTTTTCTCCGGCTCCAGGTACCGGTGACTGATTTAACGCTCAGGTTCCGGCTGGAAAGCTGACGCCGATTCCAGTCCTCACCGGTTGTAGACCTTAACCCTAATCCGGGGGATACGGCCGAAAACGGCCTCGCGGCGCCTCGAATGGGCCATAAATCATTGATTTTCACGGAAAATGTGCTATATTGGGCTATAGCAAGCCGAACCCGGCAATGCCACCATTCGTGGTCCCTATGGGTTCCCTTGAAAACATCGAACAGGGGCGTGGCAGTTCCGCGCGCAGGCTGTGTCACAGAAAACGCGTAAAAAGAGTGCTTCCAAGAGTCCTAAAGGTGCTGCCGCGGCCAGCCGTGGTGCAACCAAAAGCCGCGTCCGGTCTTCCCTTAAGGATACCCGGAAGGCATCCAAGGCCTCGGCTGCCAAATCCTCAAAAAACAAAAGAAGCGCAATGCCAAACAAGACTGCAAAAACTGCCGCGAAAGCGACGGGTTCGAAGCCCACTGCTTCGAAGGTCGCTCCCGCCAAGACTGCCCCGAAGACCGTCGCAAAGGTTGCGGTCAAGCCCGTGGTCGCCAACAAGCCCGTGGCGGTTGCACCGCGCGTCGAAGAGCCGAAGAAGGTTTTGACCCAGCGCCAGGGCTTCAAGACCAACGAATTCGTGGTGTATCCCGCGCACGGCGTTGGCCAGATTCTGGCCATCGAAGAGCAGGAGATCGCCGGCGCCAAGCTTGAACTGTTCGTGATTAATTTCATGAAGGACAAGATGACACTGCGGGTGCCGACCGCGAAGGTTGCCAATGTCGGCATGCGCAAGCTGTCGGAGCCGGCATTGGTCAAACGCGCGCTGGAAACCCTGAAGGGCCGCGCGCGCGTCAAGCGCACGATGTGGTCGCGCCGGGCCCAGGAATATGAGGCCAAGATCAATTCGGGAGATATCGTCGCGATCGCCGAAGTGGTGCGCGATCTTTATCGCTCGGAATCGCAGCCCGAACAGTCCTACAGCGAACGTCAGCTCTATGAAGCGGCGCTCGATCGCCTGTCGCGGGAAATCGCCGTCGTGCAGCACGGCACGGAAACCGAGGCGGTGAAGGAAATCGAAGGCCAGCTTGCCAAGAGCCCGCGCCGCGGCGCCAAGGCGGAGACCGAGGTCGAAGCCGACGGTGAAGCCGATGCGGATACCGATGGCGACGATACCGCTGTCGCGGACGAAGCGGCGTAAGCAGCTTTGCAAATCCAAAATTCAAAAGCCCGGTCTTAGACCGGGCTTTTTGTTTGGGCTGTCATTCCGGGGCGCGCTGAAAGCGCGAACCTCAGATGTACAATTGCACATCGGGGAATCCAGAGATTCCGGGTTCGACGCCGCGCGTCGCCCCGGAATGACGCTTCGCGTCAGTCCACCACGATCTTCACGAGATCCCGCACCTTGACCTGGGCGTGGGCGTCGAGCCCGTTCAGGATGCGGAAGCGCTCCGTCGGGCGGTCGACCGCGGCCATGCGGTGCGCCAGCGATTCAACGGTATCGCCGGGTTGCGCGGTAATGACTTTTATTCGAAGCGGCCGCGCGGCCTGAATTTCCTCCAGCGTCAAGCGGCGGAAGGAATTCACGGTTTCGCGCGCGTTGCGGTCGCTCTCGGTGGTCTTCTGCTTGGCGGCGAAAATGAAGCGGTAGACGTCGCTGCCGAAGCGCAGCGCATAGACCCTGAATTGCCATTGATCGCCTTGCGCGGTGGCCGATGCCGCCGGGAAGCCATTGATGGTCAGATCCTCGGTCGAAGATTTGTCGACGTTTTCCATCCAGCCGGAATTGAGATAGTCGCCGAGCGACTGTTCCGCTGGCACTCTCACGACATCGAAGCGCATGGCCTGGGTGCCGCCCTCGCGCACGCCGATCACGGCCTGCGCGGTATTGTCCAGCGTGAACGTATCGGGTGCGGCGAAGGTGAAGCCGAGCTTGGGATGCAGGAAGCGCCGGCCCCGAACGAATCCTTCGCTCGGATCCTCCCCGTAGACGATGTTGTCGATGGCGGCGAGATAGGTTTCGCGATCGCGCTCGCCGCCCTCCGGCGAGGTGAACTGCCTTGCCCGCGCCTGTGCGTTCTGTACGCGCTCCGGCGTTGCCGGATGCGAGGAGAGAAAATCCTGCGCGCGCGGATCGAGCGAGGTCTTTCCCACTTTCAGCTCGGCGTTACGCTCCATCGACGTCAGGAAACGCGCCGCGCCAAAGGGATCGAAATGGGCGCGCGCTGAAATACCGACGCCGATGCCGTCCGCTTCGAATTCCTGGGCGCGTGAGAAGCTCGCCATCGTCAGCTTGGTTTTCGCCAGCGCAAGTGCCGTGAGATCGGGATCGTTGCCCATGTCGGTGACGACGCGGGTGACGACGGCGGCCTGACGCGCCTGATCTTCGCGGATCGAGGCGTGTTTTGCCAGCACATGCGCCATCTCGTGGCTCAGCACTGAGGACAATTCCGAGGTATCGCTGGCCAGCGCGATCAGGCCGCGCGTCACGTAAAGCTGCCCGGTCGGAAGCGCGAACGCGTTCACCGCGCCCGAATTGAGGATGGTCACCTTGTAGGCCTGGTCGGGGCGATCCGAGGCGGCAACTAGCCGATCGACCGTCTTGCCGATCAGGGCTTCCAGCTTAAGATCATCATAGGAACCGCCATAAGAGGACAGAATCCGCTCGTGCTCGCGCTCGGCGGCCGGGGTTTGCGCGACGGTCCGGGCCGATTTGAGCGGGTTTGCCGTCGGAATAGGGGTCTGGAACCGGGCGGCATCGCCGCAGGCAGCCAGCGCAAAGGCGACGCACAGCAAAATCGGCGCAGCCAAAAGGCGGCGAATCATCCACATCCCGTGCCGTTCCGCACACTCTGCCACTTCAGCTACTCGTACCTGTCCAGAGAGCTAATTTTCGCCAAGCAACTCAATCTGCCCCACCCGGAGCACTTCGATTCGCGGCCCGCCGCGCGCCTCGACCCAGCCGCGAACGCGAATTCGTCGATTCTCGAGAGACTTAACGAAGACGCCGGCAGCCTCGAGGCCCGCTGTCACGCGCCTTGAAATAGTCACAGCAAAGCCCTGTGTCCAGCTCCGTCCGAAGTTTAGATAAGTCGTCGCCCCAGCTAGTCGGACCGACAAAACTTTGCCCTCGACCACCGCAAATCGCCCAATCCCGGCCAAGATATCGCCCGGACTTTCCGCGTTTTTTATGGCGGCGGGATCAGCCCAGGTGCCTCGTTTTGCATCTCGCGCCGCGGTCTCGGCGTCAAATAGGACCGTAGCACAGTTTTTGTCGGTTACGGTGGTCGAAACCAGCGCCTCGCCCTGCGCCAGCAGCAGACCCTGCACCGGCGTTTCCGAATCAGCCAGAAACACAAAAGCCGGCTGGCGGCCATACCGATCGGGCGCGTCGTCTTCCCCGCGCAGTGTCACCTCGCGGCCCGCCACAATTGCCGCCAGCGCCGCCTTTTCGGCCGCGACCGGCTCGATGCCGGCGAGGCGGATCTCGCGGCCGTCCTGCAGGCGAAAGGTGCGCGAATCGATCACGGCAGCGACCCGGCCCTCACCCTGCGGTTCGAAGGCGCATCCGGCCGCAACCGCCGGACCGGCCGCGGCGGCAGCCAATATCAGGCCCCACGGCAGCGCCACCGCGACAAATCCGCCGCGCCGCGGGCCCGTTCTGGTCACCGGTTCCATCACGCTGCTCGATGCCGGCCCGATTGCTGTATGTTGACGATTTCCGAGAACGGTCTTTATCCGAAATTGTCATGGTGACGAACGGGGGGAGAGATGGAAGTCAACGGCATCGCGCATATTTTTCTGACCGCGTCGAATTTCGAACGCTCCCGTGAGTTCTACCGCAAGCTGCTGCCGTTTCTCGGGCTGAAGCCCGTCATCGATACCGAGACAAGTTATTACTGCGTGGGCGGGCGCACGGCGGTCGGGATCAACGCGCCGTCGCCCGAGCACGCCGGCGCCGCGTTCGAGCAAAATCGCGTCGGCCTGCACCATCTGTGCTTTCGCGCCCGCGAGCGCGCCGACATTGACGAGTTACACGGCTTCCTGTGTTCGCTTGACGTGAAGATCATTCGCGCGCCGCGCGAGGACCAATGGGCGCCGGGATATTATTCGCTGCTGTTCGAGGATCCCGATGGCATCAGGCTTGAGCTCAACCATGTCCCGGGAAAGGGATTGCTGGCCTGAGCAGCGCGTGAATGCGCACTGACACCAATCATTCCGCTTTGCGGAAAAACCAACATTGCCGCTGATGGCGTGCTGCTTGCCGCTGTCGATGGCTTACGGCATGATTGCCGCAACTGAAATTGAGGTCGCAAGGAATGCGGCACGTTCGCAGGGAGGCTTCAATGTACCGCGTATTTTCCGGTGTATTCGCATCGGTTCTGGCGCTTGCCGCCACTGCGGCTGTGGCGCAAAGCAAGCCTCCACTTAAACTCGGCGGCATCCTCGATATGTCCGGTCTCTACGCCGACATTACCGGGCCGGGCAGCGAGACAGCCGCGAAGATGGCGGCGGAGGATTTCGGCGGCGAAGTGCTGGGCCGCAAGATCGAGATTATCGCGGCCGATCATCTCAACAAGGCCGACCTTGCCGCCAATATCGCCCGCGACATGTTCGACAATCAGGGCGTTGAGATGCTGTTCGACGTGGCGGCATCGGCCACCGCGCTGGCCGCGCTGGAGATCTCGAAGGCGCGCGGCAAGATCAATATGTTCAACGGTCCCGGATCGATCCGCCTCTCCAACGAGGCCTGCGGTCCCTACACCGTGCATTACGTGTTCGATACATTCGCGCAGGCCAATGTCACGGGCCTTGCGGCCGTCAAGCAAGGCCTCGACAGCTGGTTCTTCCTCACCGCCGACTACGCCTTCGGACAGGATCTGGAAAAGGACACCACCAATGTGGTGCTGAAATCCGGCGGCAAGATTCTGGGCGGCGTGCGGCATCCGCTCAACACCTCGGATTTCTCGTCATACCTGCTGCAGGCGCAAAGCTCGAAGGCCAAGGTGATCGGGCTTGCGAACGCCGGCGGCGACACCATCAACGCCATCAAGCAGGCGGCGGAGTTTGGCTTGATGAAGAGCGGCCAGAAGCTGTCGCCGCTGCTGGCCTTCATCACCGATATCGACAGCGTCGGGCTTGAGACCGCGCAGGGACTGCTGCTCGCCGAAGCGTATTATTGGGACCTCAACGACGACACCCGCGCGTTTTCCAAACGCTTCATGGAGCGCATGAAACGGGTGCCGTCGGCGGTGCAGGCCGGCACCTATTCGTCGGTGACGCATTATCTCAAGGCCGTGAAGGCGGCGGGGACCACCGATGCTGCAGCCGTAATTAAGATCATGAAGGAAACCCCGATCAACGACATGTTCGCCAAAAACGGCCGGATCCGCGAAGACGGCCGCATGGTGCACGACATGTATCTGTTCGAGGTCAAGAAGCCGTCGGAATCCAAGGGTCGCTGGGACGACTACAAGCTGCTGGCGACGATACCCGGCAATGAGGCGTTCCAGTCGCTCGAACTGTCACGCTGCCCGCTGGTGAAGAAATAATAGTGGTAGCCGTCAATCCGGGGCGCGTCGAAGACGCGAACCTCAGATGTGCGATTGCACATCGGGGAATCTCGAGATTCCGGGTTCGATGCTTCGCATCGCCCCGGAATGACAGGAGACAACCAATAACAACAAAGGTAACACCTCATGAACGACATCGTCCTGCAGAAACTCGACTCCGGCCTGCTCACCATCACCATGAACCGTCCGGATCGGCGCAACGCGCTCAATCCGGAGATGACGCGAGGGTTGGTCGAAGCGGCGCGGCGCGCGGCCGAGGACCATGAGGTCCGCGCCGTTCTGCTTAAAGGCGCGGGCGGCACCTTCTGTGTCGGCGGCGATGTGAAGTCGATGGCGGAGGGGCGGGCGCCGCTGCCGTTCGAAACCAAGATGGCCAATCTGCGGCGCGGCATGGAAGTCTCCCGTATTCTCCACGACATGCCAAAGCCGGTGGTGGCGCAGGTCGATGGCGCGGCCGCCGGCGCCGGACTTTCGATCGCACTGGCCTGCGATCTCCGCATCGCCTCCGCTTCCGTCAAGATCACCACCGCATTCGCCAAGGTTGGTTTGTCCGGCGACTACGGTGGCACCTATTTCCTGACCCATCTGCTCGGCAGCGCCAAGGCGCGCGAGCTTTATCTGACCTCGCCGGTGCTTAACGCGCAGGAAGCCTACGCGCTCGGCATGGTGACCCGCGTCGTTCCCGACGCCGACGTCGAAGCAGCGGCGCATGAACTCGCGATGTCGCTGGCGCAGGGTCCGTCGGTGACGCTCGGTTACATCAAACGCAACATCAACAACGCCGAGCATATGTCGCTGGAAGCCTGTTTCGACGCCGAGGCGATCCATCACTCGCGCTCGGGCGAGACCGCCGACCACAAGGAAGCCGCCAAGGCGTTCGTCGAAAAACGCAAACCCGTGTTCCAGGGCCATTGAAATGGCCGGGGTCATTGAAATGGCCGGCGCCGGCTATATGAGGCTGCGGCAGATCTGCCTGGTGGCGCCGCGTCTCGAACCTGTCATCGGCGATATCGCCCGCATCATGGGTCTCAATGTCTGCTATCGCGATGGCAACGTCGCCAAATATGGTCTGGAGAACGCGCTGCTGCCGGTCGATACCATCCTCCTGGAGGTGGTGGCGCCGTTTCAGCCCGGCACCGCGGCGGGACGCTTTATCGAGAAGACCGGCGGCCGCGGCGGCTATATGGCGATCTTCTGCTGCGACGATCCCGATGCGCGCGGAGAGCACGCCAGGGAAATGGGCGTGCGTGTCGCCAATGTCATCGATCACGCGCCCTATCATGGCGTGCAACTGCATCCGCGCGATTGCCGCGCGGCATTCATCGAATTCAATCACACCGACGGCAGCGACGATATTCTCGGCCCCTATCCGCCGGCCGGGCCGGACTGGCAGAAGTCGATCCGCAAAGATGTGACGCAGGCGCTGATCGGGGTGGAGATGGAAAGCCCGCAGCCGCAGGCTCTTGCCGAGCACTGGGGCAGGATCATCGGAATTGCCGTGAGCACGGGCAAGTCAGGCGAGCCGGAGCTGAAGCTGCCCAATTGCAACTTCACCTTCATCAAAGGCCCAAGCGACATCATGAGTGGGCTGACGTTTAAGGTCGCCGATATCGTAGCCGTACGCGATGCCGCCAGAGCAAAGGGCTGCGCGGCGTCGGTCGATTCGTTCCTGCTCGGCGGCGTCACGTTTCATCTGATGGCGTGACTACAAGCGTAGCCCGGATGGAGCCAACGGGTCGCGCGAATGCGCGCCCGATGATAAACTCCGCGAAATCCGGGGACTGTCTCGCCAGCGGATGGGCTGATCCCGGATTGCGCTTCGCTCCATCCGGGCTACGCGGCTCGCAATGACGGTCTCAAGAGCGCTAAACAACAATAAAAAGGATCACGCCTCAATGCCGCATCCGCTCGATTCATTGTTCGCGCCCGACAGCATCGCCCTGATCGGCGCTTCGCGCGATCTGGAGAAAATCCCGGGGCGGCTATTGTCGATGCTGCGCAAGAACGGATTCCCGGGAAAGATTTTCCCGATCAATCCCAATTACGGCGATATCGACGGGCTGAAATGCTACCCTGCGATTGCCGATGTCCGACAGCCGATCGATCTTGCCATCGTCATCATCCCGGCTCGCGCGGTGCTCGGCGCGCTCGAGCAGTGCGCTGCCGCCGGCGTCAAGAACGCGGTGATCATCTCGTCGGGATTCGCCGAGGAGGGCGGCGATAGTGCCGCGATGCAGGACGCCATCGTTGCACTCGCCAAGAAGACCGGGATGCGGATTTCCGGCCCCAATGCCGAAGGCTTTTACAGCCAGGTCCAGCGCGTCGCCGCCACCTTCAGCCCGACCGTCGATGTCAAGCCGGACGCGCCGCAACTGGTCGCGACCATCAGGCGGATCGGCATCGTGGCGCAGAGCGGCGGCATCGGCTTTGCAATCTATCACCGCGCCAAGGCGCTCGGCATCGCGCTCAGTTACGTCATCAGCGCCGGCAACGAATCCGACCTCGGCGCCGGCGAATTTTTCGAATTTATGGTGCAGGATGCTTCCACCGACGTGATCCTGCTGTTCATCGAGGGTATCCGCGATGTCGATAGGTTTATCGCCGCCGCCAGGCGCGCGGCCGAGATCGGAAAACCCGTCATCGTCACCAAAGTCGGCCGCTCCGGCGCCGGCGAGCGTGCGGCGGCGTCGCATACCGCCAGCATGGCCGGCTGGTCCGCGGCCTATGACGCGGTGTTCGCCAAATACGGTTTTATCGTTTCCAACGATCTCGATGAGGCCGTCACCATCGCGGCCGTCCTGACTACCAACCCGGTGCCGAAAGGCGATCGCGTTGCCGTTCTCACGGTGTCCGGCGGCGCCGGAATCTGGGGCGCGGATACGGTTGCGATGCAGGGACTGCAGGTGCCGGAGCTTTCCCAGTCGATCCAGGCGGAAATCCGAAAATTGCTGCCGTCCTATGGCGCCGCGGGAAATCCAATCGACGTGACGGCGCAGGGCGTGCACAGCGGCGGTCTGCAGAGGAGCATCGATCTGCTCGACGTATCGGACGAAGTCGACGCCATTCTGGTGGTGCTGTCGCTGTCGAGCGACACGCGGATGCCATTCAAGCAGGCGGAACTGAAGCCCGTCCTGTCAGCGCAGAACAAGCCGATCGTGTTTTACTCCTATACGCTGCCATCTCATTTCGCGCGCACGGAATTCGCGGCGTCGGGCGCCGTCGTGCTGTCGGGATTGACGCATGTCGGCGTCGCCATGCGGCAGATGGTTCAGCGCGCCAAATTCAGGCTGGCGCCGCCGGCTGAGGTTGCGGCGCTACCGCCGCCCGATCTCTCCGCGCATCTGAAGTCCGCAACGCCTTCCGAATTCGACAGCAAATCGCTGCTGCGCGATGCCGGCATTGCGTTGCCGGACGAAGTGTTGGTGTCCAACCGGGGCGAACTGGACGCTGCGATTGCCCGCGCCGGCTTTCCGCTGGTGATGAAAATCCAGTCGCGCGACATCCCGCACAAGAGCGAAGTCGGCGGCGTGCGCGTCAATATTGCGAGCAAGGGCGAAGCGTTCGCGGCCTACCAGGCGCTGCTGGAAAGCGCGGGCCGGCACCGGCCCGATGCTGCGATTCAGGGCGTGCTGGTCGGTCCGATGGCGAAAAAGGGCGCCGAGATCATCGTCGGCACGCTGCTGGATGCAACGTTCGGTCCGATGATCATGGTCGGCCTTGGTGGCGTCATCACGGAATTATTCAAGGACGTGATCTATCGTCCGGCACCGGTGAGCGCGGCTGAGGCCTCCGCCATGCTGGCCGAGCTCAAGGCAGCCCCCTTGCTCAATGGCTTCAGGGGTGCGGTGAAAACCGACATCCCGGCGCTGTCGCAATTGATCGCGCAGATATCCGTGCTCGCGGCGCAATTCGTTAACGAGATTTCCGAAATCGAAATCAATCCGGTGCTGGTGCATCCGCAAGGCCAGGGCGCCACCATCGTCGATGCGCTGGTGGTGCGGAAGAAGGGGTAGCAGGCCTTTCAGCAAGTCGTCTCGGAGTTCGGCGGAACTTGATGCGCTTCTACAACGAAAGCGCGCTCCCTCTCCCGTTGGGAGAGGGTTGGGGTGAGGGGTTACGGTCTCTCGTTAGGTCGTAACCCCTCACCCGGATCGCTCTGCGATCCGACCTCTCCCAAAGGGAGAGGTGAAACAAACTCACCGCCCCCTGAAATTCGCGACGCGTCGCTCGGCGGTGGCCTTGACGCCTTCCTTGAAATCCTCGGTCGCGCGCAGGCGCGACTGTTCGGCAAGTTCGTGATTTGTCGCGGCCAGCACGCGGTCGGCGAGGCCGGCGCGCATGGTGGCGCGGGTCGAGAGCAGGCCGAGCGGCGAGCATTCGGCGATCTCCGCGGCCAGCTTCATCGCCTCGGCGCGCACCTGATCCTGCGGCACGCAGACATTGGCGAGCCCCATCTTGGTGGCTTCCTCGCCGGTGACGCGGCGGCTGGTGTAGAAAATCAGTTCCGCATTGTTCTTCCCGACCAGTTCGGGAAGTGTCGTCGTCAGTCCAAAACCGGGATGAAAACCGAGCTTGGTAAAGTTGGCGGCGAAGCGCGCCTCGGGGCAGGTGACGCGAAAATCGGCTGATACCGCAAGCCCCAACCCGCCGCCGATGGCGGCGCCGTGGACCGCCGCGACGATCGGCTTTTTGTTACGGAAGATCCGTACCGCGTGCAGATAAAGGCTGTTGATCGGGCCGAGACTGTCGGCCGGATCACCCTTGGCCGCGCGCGCCTCCTGCTCCTGCCGCGCAGGATCGTTGAAATTGGCGCCGGCGCAGAACGCCTTGCCCTGCGCCATCAGAACCGAGGAGCGGATTTCGATATCCTTGTCGAATTCCTCCAGCGCGTCGGCGATCTGGTTGATCAGGGAGATATCGAAGAAGTTCAGCGGCGGCCGCTGGATTTCGATGGTGCCGACGTGCCCGACCTTTTCGACGCCGATGTCAGTGAACTTGCTCATATCTTGGTCTCCTATGGATTGAAATATTGCAACAGCGGAAGTGCACTCCCTCTCCCATAGGGAGAGGGTTGGGGTGAGGGGGTACGGTCTATCGTTAGGCCGTAACCCCTCACCCGGATCGCTCTGCGATCCGACCTCTCCCAAAGGGAGAGGTAAGAAAAAGAGTCGCGTTAGCGCAGTCCTAACCCGCGCGCGATGATGCCGCGCAGCACCTCGGTGGTGCCGCCCTGAATGGTGAGCTTGGGCGCGGTCTTGATGGCGAACGACAGCTGGTTCTCCAGCGTCTCGTGATTGGTCGCATCGGCATCGACGAAGGCGGCGAGGTCGCGTACCCGGTGCGGCAATTGCTGCTCCCAGACCGTGCCGATATCCTTGACGATGGAAGCTTCGACGATCGGCTCCTTGCCGGCCTGCAGCATGCCCGCGACCGAGACCGACATCCGGCGCATGGTGTGAAGCTGCGCCACCAGCCGGCCGATGCCCTCGGCGCTGCGAGTATCCGGCTTCGACCCGACGGCACGCACCAGTTCGGTCAGCACATAATAGGTCTCCAGAAAACGTTCCGGCCCGCTGCGCTCATAGGCGAGTTCAGAGGTCGCCTGTTTCCAGGCGCCGTCGATTTCGCCGAGCACATGATCGTCGGGCATGAAGGCGTCGGTGAATACCACCTCGTTGAATTCGAATTGCCCGGTGATCTGGCCGATCGGGTTGACCTTGATGCCCGGCGTTTTCATGTCGACCAGAAACTGCGTCAGGCCGTGGCGGCGGTTCTCCTTGGTCGACGGCGAGGTGCGGAAAATCGCGATCATGTAGTCGGCGATGTGCGCCGACGAGGTCCAGATCTTGGTGCCGTTGATCAAAAAACCGCCGTCGGTCTTGGTCGCCTTGGTTTTTGCCGCGAACAGGTCCGAGCCGGAATTGGGCTCGCTCATGCCGATGGCAAAACAGACTTCGCCACGGCAGATGCGCGGCAGGATGTCCATCTTGATGTGCTCGGGGGCGTATTTCAAAAGCACCGGGCCGCTCTGCCGGTCGGCCACGAAGAAGCGCCGTGTCGGCGCGTTGGCGACGCGCATTTCCTCGGTCACCACATAGCGCTCGAGGAAAGAGCGCTCGTGGCCGCCATATTTCTTCGGCCAGGTCATGCCGAGCCAGCCGCGTTCGCCGACCCGGCGGGAAAATTCCGGCGCGTCGGTGTCTTCACGATTGGGCTTGTGCGGATCGAAGGTGCCGGCGGCGATTTCCTCGGCGAGGAAGGCGCGCACTTGCTTGCGCAGCACCTCGCATTCGGGCGGCAGGCGGATCGGATCGAAACGAAGGGCTGCGGTCATTGTTTTAATCTCGAGTCAAATGCTGATTCGTAGCTTGAAAATGAAAGTTGGGCCCTTGCGGCAGCGGAAGCGCGCTCCCTCTCCAACCCAACTCGGGTATACCCGAGTCGGGCATCCCAATATGTCGAAGTCGGATATATCCGACTTCGATGGGAGAGGGTTGGGGTGAGGGGGTACGGTCTATCGATGGGCCGTAACCCTTCACCCGGATCGCATCTATCGATGCGACCCGACCTCTCCCTTTGGGAGAGGTGAAGAGAATCGCGTGTGCCGTTTCCGTACGCATCGACATCCTCAGCGCGACGCTACCAGCGGCCACAATTCGTCGGCGCCGCGCGCGGCGACCATCTTGCCGAGCTCCACCGCCCAGTAGCTCTCGGAGCCGAAATCGTCGCGCCAGGCCAGGGCGCGCAAGCTATAGCGATGCAGGATGTGCTCGATCGTGAAGCCGATCGCGCCGTGCACCTGATGGGCGATCGCGCCGCCCTTTTCCGCGGCTTCCGAACATCGGATCTTCGCGGACGCGGCTTCAAGAAACGTCGCGTCGTCGAACGAGGTGCTGTTGGCAATGGTATCCGCCGCCGAGGTCGCGGCCGCGAGCGCCGCCGCCGATTCTCCGGCCAGTCTTGCAAGGTTGTGCTGCACCGCCTGGAATTTCGATATCTTCTTTTCGAAGGCGACGCGCTCATTGGAGTAGCGCACGCTGATATCGAGCATCGATTCAAGCGCGCCGGCGATTTGCAGGCTTCGCGCTACCCCGCCCAT
>DATHHQ010000169.1:0-5886 GCA_035490095.1 Bradyrhizobium sp.
CTCACCGACCAGGCGCGCTATTCGCTGTTCCGCCGCAAACTGCTCGACCGCATCGAGGGCATTGTGCGCGAGAGCGTCAAGCCGATGGAGAAGATCGAGGGCATCCGCATCCTGCACGTCGACGGTCTGGCCGGTGGTGCCGCCAACGGCGGCGGCGGACGCAGTGCAACGGACGAAGTGATCGATTCGGCGTTGCGTTACCGCGTTCAGGCGCCGCTGATCGACTCGATCCTCGCCGACATCGGCGTCGAGGGTGGCAGTCTCTCGAAGATGCCCGGCCTTATTCGCGAAGCACGCGATATGCAGGGTATCCGTAAGGAGGCCGCGCCAAAGAATGAGAGTGAGGCCAGGCCTGCGGCTCCGCCCGCCGGTCCAGCCGAGGGTGAGGCTAAACCTTCGCGCCCGGGCAAGAAGAGCTGAGGGCGCGCCATGGCTCGTGTCTATGTTTCGACCGTCGTCAATGTCCGCAACGATCGGGTCTGGGCACGGGTACGCGACTTCAATGGCCTGCCCAACTGGCATCCGGCGATCGCCGAGAGCCGCATCGAGGGCGGAGAACCCGCAGACAAAATCGGTTGCGTGCGCGATTTCACGTTGCGCAACGGCGACCGCATTCGCGAAAAGCTGCTCGGCCTCTCGGACTACGACATGTTCTGCACCTATTCGATTCTCGAATCGCCGATGGGCGTCGAGAACTACGTCGCGACATTGCGTCTGACGCCGGTGACCGACGGTGAAAAGACCTTCCTGGAATGGTCGGCCGAATTCGACTGTGCGCCGGAGCGCGAGACCGAACTGATCAACACGATCGGAGCTGGCGTGTTTCAGGGCGGCTTCGATGCGCTCAAGCGCGTGTTCGGAGGCTGAATCCGTGCCGCACATTGTCAAGAGTACGATCCTCGACGCGCCGACCGGCGTGGTCTGGAATGTGCTGCGCGATTTCAACGGCCATGACCGCTGGCACCCCGCGGTCGCGACCAGCACGATCGAGCGCGCGCAGGCCGCGGACCGCATCGGCTGCGTGCGCCGCTTCAAACTGAAGGACGGCTCGGAACTGCGCGAGCAATTATTGGCGCTCTCCGATCTCGAACAGACCTTCAGCTATTGCCTGCTCGATACGCCGATTCCGATGTTCAACTACGTCGCGCATGTCCGGTTGCTGCCGGTCACCGACGGTGACCGGACCTTCTGGCACTGGGAGTCGCGCTTCACCGCGCGGCCCGCTGAAGCGGCGGAGCTCACTGCCATGGTCGGCGAACAGATCTACCAGGCCGGCTTCGAGGCGATTCGCCGGCATCTGCAGGAGGTCGTATGAGAGCGGAGGCGACATCATGCCCGTAACCGTGAAGACCTTCACGACGTCTGGCGAAGCAGCAGCGGCGCTGTCGTCGGAGCGTGATGCACGCTACCTCGGCGGCGGCACGCTGGTGATGCGCGCGCTCAATGAAGGGGATATCTCGATTTCGACGGTGGTGCGGGCGACGGACCGCGCCCTGACGCACCTCGACGTCGCCAGCTCCCGCATCACGATTGGCGCTGGCGTCACTTTCGCGCGCGTTCTCGCCGAGCGCGAGCTCGCGTTTCTCCATCCCGTCGCCGGTTCGATCGGCGGGCCGGCCGTGCGCAACATGGGCACTATCGGCGGCAACCTGTTCGCACCAACGCCATTCGGCGATTTCGCAGTCGCCCTGCTTGCGCTCGGCGCGACCGTTTCGGTGCAGGGCGGTTATGGCGCGCGCGACGCGCCGATCGAGGAGTTTCTCGCCGGACGTGATCGCCTCCCGCGCGCGCTCGTCCTCTCCGTCTCCTGCCAGCGTCCATCCAACGCTGACGCGTTCCGTTATCGAAAGCTCTCGCGCATCAAGCCGAAAGGCGGCGCCGTGGTGACGCTCGCCGCGCATCTTCCGATCAGTGGCGGCCGCGTAATCGGCGCGCGCATCGCGCTCGGCGCGATGGCGGCTGCACCGGTTCGCGCCAAGGCGGCCGAGCGCGCGCTCGAAGGACGCGTGCTGGACGCGGCGAGCGTCGCCGCCGCGGTCGCCGCCGCGGCGGAAGGGACTTCACCGGTCAACGATTCGCTCGCCAGCGCCTGGTATCGGCGCGAGGTGGTCGGCGTCCATCTGCGCCGCCTGCTCACCGGCCAAGTGTAAGGAGAGCCCATGGCCAAGACCGCCCTGCAATTTCGTCACAATGGCCGCGATGTCGCGGTGTTCGTCGATGGCGGCGCCAATCTGCTAACCACCCTGCGCGATGCCGTCGGCGACATGACTCCCAAGTTCGGTTGCGGCCAGGGCGGATGCGGTGCCTGCACGGTGCTGATCGACGGCGATGCGCACCTCGCATGCCTGACGCTGGCGCAGACCGTGGAAGGCCGCTCCGTGGAAACGCTCGATGGCCTGAAGGATGGGCCGAATTTGCATCCGCTACAGCGCGCCTTCATGGAGCATTTCGCGGCGCAGTGCGGCTATTGCACGCCGGGGATGCTGATGGCGGCAAAGGCCCTGCTCGACCACAACCCCTCGCCTACCCGCGACGAGGTCGTCAATGCCATCGCCGGCAACATCTGCCGCTGCACCGGATACGAACCCATCATCAACGCCGTGCTCGCCGCCGCTTCGGGCGGCCGCGCGCGCGCCTAGAGGACCGCGCCATGCTGGAACTGCGCAAGGACATTTTCGCCGACGAGCGTGACGACAATCTCAAGGAGATCGGCAAAGGCACACAGCGCCAGGACATGCTCGGTCATGTCACCGGCGCGTCCACCTATTTCAACGACCACCAATTGCAGGGCATGCTGCACCTGAAGGTCCTGCGCAGCCCGCACGCGCGCGCCCGCATCAGGCATATCGACACCGCGGAAGCCGAGCGCAGCTCCGGGGTGCGCCGGCTGATTCGCGGCGCCGACGTGCCGCGCAACCTCAACACGCTGCTCAGCCTCATCAATTTCGGCAAGGACGACGAACCGACACTCGCAGTCGACAAAGTGCGGTACAAGGGCGAGCCCGTCTTGGCGATTGTCGCCGACAGCCACCGCGAGGCCTTCGAGGCCATCGCCAAGGTCCGCGTCGACTATGAGCCGCTGCCCGCGGTTTTCGACGTCGAGGAAGCGCTGAAGGCCGGCGCGCCGGTGGTCAACGAAACCTATCCGAAGAATACCTTCACTTATTACGACATCTATGATCATCAGAAATTGCGTTTCGGCGACGTCGAGCGCGGCTTCGCAACCGCGGACCATGTGCTCGAGCAGCGCTATCAGATGTCGCCAATCGAGCACGCGCCGACCGAGACCAACGGTTCGATCGCAGCACCCGACACCAACGGACGTTATGTCGTCTACACCTCCACCCAGGCGCTGTTCTTCTCGCTCGACACCTGCGCAAAGATTCTCGATGTGCCCTCGAACACCTTTCATTTCATCGGAGGCACCGTGGGCGGCGGCTTCGGCGGCAAGGTCGATACCCTGACCGAGCCGCTTGCCATCCTCGGAGCGATGCTGACCGGCCGTCCCGTGCGCTACATCTTCGGCCGCGAGGAGGAGATGCAATATGGTCCGCCGCGCGGCGCCGAACGCATCTATCTGAAGGACGGCGTCATGCGCGACGGCCGCATCGTCGCGCGCAAGGTGCGCGCCTATTTCGACAGCGGCGCCTATACAAGGCTGTCGAGCTACGCCGCGGTCAAATGTGCGGCGCATTTGCCCGGGCCCTACACGATCCCGAACGTTTATGGCGACATCTATTGCGTCTTCACCAACCGCACACCGGCCACCGCGATGCGTGGCTTCGGCGTCACCGCGATGGATTTCGCGATCGAATGCCAGATGGACAAGCTCGCCCATCTCGTTGGCATGGACCCGATGGAATTCCGCATCCTCAACGCCTATCGCGACGGCGACATGAAGGCGCATCGGCGCGAAGCCAAGAACACCGCGTTGATCGAATGCGTGCAGGTCGCCGCCGAAAAGGCGAAATGGCCGCTGCGCGAGGAATTCAAGCGGATGTCCTCGCGCAAGGACGGCGGTGGCGCACGCGCTGCGATTCCCGCGACCGCGGCTGACTCGCTCGCGTCGGCGCGCCCAGCCGGACAGCAGCGTACGCCCTATGAGCGCGCGCCGCAGCCCACCGCCGAACCCCAGCCGCCACACCCGCCACTGCCTCCCCCGGCTTCGCCGACGCCCGCGCCGCAGCCCGCCTCGCACGGCGCGATACGTTTTTCCTCCGTCTTTGGCTCGAGGAGACGCTGATCATGGCCATGCATCGTGGGCGCGGCATCGCGTCGATCAACTATCCCATCGGCATGAATCTCGGTGGTGATCCGAGCCAGGCGCTGGTGCATTCCAATCCGAGCGGCAAGTTCACGGTCTCGCTGTCCTCGATCGACCTCGGTCAGGGCATGAAGTCGGTAACCCGGCAGATCTGCGCCGAGACACTCGGCGTGCCGGTTGAGGACGTCTATGTCGACACTGCCGATTCCGACACCGGGCCGCACTGCATGGGCAGTTTCGCCTCGCGCGGCACGCATCGCGTCGGCAACGCGGTAATGGCCGCCGCGAAGGAAGCGCGCGGGGTGATGATGGAGGCGGCGGCCGAGGAGCTCGAGGTCAACGCCGCCGACCTCGAAACCGACGGTCGCGGCAACATTCACGTCAAGGGCGCGCCGCATCGATCGATCTCGACCAAGGACGTCGCGATCGCCGCACAGTTCAGGCAAGGCAAGACGATCTCCGGGCGCGGCATCTTCCTGGTGCCGCTCTCCGCCGTCGATCCCGAGACCGGTGAAATGTCGCCGGCGACCTGCTATGCGCACGCCTGCATGGTCGCCGAAGTCGAGGTCGACGACGAGACCGGCGAAGTGGCGATGGTGCGCATGGACAGCGCCTACGAACTCGGGCGCGCGCTCAATCCGCGGCTCGTCGAACAGCAACTGGTCGGCGGGGCCTGGATGGGGATCAGTCACGCGCTTTACGAGACGACCGAGCCCTATTATCCCGATCCGGGGCACGGCCCGCGCGACTTTGTCGAATATCTGATGCCGGGTCCCGGCGACATCTGCCCGCACGACATCGCGGTGCTGGAGCGCCCGGCGGCCGATGGTCCGTTCGGTGCCAAGGGCCCGGGCGAGATGTGCGCCAATCCCGTGATGCCGGCGGTCGCCAACGCGATTTTCAATGCGGTCGGTGTGCGCGTCGACGAACTGCCGATCACGCCGGAGAAAGTGTTGCGCGCGATCAAGGCGCAAGGCGGCGCTCGGCCGCAGGCGCGGCGCTGATGGCGGTTCGCGGAACCATTGGCGGCATCGACAGTCCGGAGGCACTGGAGAAGGCGCTGCGCGGGGCCTATTACCTCGCCGACGAGGGCATCGCGACGGCGGCCTATCTGGCGCTCGCGCTGGGCAAGCCGCTGCTGCTCGAAGGCGCGCCCGGCGTCGGCAAGACGGAAGCGGCGAAGGCGATCGCCGCCATACTTGGTCGCCGGCTCATTCGCCTGCAATGCTACGAGGGGATCGACGCCTCCGCCGCGCTCTATGAATGGAACTATCCACGACAGATGCTGGCGATCCGCCAGGCTGGCGACGAGACCATCGACATCTACGGCGAGACCTTCCTGATCGAGCGTCCGATGCTGGCGGCGCTGCGCGCGCCGGACTCGACGGTGCTGCTGATCGACGAGATCGATCGCTCGGATCAGGAGTTCGAAGCATTCCTGCTCGAATTCCTGTCCGATTTCCAGATTTCGATCCCCGAGCGCGGCACCGTCCGGGCGGCCGAGCGGCCGGTAGTGGTGCTGACCTCCAACCGCACGCGCGATCTGCACGAGGCGCTGCGCCGGCGCTGCGTTTATCACTGGATCGATTACCCGACCGCGGAGCGCGAGGCGAGAATCATCA
>DATHHQ010000170.1:0-8098 GCA_035490095.1 Bradyrhizobium sp.
CGGGCTCGCTGTCCTGCCTCAAGCCGCGCGGAATGTTCGTGAGTTTCGGCAACGCCTCGGGTCCGGTGCCGCCGTTCTCGATCGCCGAACTCAACAATCACGGCTCGCTGTTTGCGACCCGGCCGAAACTCAACGATTACATCGGCAAGCGCTCCGAACTGCTCGAGGGCGCCGACACGTTGTTCGCAGCCGTCATCAACGGCAAACTGCACGTGCCGATCAACCACGCTTACGCGTTGAAGGATGCAGCCAAGGCCCATATCGATCTCGAGGGACGGGCAACGACGGGTGCTGCGATTTTGCGGCCGTAGCAGGTAGCTAGGCGGTTCGATGGCAACGACGCACAGGAATTGCGATGTAAGCTTTGGATGCATTGAGTGGCCCTCTTTGTGCATCCAGCGTTTCCCTAAAATGGCAAAGTCGAGGCGGCGCGGTGCAGATTGTTCGGGTTGAACCGAACCGGTTTTCTGTCACACTAACGGTCAATCACGCGAATTCATCGCGCCTTACATTTCCAAACCACTTGAGGACACCACTATGAGCGGTCAGATCGACGTCAGGCGGTACCCTGTCAAAGTCTCTCCTCAATCTCCGGGAAATCAGAAGAAGTTGCTTCGGCGTCTGGAGGTGATGAGCAGGGAGCTAGCGCACACGCAAATGGCGGTGTCTCAACTTAGAAATGCCTTGCAGCATCCTGGGTCCACTAAACCGCTGGCTGACGGGGTTATGAATTCTCGAAACTGGGTTTTAAGTCTCGTGATCAGTCATGCATTTATCCAAACGATGCTCGACAACGAGAATCCTTATACTTCCATGCCCGCCATTCAAACCAGAATGATGGCTGCCCAGGCCGCGCAGGAGGGTATGGACCAGGCGCGTAAGGAGCATATGAAGGACCTTCATCCCTGATCACCGGGTGAACCTCTTCGTCAGTCGGCCCTTCATTGCGTCATTGATCTTTTTTCATCATTTCAGCGCACTCTCACACGGCTTGCAAAAGTCGTCCCGGCATTCGCCGGGACGACCCGCGTAGAAACTCACCGCCGATTGTTCGCAAGCGATGGGTGCATTACGCCACGCGCCTTGCCGCGCCCATCTTGGTGAGGATCGCGTCCAGGCCTTCGATCATTTCCGTGATCTCCTCGCGTGTGACGTTGAGCGCCGGCATGAAACGCAGTGCGTCCGGTTGCGGTGAGTTAATCAGCACGCCGTCTGCAAGCGCTTGCGCGACGATCGAAGCGCCGATCGGGTGTTTCAAGTCCACCACCAGCAGCAGCCCCCGGCCGCGGACTTCGCCGAGACCATGCCGTGCCGAAATGCGCTGCAGTTCGCTCGCCAGAAATAGCCCGGTATCAGCGACCGATTTCAGAAAATCCGGCGTGCCGATGCACTGCAGAACGGCGAGCCCGGCCGCGCACATCAGCGGATTGCCGTTGAAGGTGCCGCCCTGATCGCCATGTTCGAAACAGGAAGCTGCCTCGGTCGCCAGCAACGCGGCAAGCGGCACGCCTCCGCCGATTCCTTTTCCAAGCGTCATGATGTCAGGCTCGATCCCGGCATGCTCGTAGTGGAAGAGCATTCCGGTGCGGCCCATGCCGGTCTGGATCTCGTCGAAGATGAGCAGCAGGCCATGCTCCTTGGTGAGCGCGCGTAGATCGCGCAGGAATTGATCGGTCGCAGGCCAGACGCCGGCTTCGCCCTGGATCGGCTCCAGCATTACGCCGATGGTCTTGTCGGAGATGAGCCGTTTCACCGATTCGAGATCGTTCAGCCGTGCCTTGGGAAAGCCCGGTACCTTGGGCTCGAACAGCGGCTCAAAGGCTTTCTTGCCGGAGGCCGACATCGTCGCCAGCGTCCGGCCGTGGAAGGCGCCTTCGAAGGTGATGATCTCGTAAGCGCCGTTCTTGTGCAGGGCGCCGTATTTGCGCGCGAGTTTGATCGCGCCTTCGTTGGCTTCCGCGCCCGAATTGGTGAAGAACACCTGATCGAAGCAGCTATGATCGGTCAAAGCTTTTGCGAGCTTGAGGCTGGGGCCGTTGTAAAATGCCGGGCTCGGCGTCAGCAGCAGCTTTGCCTGTGCCGCCAGCGCTTCGGCGATTTGGGGCGGGGAGTGGCCAAGGCAATTGACCGCCCACCCCTGGATGAAGTCGAGATAGCGCTTCCCGCTGTCGTCCCACAGGTATGAGCCTTCGCCCCGCACGAATACGGTCGGCGGTCGCGCCGTGATGTTCATCAGCGCGTCAAACGGATGCGTGGCAATGGTCATGTCGAACTCCCTCTGGGTTAGGATGAAAAGGCCGGCTGAAACGCGAGAAGGCCGCACTTTGCGGGTGCGGCCTTCTCGAAAACGTTGCTGATCTATCTGTTCAGCGTTGTCGTCGGACACGGCGCGACCCATCATCGTCGAACGAGCGACGACGGAAAGCTGCGCGGAGTTGGGTCCGGTTCAGGTTCATGGCGATGGGCCATACAGCCGAACGGCAGGCGCTGTCAAGGGCGCGGGAAAGGGCGACCCGTCCCGGGTGAAATTCAAGGCCTGTTCTTGCGCTCGCGAACACGCAGTTCGGCCCGGGCCGTGGCGACGATCTGGCCTTCGCTGTCGGTGAGTTCAGCCATCACTTCAGCGGAGCGCTCGTTTTGATGAACGAGACGTGCGGTCGCAATAATCGCTCCCAATGCTGCAGGCTTCAGGAACTGCGTATCCAGGCGGGTCGTTACGGCTGTCAGATGCGATGGCAACTTGGCCATGACAGCGTTACCCGTTGCGGAGTCAAGCATCGCCGCCAGCATTCCGCCTTGTACGGTGCCATGGCGGTTCGCGAATTCCTCTTTTGCCGTAAATCGAAGTTTCACTTCACCAGCAAGCGTATCTACAGAGACGATCTCCCGACCAAGAAGGTGGGCGGCCGGCGGCATTTCCTTCAGGTGATCTGACATCTCTCCACCCCCGTGTCACGCCACGGCATGCTCCGCCGCGGTTATCTCAGAACCCCGCGACGCTGCCGTGCAGATCGTATTCGTCCGCGCGCTCGATTTTCGCGGTGACGATTTCGCCTGTTCGCAGCGGACGGCGGCTGGAGACGTAGACCGCGCCATCGATCCCCGGCGCGTCCGCCCTGGAGCGGCCTTTCGATACGGTAGGACCGACTTCGTCGATGATGACCTGCTGTCGCGTGCCGACCTTGCGCTTCAGCCGGCGCGCCGAAATCTTCTGCTGCCGCGCCATCAGCGCGTTCCATCGCTCCTGCTTGATCGCGTCGGGCACGGCGTTGCCGAGCGCATTCGACGGCGCACCGGCGACCGGTTCATATTTGAAGCAACCGACGCGGTCGATCTCGGCTTCTTCGAGCCAGTCGAGCAGATAGGCGAAGTCGGAATCGGTTTCGCCGGGAAAACCGACGATGAAGGTGGAACGCAGCGTCAGCTCCGGGCATTCCTCGCGCCACTTCTTGATCCGCGCCAGCGTCTTGTCCTGCGCCGCCGGGCGCTTCATGGCTTTGAGGATTTCCGGGCTGGCGTGCTGGAACGGAATATCGAGATAGGGCAACACTTTGCCCTGCGTCATCAGGGCGATCACTTCGTCGACATGGGGGTAGGGGTAGACATATTGCAGCCGCACCCAGGCGCCGAGTTCGCCGAGCTCTTTTGCGAGGTCAAAAAACCTGGCGCGGACCTCGCGGTCCTTCCACGCGCTGGCGGCATATTTGATATCGACGCCATAGGCCGAGGTGTCCTGCGAAATGACCAGCAATTCCTTGACACCGGCGGTTACCAGCTTTTCGGCTTCGCGCAGCACGTCGTTGGCCGGACGCGACACCAGGTCGCCGCGCAGTTTTGGAATGATGCAGAAGCTGCAGCGATTGTTGCAGCCTTCGGAAATCTTCAAATAGGCATAATGCCGCGGCGTCAGCTTGATGCCCTGCGGCGGCAGCAGGTCGAGATGCGGGTTATGGACTGGCGGCAGCGCGCGATGCACGGCATCGAGCACGTTTTCATATTGCTGCGGCCCCGTGATCGACAGCACGCCGGGATAGGCCGCCTCGATCTGCTCGGGCTCGGCGCCCATGCAGCCGGTGACGATGACCTTGCCATTTTCGGCCATGGCTTCGCCGATGGCGCCAAGCGATTCCTGCTTGGCGCTGTCGAGAAAGCCGCAAGTGTTGACGATCACGAGATCGGCGCCATCATGCTTGCGCGCCAGTTCGTAACCCTCCGCGCGCAGCCGGGTGATGATGCGCTCGGAATCCACCAGCGCCTTGGGACATCCCAGCGAAACAAAGCTTACTTTGGGCGCAGCGGCCTGTTGCATATTTGAACTGCCTGATTGATTGGCAGGAGCTAGTCCCAATTGCCCATAATTACAAGGCTTTGAGCCGGCCTGTGGCGTGCTATGGAGTGTTTGCCGGAATGCGAGTGATCGATGGGCAGCGAGTCGTCTCCTAAAATTGTCATTGTTGACGAAAGCCCGATCCGTGCCGCGATCCTCGAGGAAGGATTGCGGGAGGCGGGTTTTACCGGCGTGGTCCATATCAGCGAAATGCAGAACTTGCTGGCCCGGATCTATGCGCTGGATCCCGACGTAATTCTGATCGATCTGGAAAATCCCAGCCGCGACGTTCTGGAGCAGATGTTCCAGGTCAGCCGCGCCGTGCGTCGGCCGATCGCGATGTTCGTCGATCAGAGCGACGCGGCCTCGATCCAGGCTTCGGTCGATGCCGGCGTCTCGGCCTATATCGTCGATGGGTTGAAGAAAGAGCGCATCAAGCCGATCCTCGACCTCTGCATCTCACGCTTCAACGCATTCGCGAAACTGCAGGACGAGCTCGACCGCGCCAAATCCGCGCTTGAGGATCGCAAGGTGATCGATCGTGCCAAGGGTATCCTGATGAAGCTCAAGGGCCTGACCGAAGACGAGGCCTATGTCCTGCTGCGGTCGACGGCGATGCGCGAAAAAAAGAAGATCGGCGAGATCGCGCAGTCGATCCTGACGGCGTCGGAGTTGCTGAAATGACCGGACCTCTTCGCATAGGCTTCATTCCGCTGGTCGACGCCGCCGCCCTGATCGTTGCGGTCGACAAGGGCTTTGCCGCAGCGGAAGGGCTCGATGTCACACTGGTGCGGGAAGTGTCGTGGTCGAACGTTCGCGACAAGCTCAATATCGGCCTGTTCGACGCCGCGCATCTGCTGGCGCCGGTCGCGATCGCGTCGAGCCTGGGGCTCGGCCACGTCAAGGTGCCGATTGTCGCCTCCTTCAATCTTGGCCTTAATGGCAATGCGATCACGGTTTCGCCGGCGCTGCATGCGGCGATCATGGCGGAAATTGACGGCGATCCGTTCGATCCGATGGTCACGGCGCTGGCGTTGTCGCGGGTGGTGGCGGCAAGGCGCAAGAGCGGTGCCGAGCCGCTGACCTTCGGCATGACCTTTCCGTTTTCAACCCATAATTATCAATTGCGGTTCTGGATGGCAGCCGGCGGTGTCGACCCCGATGAGGACGTTCATATGGTGGTGCTGCCGCCGCCCTACATGGTGGATAGTCTTGCCAGCGGTCAGGTCGATGCGTTCTGCGTCGGCGCGCCCTGGAATTCCGTCGCGGTCGATCTCGGCGTCGGCCACATCCTGCATTTCGTCTCGGACATTCTGGTGCGCGCGGCGGAGAAGGTGCTCGCCGTCCGGCAGAACTGGTCCGAGAAGAACCCGCAAGTTCTGGCCGCGCTGATCCGGGCGGCATCTCGCGCCGCCGAATTCATCGAGCAGCCGGAAAATCGCGCCGAGGCAGCACGTATGCTGGCACGGCCGGAACGCATCGGCGTGGACGCCGATGTGATCCTGCGAACGCTCGACGGCCGTCTCAAGATTTCGCCTGACGGCACGATGCGCGAAAGCAGCCGTTATCTGCTGGTGGGGCGGGAAGGCGCCGCCAGGCCAGAACCTGCGCAGGCTGCCTGGCTTTATGCGCAGATGGTCCGTTGGGGGCAGGCCGCGATCAGCCCAGAGGCGCTCAGGATCGCCGAGGGGGCGTTCAGGCCGGACCTTTACGACTCGGCGCTGGGACTGCCCGGGGGGGACGCGGACCCCGCTGCGTTCGGCTCGGTCGGGGCGTTCGCCGGGCCAGTATTCGATCCAGCCGACATCACCGGATACCTGGCCTCCTTTGAGGTTTTCCGGCGGGCTCCATGATGCCGGAAAGCTGCCAGAGTAAATATTAGGCAGCTTTGCTTCGAGCGCAATTCTTAGGCTGATGCCTCCATAAGGAGCATCCGCGCGCGTTATTTGCCGCGCCGCAAAAAATATAACCTATTGATCAAAAACGATTTTATTAGAATTGCTGCACTGGCACACGATTTGAATAGGTAAGGGCAAGCCAGCCGCCGTAGATGCCCGCTGGTCGTTTTCCAAGATGGATTTCCGCAGCAACGAGGCTGATCGGATCGCTTCGAATTCTCCGATACGGCGCTGCCCTTCGAATCGAATTTCCAAGCGATCACACGCCCCTTTCCTCGTTGCAGCCGCGCTGACGCGTGGCAGCTGGAGCTTCGATATGGATTACGCAAAACCAGCCGACGTCGTTGCCTCGATGATCGATGCCAGCTTGAAGAAGCTGGCGCTTTCTCCACGCGACCTTCTCATTCGCGGCGCGCTTTCCGGTGCGCTGCTCGGTGCCGCCACCAGCCTTGCCTTTAGCGGCGCCCTTACGACGGGCCAGCCGCTGGTTGGCGCCCTGATCTTTCCCGTCAGCCTCGTGATGATCGTGCTGCTCGGCCTCGAACTCGTGACCGGAAGTTTTGGATTGCTGCCGCTCGCGCGTCTCGAAGGCAAGGCGACCTGGAACGCCGTCATGGCGAACTGGTCGTGGGTATTCCTCGGAAATCTTCTCGGCAGCATCGCCTATGGGATCCTGCTCGCGATTGCCCTGACCAATATGGGCAAGATCGAACCGGCGGGCGTCGCGGCGCGTATCGTCAGCATCGCCGAGGCCAAGACCATTGCCAACGAGGCGCTCGGTGTAGCCGGGATGGTCAGCGTCTTCGTTAAAGCCATCCTCTGCAACTGGCTGGTTTGTCTTGGCGTCGTGATGGCGATGACGTCCACCTCCACCGTCGGAAAGATCGCCGCAACCTGGCTGCCGATCTTCACATTCTTTGCGCTGGGATTTGAGCACGCCGTCGTCAACATGTTCATCATTCCGACCGGCATGCTGCTCGGCGCCAAGGTCAGCGTTTACGAGTGGTGGGTGTGGAACCAAATTCCGGTGACGCTCGGCAATCTCGTCGGCGGCTTCGTCTTCACCGGTTTGGCGTTGTATTCGACCTTCAAGCCAGCACAGCCGCAGACGTCCGCAGCAGCGCCGATCGCGGCGCAAGTTCCCGCGCAATAACGGCATCGGCATCATGAAACTTGAAACAACAACAGCCGATTTTAGCGACGAGCAGAAGCGCTATCTGGAAGGCTTCATGTCGGGCCTGCAGGTGGGCCGGGTGGGGCGCCTCGCCGGTAGCGCCGCGGCGCCGGCCGGCAAAGCCGATCCGGAGCCGATTGGTCCGGACGCCGCGGGCTTCAAGGCCCAGGACAAGATTATCGCGTCGGGCAAAAAACTTGCGGACCAGGAAAAAT
Organism: Bradyrhizobium sp.; assembly: GCA_035490095.1. Taxonomy (GTDB): domain Bacteria; phylum Pseudomonadota; class Alphaproteobacteria; order Rhizobiales; family Xanthobacteraceae; genus Bradyrhizobium. The sequence continues at coordinate 7,615 of DATHHQ010000170.1, forward strand.
TCAAGCGCGAAGAGCATCCATTCGATGCTTATTCGCGGCTGAAGGAACAGGCGCTGACCAACGCGCCGCCGACGCCTGCGGATAATTTTCGCTGGCGCTACTACGGCCTGTTTTATGTCGCACCGAACCAGACTTCCTACATGTGCCGATTGCGGATTCCGAACGGCATTCTCAAGCATTGGCAGTTCGCAGGTGTTGCCGATCTGGCCGAACGCTTCGGCGGCGGCTATTCGCACATTACCACCCGCGCCAATATCCAGATCAGGGAGATCCCGCCGAAGCACACCGTGCCGTTGCTCGAAGGGATCCAGGACATCGGCCTGTGTTCGCGCGGCTCCGGCGCCGACAACATCCGCAACGTGACGGGCACGCCGACCGCCGGGATCGATCCGCAGGAATTGATCGACACCCGCGAATACGCCCGCGAATGGCACTACCACATTCTCAACGACCGCTCGCTGACGGGATTGCCGCGCAAGTTCAA
>DATHHQ010000171.1:0-3926 GCA_035490095.1 Bradyrhizobium sp.
ATCGCCAGAATAGCTGCAACGGTGTGCGCGTTGTGGGTGGCGAACTGCGGATAGATGCGGCCGGTCATGCCGAGCAGCTTTTTCGCGCAGGCAATATAGGAGACGTCGGTGTTCGGCTTGCGCGTGAACACCGGGTAGCCGTCGAGCCCCAGCACCTGGGCGCGCTTGATCTCGGTGTCCCAATAGGCGCCCTTGACGAGGCGAACCATGATCCGGCGGTCGAGGCGTTCGGCAAGCGCGTAGAGCCAGTCGATGACAAAAGCCGCGCGCGGTCCATAGGCCTGAACCACGACCCCCATTCCCTTCCAGCCGGCAAGCCGAGAATCCGACAGGACCTGCTCGATGATGCCAAGGGAAAGATCGAGCCGGTCGGATTCCTCGGCATCGATGTTAAGGCCGATGCGCGCGTCACGCGCAGCGAGCGCCAGCGACAGCAGGCGCTGGACGATGACCGGAAGCATCGTGTCCTTCTGGCCCGCCTCGTAACGAGGATGCAGCGCGGACAGTTTCACCGAGATTCCATGATTGCGGTCGCTGTCGGCATTATCAGCGGCAGCGCCGATCGAAGCGATCGCGTCGGCATAAGCGCGATGGTAGCGCAGCGCGTCGGGCTCCGTCCGCGCCGCCTCGCCGAGCATGTCAAAGGAATAGAGATAGCCTTTTCGCGTGACATCACGCCCGGCGCGCATCGCCTCGTCGATGGTACGGCCGAGCACGAACTGCTCGCCCATTTCCCGCATCGCTGCCGACATGGCTTTGCGGATCACCGGCTCTCCCAGTCGCCTTATCACCCCGCGCAGCGTGCCTTCGATGCCGCTTTCGCTGTCGTCGAGTACCTCGCCAGTCAGCATCAGCGCCCATGTCGAGGCGTTGACAAAGACCGAGCTTGAGCTCCCGGAATGGGACGACCAATCGTAGGGCGCGATCTTGTCATGGATCAGGTCGTCCATGGTTTGTGCATCGGGTATACGCAACAGCGCCTCCGCCAGGCACATCAGGGCCACGCCTTCCTGCGTCGACAGCCCGTATTCGGCTAGAAACGCCTCCAGCATCTGAACATTGGCCTGGCTGCGCACGGTGCGCACAAGATCGATCGCCCGCGTCGAGATCGCAGCACGTTGTTGAGCCGAAAGATCGGCGAGCGCGACAAGGCGCTGCACGGCTTCGGCCTCATCGGCAAGCGCATTGGCGCGAATTTCCGCGCGTATCTTGTCGAGCGGGGACGAATGCAGGTATTTCGCCATGTCGCTGCCTCGACGAACGCCGCTTTCGGCCAGCACGGTCGTCCGTTCACCTACTTGTTCGGCGATTCTCTCGATGACGCAAGAGGTGCGTATTCAGAAGCTCAACTGAACCTTCATGGATCGACTGCGATCTCCCGCGACCTCGAAGGCGTGTATCGCCTCGTCCAGTCCAAAGACGCCGGTGAGCAGCGGCGTCAGATCCACTCTCCTCTGGTTGATGAGGTCGACAGCCAGCCCGAACTCCTCATGGAAGCGAAAGGTCCCGCGCATTTCGATCTCCTTGGCCACCACCATGTTCTGCGGGATCGAAACGTCCCCGCCGAGGCCGAGTTGAACCAGGATGCCGCGCGGCTTGAGTACCTCGAGCCCCGAGCGAACGGCCCGTTCGTTGCCGGACGCTTCGAAATGGACATCGAAATAGCCTTTGTTGGCAGAATAGACGCCGAGTTGATCGGGGTCATCAGCGACATTGATCGTTCGATCCGCGCCGAGCCGGAGCACCTTCTCCAGAACTGCCGCCACGACATCAGTCGCGACGATTTCCCGAGCGCCGTGGAGACGCGCAGCCATGATCGTCAAAGCGCCGATTGGACCGCATCCCGTCACGAGAACCCGTTTGCCGAGCAAAGATCCGGCACGGTTGACGGCATGCAGCACGACCGCGAACGGCTCCGCAAAGGCAGCTTCGTTGATTGAGACACCGTCAGCGACCTTGTGGCATTGCCAGGCTTGCGCGACGAGACGTTGACGAAACGCTCCTTGTATATGCGGCATTGGCATCGCGCTGCCGTAAAAGCGCATGTTCAGGCACTGGTTCTGCTGGCCCTTCAAGCAATAATCACAGGTATTGCAGGGCCGGCTCGGCGAAACGGCGACGCGGTCGCCGATCGCGAGCCCGGATACGGCGGCTCCCAGCGCCTTGATGGTTCCGGCAACTTCGTGACCGAGGATCATCGGCTCGCGCACCCGCACCGTGCCGAAGCCGCCATGGTTGAAATAATGCAGATCCGATCCGCAGATACCGCCGGCCTCGACGGCGATCTCGACCTGTCCCGCACCGGGTGCCTCGGGCTCGCGTTCCTCGACCCGAAGATCGCGGGCAGCATGAATGACGACGGCTTTCATTGTTGCACTCCAGATATGGCGGATACGATCGGGCGGCAATTTATCTCACGCAGTTCAGCGAGGACTTGAAGCGGCGCAAACCTTAAAGACTGGTGGTGATCCCACCATCGACATAAAGCGTATGACCGTTGACGAAGGACGAAGCCTTGCCGGACAGGAACACGGCCGCGCCCACCAACTCCTCGACATTGCCCCAGCGCCCAGCCGGTGTCCGCTTTTCGAGCCAGCTCGAAAATTCCGGGCTATCGACCAGCGCCTGATTGAGCGGGGTCTTGAAGTAACCCGGCGCGATCGCGTTGATCTGGAGACCATATTTGGCCCAATCGGCGCACATGCCGCGGGTCAGGTTCTTTACGGCGCCCTTGGTGGCCGTGTAAGGCGCGATGCCTGGTCGCGCGAGCTCGCTCTGCACCGATGCAATGTTGATGATCTTACCCCTGCCGCGCGGGATCATATGACGGGCGACGGCCTGACCGACATAGAACGCGCTCGAAATATTAGTGGCGAGCAATTGCTCCCACTTCTCGACGGGAAAGTCCTCGAGCGGCGAGCGGAACTGCATGCCTGCATTGTTGACCAGGATATCGATCGCACCGGAATTTCGCTCGATCGCCTCGACGCCTTCCTTGGCGGCTTGGGCGAGCGTCACGTCGAAGCCAACCACCGACACCTTGTGCCCGGCAGTTGCCAGCTTCGCCGCAGCCGCATCAAGCTTGCCGGCGTCGCGGCCGTTGAGGACGACTTCAGCGCCGTGTTCGGCAAGACCCTGCGCGAGTGCGAATCCGATTCCTTGCGACGAGCCGGTGACGAGCGCCCTCGTACCCGTCAGGTCGAAAAGTTCAAATGCCATATGACAATCCCGTGCTGGCTTCGGGCGCGACAGCTCACCGCCCGAGCGACTTCTTGATACCGTTCAGCCCGAGCCGCAGGAAGGGGTCGGAATGAACGTAGAAGAATTGCACGCCTTTTTCGCGGGCCGAAATGGACCCGGAACACACTGCACCCGACGAACTGCTGACGTAAACTCGCTGCCGGTTTTTCATTCAATCATCGCGAACAACAGGACGGTGCCAGAAGAAGATTTCACCGATCGAATGTTTTGAAATATCGACGCCGCGAAGCCACGAAGGCTCCTGCCGCCTGCGAGATTTTTCGTCCTGATACGATTGTGTGTGGTTGCGGGGGGTGATTTGAACCTACAAGCCAAGTCATTGATATTGTTAGGGTGATTCAAGCACCAAAACAAAACCCCAGCAATCCATTGAGATTGCTGGGGTTTTTCATCAACTTGGTTGCGGGGACAGGATTTGAACCTGTGACCTTCAGGTTATGAGCCTGACGAGCTACCGGGCTGCTCCACCCCGCGATAAACCATTGCGTGCCTTGCAAAAAACCAACGCCGAAACGAATTTGGCCAACGCCTGAGGGCGCCGATCGATCCCGTCCGGAGGCTTCCTGAGAAGGCGACCCGGGCAAATGCCCTTGGGTGCGAGGGGTATGTACCAACGCTGATCTGCTTTGGAAAGGCCCGCGAGCGATCTTTTCAGATTTTATGAC
>DATHHQ010000172.1:0-12751 GCA_035490095.1 Bradyrhizobium sp.
GTCGCTGTCTCTGCGCAAACGGCCGACAATCCACCTGCTCCCAGCAGTCCGGCGCAACCGGCGAGCCAGCCGCCGCCGACTGTAGAGCTGTTGAAGCCCGAGCAGCTCGAGGCGCTGGTTGCGCCGATTGCGCTCTATCCCGACGAACTGCTGGCAAATGTACTGGCGGCGTCGACCTATCCGCTGGAAGTGGTGCAGGCCGATCGCTGGCTCAAAGCGCGTAAGACCTTGAAGGGCGATGCGTTGAAGAAGGAGGTCGAGAAACAATCCTGGGACGACAGCGTCAAGGCGCTCGCGAGCACCGCAGACGTCATTTCGATGATGAGCGACAAGATTGACTGGACCAAGAACTTGGGCGATGCAGTGCTCGCGCAGCAGCCGGACGTGATGGACGCGATCCAGCGCCTGCGCTCCAAGGCCTATGACAACAAGAAGCTGGTCACCACCAAGCAGCAGAAGGTCATTGTTCAGACGCAAGAAAGCAAGCAGGCGATCGTCATCGAGTCGGCCGATCCCAATACGATGTACGTGCCGTACTACGATCCGGCGGCGGTTTACGGAACCTGGCCCTATGCGGACTATCAACCCTATTACTTCGGTTACCCGCCCTATATCGGCGCGGGTGTGATCGCGGCCGGTCTCGCCTTCGGTGCGGGCTGGGCCATCGGACGCTGGGGCAATTACTGGGGCGGCGGATGCAACTGGGGCAACCGCAACCTCTACGTCAACCACTACAACCGGACCAACAACATCGGGAACAACTGGCAGCACAACTCCGTGCATCGCCAGGGCGTGCGATACAGCAACGCGAATGTTCAGCAGCGCTTCGGCAACAACAATCTGAAGGCCGGCGCCTCGAATCGGATGGATTTCCGTGGCCGCGACGGGCAGCAGGTGGTTCGTCCGGGGCAGGATCGGCCGGGCGGCGGAGACCGCGTTGGGGATCGTGCCGGTGATCGTGGTGGCGACCGCGCGGCCTCGCGCGATCGGCCGGGCGGCGATCGAGGCAATCGCCCGAGCACCGCGGATCGCGCCAAGGGTGGTGGCGATCGGGCCAAGGCTGCCAACCGCGGCAGCAACGCCGCGCGCGGTGGCGGTAGTCGCGGCTCCGGCTTGAACGTGTCGTCGGGCAGGGCCGCTGCTGCGCAATCGGCCCGCGGTCGGGCAAGCATGGGCGGAGGCGCTCCCAGATTCGCCGGGCGTGGTGGCGGCGGTGCGGCATTTGCCGGTGGAGGGGGCGGTGGCTTCCGCGGCGGAGGCGGCGGCGGATTCCGTGGAGGCGGCGGTGGTGGTGGCTTCCGTGGTGGCGGCGGTGGACGGCGCTCCGACATCGCATTGAAGCACGATGTCGTCCTGCTCGGCCATCTCGCCAATGGTCTCGGCTACTACCGATTCAGCTATCGCGGCAGCAGCAAGCCCTATGTCGGCGTGATCGCGCAGGAGGTGCAGAGCCTGGTGCCGGAGGCCGTGACCCGCGGCCGGGACGGGTATCTCCGCGTCTATTACGAACAGTTGGGATTGAGGCTCCGCTCCTACACCGATTGGCTTGCCGGCGGCGCAAAGATCCCCACCCCAGCAGAGGTCTTGCCATGATCATGCTCAATTCGCTGCGTCGTGCCACTTCGATGGGCCTCGCTGCAATCGTGGCAGTGGCGCTGCTGACCTCTGCGTCCCAGGCGCAGCAGGCCTATCCTTCGCCGGAGGACGCTGCGGCGGCGCTGGCTGCCGCGGTCAAGACCGGCACGAGGAGCACCATTCTGAAGGTTCTCGGCAAGAATGCAGAGGACATCATCGAATCCGGCGATGACGTTGCCGATGCCGAGATGCGCCAGCGTTTCCTGTCCGCCTATGACGCCAAACATTCCGTCAAGGCCGAGGGAAACAAGAAGGCTACGCTCATCCTGGGCGCGGACGATTTTACGTTTCCGATTCCTTTGGTGAACAACAGGACTGGCTGGGAGTTCGACGCGGCTGCAGGACGTATCGAGATTCTGTATCGTCGCATCGGACGCAATGAACTGGACGCGATTCAAACCTGTCTGGCTTACGTCGATGCCCAGAACGAATATGCCGAAAAGGATCGCACCGGCGAGGGGGTAGGGGTCTACGCACAACGTATCGTCAGTAGCCCGGGCAAGAAGGATGGGCTGTTCTGGCGCGACGATCGCGAGCCGAGCCCGCTTGGCGAACTGGCGGCGCAAGCATCGGCCGAAGGGTACAAGGTCACAGAGCGGGCGGCGCCCTATCATGGCTATTATTATCGAATTTTGAAGGGCCAGGGATCCGACGCGCCGGGCGGAGCTTTGAACTACGTCGTCAAGGGGAAGATGATCGGCGGCTTCGCGCTGATCGCATATCCCGCCGAGTACGGAAATTCCGGCGTCATGACCTTCATGGTCAATCATGCCGGTACCGTCTACCAGAAGGATCTCGGAACCCGTACCGACAGCACCGCCAAGAGCATTTACTTGTTCGACCCGGATCAAACCTGGAAGAAGGTGGACGTGGTGGCTCCCTGAAGGCGCGAAAGGAGCGATGCTGTCATTCGCAATTCGGTGTGCAAATTGCCTTCAGGTGAACGGTCCGCGATTTACGATCGTGCGCTGGAATTTCGCGTACGGCATCTTGTATTTTCCTCGTGCTGAGCGGTCACTGATAGAGGTTCAAGGAAAAAGCCGATGATCGTGCTTCGAAACCTGGTCCTTGCCACGGCAATCATGGCAGGATCCGTCCTGTTGTCGCTGCCGGAGCTGAACGCGTTCGAACTCACCGGCGCATGGGCCACGAGCGCGGACCGATGCGGCAAGATATTCGCCCGCAAAGGACGAGCGAACCAGGTCGATTTCACGAACTTTTCCGGCGTGTATGGCGGCGGCTTCATCGCCGAAGCCAGTCGCCTGAGAGGGAAGTTGGAGAATTGCTTGATCAAGTCGAGGAAGGAAAGTGGTCAAACCATCAACCTGGTCGTCGCGTGCGCCAAGGGCATCATGCTTTCAAACGTCCAGTTTTTCCTGAAGGTGCTCGATGACAACACCATCTCCCGGGAGTTTCCGGGCATGGAAGGAATGGAAGTGACGTATCACCGCTGTCAGATCTAGCGGATGAACGCCGGACCTGCGGGTTGGTGGATGCGGCGACCCTCTAAACGCAGCTGAAGCGATGTCATCTACAATTCGGCTCGCTTTGATCGCGCTTTTCGCCGTTGTTCTTCCCGCGGCATCATCGCTCGCGCAGGCGCCCGGCTATGTCCGCGTCAAGTTCGTGAAGGCGGGCGTGATGGTGGGCGCCGGTGGCGGCGTCCTGACGTATCGCGGTAGCGACTATCCGTTCAGAGTGTCCGGTCTCAGCCTGGGTGTTACAGCGGGTGCATCTGTCAGCCGGCTGGAAGGATGGGCTTCAGGCATAAGGCAAGTCAGCGAGTTTGCCGGCACCTACAGCTCTGTCGGTGGCGGCGGCGCCTTCGTTGGCGGCGCCGGAGGCGTTCAGCTGGCGAATGAAAACGGCGTAAGGCTCGCGCTGCGAGGGCCCAAACTTCCAGCAATGACGATCGGGAGCCACTTCCAGCCTGCATATTTGTCACCGGTCTGGCGCAGGTGGCTATATCGCTTCAGGCTGCTCCAGCTTCTGTGACCTGAGACGATTGCCGCCTGGGGTTTGGTCTTGCCCATTTCGAACAGTCGCGAGACTCCGTCGTGGCGTAGGTCGTGGAAATGCAGGTCGTCAATGCCGAGCAGCTTGCAGGCACGGGTGAAGGCGGCGCTGATGGCGTCGACAGAGTAGGGGAATATCTCTTTCTCGCGGCGTGGCATGGCCTCGATAATGGCGGTCGCTTCTGGCGACAAGTCGCAAAAGACGTCGTTGCCTTCCTTGTCGCCCGGATGCTTCATATCTCGAATGAGAACACGGGCATCGGGGTGTGAGGGCGGAACGGCAGGCTCGTAGTCTGTCCACGCAATGCGGATGATTTCTTCCTGTCGCCGGGTACTGAAAATCGCGAACGCCATGATCTGCTGCATCGGGTTGGACCGTGGCCGATGGGCTTGAATCCGACCAAAGTGATTCATGAGGAGGTCGAGTTCGGCCAGCGTCGGCCGACGATTGCGCTCGATGCTTTTCGAGCTAAGACCGAGCTTCCTGGCCACCACAAACGCATCTTCCATCGCTTGCGCGTCTAGCGGATAGCCCCACGCCGGCCGGGCGATCGTGAAGATTGAGGCGAGATGGCTAAGGTAATTTCCGACCGTCTGCGGCTGGACCGGCAATTCCTTTGCGAACGCGACCAGCTTTTCGCTGGTAATCTCGCTGCATCTGAGGTCCGCGATTTCATGGTTCTTAATGGTCGCGAGTACCTGGGCTTTGGTCCGGCCAACTTTCTTGACGGATTCCTCGATGTAGCGGTCGATCACGGCGGCGAGCTTGGGGTCCGGCGTGCTCTGACGCTCGACCGCGCCCGGTTTCGCCAATTCGGACTCGCGCTTTTCCAGCCACGCGGACGCGGCCTGTTTGCGATCGAACGTCCTCGTCTCGCGGTGTACGATCTTGCCGCTCCGCTTGATCGTGACCTGCGCGTGATATCCGGTGGAACCGTCCTTGCGCTTGCGGGGAATGACTGATCCCATTCCGCTACCCCATCATTCGTGGTACAGCATGAGCCCCTTTGGTACAGCATTGCTGTACTGGATGCAAGAAAATGGGCCAAAATCGGTTGAAGTAGACGTCAATAAGCAGAGCATGGAAGTCTCGGAAGTGACTGATAATACGAACAGAACAATAGAAATCAACAACTTCCGTTTCAGCGTCGCCCCGATGATGGATTGGACCGACCGGCATTGCCGGGTCTTCCACCGTGCGATGACACGGCGGGCCCGGCTTTACACGGAGATGCTGACGACCGGCGCCATCCTTCATGGCGATCGCGCACGGCTGCTTGGTTTCGATGCACGTGAACATCCGGTGGCGCTACAGCTTGGCGGTTCCGAGCCGCGCGACCTCGCAGCCGCGGCGAAAATTGGCGAGGATTTCGGCTACGACGAAATCAATCTCAACGTCGGCTGTCCGTCGGACCGGGTCAAGGATGGCCGCTTTGGCGCCTGCCTGATGGCCGAGCCGGCGCTCGTCGCCGCAGGCGTGGATGCCATGAAGCGCGCGGTGAGCATTCCGGTCACGGTCAAGTGCCGGATCGGCATCGACGATCAGGATCCGGAAATTGCGCTGGATGCGCTGGCGCGCGGCGTGATCGCTGCCGGCGCCGATGCGCTGATCGTCCATGCCCGCAAAGCCTGGCTCAACGGATTATCGCCGAAGGAAAATCGCGACATCCCGCCGCTCGACTACGACCGGGTATATCGGCTGAAGGCCTCGTTGCCCGATATGCCCATCATCATCAATGGCGGGATCGCAAGTCTCAGCGAGGCCAAGGCGCATCTTGGCCATGTCGACGGCGTCATGCTGGGACGTGCGGCCTATCAGGAGCCGTGGCGATTGCTGACGGCCGATCCCGAACTATTCGGGGAGGCGGCGCCGCACTCGACGATGAAGGACGTGTTCGAAGCCGTCATGCCATACATCGAGGACCAGCTCGCACGGGGTACACGGCTGCACTCGATCACACGGCATTTCGTTGGCGCGTTTCATGGGGTACCAGGCGCACGGGCGTTCCGCCGCCACCTCGCCGAAAACGGCGTCAAGCCCGGCGCCGGCGTCAACGTCTTGCGCGACGCGATCGCGCTGGTCGACAACCGTGTTGCGGCCCCGATCGCCGCGTGATCCCGAAACCTCTGTGCGTGATCCGCCGGAGCGGGAATCTGTGACCAATCTGCTGGCAATCTGAGCTTGCGTTGGACCTTGCTTGTTGGTCGCGCAGCCCGAAGATCAACAATGAATTGCTAGTTGCCGATCATCCGTCGACCCAAAATCACAACTCGCATCGAGGCGCACCGCTCAAGGAAATCAACATGCCACCGAAGCCATTTTGTTGATGACAAGTTTTGAGATCGACCGACGCGTTGGCAACGTCTTTTGCATGCTTTGCCGGATCTTGGGGCGAGGCTTCGGTAGCACAACGGCGTTCCGCTGGGCACTTCGACCGGGCGGATGCGGATTTCCGATTTTCGCGGACATCGCAGGCTTGGTCGGGACAATCTCTGCAGCAATCGGTTCGGTCGGAGGAGCCGGAACGTTCTCTGCTGGATGACGAAGATTGGTGAGATCGAGTCTATCCGCCTTCGCCAGGGTGTCCTGCGCGAAGCTGGTGCCGACCGTCGCTGGATCACGGGCGGCTCCCTCAGAAATCGATGCGGTTACCCGCGTCGCGAACAATCCGCCAAGACCTGCAAGGCAAAGCGCCGCGATCCAAATTGTTCGGATCACAATTGAACCCCGTCCTTCAAACACCGCGAGCCGAGAAAAAAACCCCGTCTCCGCAGCCGCTGCTTAACGAGATTGACCAACCTTAATTTTGTGTCATGCACAACAACAGACGGGCTTTCGCCGAGCAACGTCTAAAATTGTAGTTAACCGCGCTGCGTTGAAAACCTTCTCTCGGCGCCAGGCCGATATTGTTTGTCTGTCGTGTTCAATGATGCGGGCCGACTTGCCAAAGTGCGAGGGCAAGGTATGAGGACAAGACCGACGACTCATCATCTCATCATCGCGCGCGGAACAACTGCATCCAGTTCCTCTCCATCGCCGCCGCACGAGTTGCTTCTCAACGCGATCATACGATCGGAGGAAATGTTTTTGAGCTGCCCGACGTTCTGAGCCAAGCAGCGGGAGGGTCATCGTCCCACTTGGGTCTCACTTGGCATGAACGATCAACGTTGGAACCCTGATCTTGCCCGCGATCATATTGGGTCTTACCGCACCCCAATGATTTGTGTTATACACGATCCATTGGGCGCTCCGCGGCATCGGGGCTCGGCGCCACGTTGCATCGGCCCAAAGCTTCCAGAGAATTCGAGCCTGATAACATACCGAAACTGCGGAAACGGGCAGGGGGCCCGGCGCACCTGGCCGGTATGAGGTGCGCCGGGCCTCGCCCGTGCCATCGCTGGAGGTTCCAGGCACGGACCTTTCGGATTGTGCAATAGGCGTGCCGCTTCTGCTCCGGTTCCGGAGCAACCGAGTGCAGAGCCTGCGCCTGGAAAATGAAACCGCGGGAAAGCATGCTTGCGGGAAGATGATGGATTTGCGCAAGGCAGACCCTCCAACAAAAATGAAGCCCCAGGGTCGAATAATGGGGAGAATTCGAATAAGCAGATGACATCAGCCGGATATCGGTTGAGATTCGCAGAGGCATAGTTCGCGTGAGAAAAAGCGATGTGAGTGTAAAAATCAGGTCCAGGTTCGTCGCAATCGCATCAATCTGCTGCGCGCTCGTCGTCTCGACGTGGCTTGGCGTTCAGTTGTGGCCATCGCACGCTCCGCAGGATTACGAAGCGTGTTCCGAAAGGGCGGACAAGGCTGCATCGTCAAAAGATGAGCGCGCCTCATTGATAGCTGAGTGCGACAAGCAGTTCATAGGCCGGCGCAAGCCTGGTGGTGGATATGCCTATTACGATTTCCTGCAGAACCGTCGCTTCGATATCGCAGGCCCGAATCCAACGCCAAAAGAACTAAAAAGCTTCGACGAGGAATACCTCGTCTTTCTGAATGCCCAACGGCGAGATGCAACTACGGAAGCCCTTGCAGAGAAGCAAAGGCTGAGGGCGGAGCCGGCTTTTCAAAACGATCAGCCTTCAGCGGACACGGTAACCCCACTGGGAGCGCCGCTGGTGATTACTCCCAACAACGGTCGGATCCCGGGAACTGGCAGCCAGGCCGCACGCTCAAAGGCCCAGCGGTGCGACGATGCATCCTTATCGTGCAGCTGGACCAAATTTTCCGCGGGGATAAAGAATATTTTCGGCGTCTATGCCAAGGTAAATCGCCCGTGAGGACCAGGTCCATCGTATGATGCCATCCGCCAGCCTGTAAGCTCGGCACACGTCGATCGGTAAGTGTTGCGTTCGTCATCCATGGCCCTGCAGAAAGTAGGGATCGAGCGCATGATCTTCGAAGCAGCACTGTTTCTCGTTTTGATTCTGGCAACGACGGTACCAATCGTCAAAGCCTACGAATGGCTTCAGGACTTTCTGTACGGTCCCTACATCAATCGACGCAAATGAAGCCCGGCCGTGCTGATTGAAAAATCACGATAGCAGATTGGCGCGAGCAAACAGCGCGCGCAACGCGTTTGTCGCCTGCACGGTCAACATTGCATTTTCGGCGGCACTTCGAAGCGCGGTTGCGGCGTCGTGATGCAATGATCTGAACTCCATCCACTCGACCGAGCTGAGCTCCGTTATGAACCGATAGGCTTGGCCGACCGTAACAATGGATACCGTCTCGCCATTCAATTTGAATTTGAATGTCGCCTTCAGCGGTGTGTCACAATCGGACGGCTCGCTCATGCCCCGGTTGTGCAATCGGCACGACCAATGTCAATGCATTCTTCGCCATTGTACGGCTAGCGCATCATCCGGAAAAGCATGCGCTCGCGCTTGATCCGAGGGTGGAACCGGTTTTCCCTCGGGACAAACGCGAAGCGTTTGCCCGGAGATCATGCGCCAACAAAAGGATGAGATCGGAGTCCGATTCAATCCAATCGGATCATGATCTAGGGATAGCCGTGCAGCATCAACCGGTCGGCGCGCACTTCCCAGCTTTCCAGCCGATCCAGAAAACTCATGCCGAGCAGATTGACCTTCATCTGGCCGCGCGGCACCACCAGTGCCGGTACCGAGCGTTCGACCAGCTTGCCGACCGCAAGCCGGTCGAGCGTCAGCCGGGCCGCCCTGGTATGTCCGCCGGCGGTCTCGACGTCGACGTCATATTCGAGCAACTCCAGCGGCAGCCCGGCAGCCTTTGCGGTCTCCCAGGTCAGTACGACCGAGGTCGCGCCGGTATCGATCACCATCGGGGCCTTCACGCCATTGATTGTGGCATGCAGCCCGAATTCGCCGGCCTGGCCGCGAGCGATCTGCACGGCGCGCGCCGGTGACGCCGTCCGCCTGCGCATCAATTCCGACACGGTGTCGCTCGCACGCGCGATCTGTTTCGGGTCGCCATAAGCGACCACGGCGCCTGCGGTCGCAGCGAGCATCAGAATAACCAGTAAAACACGGATCACAGCCAGCCTCCTGTGCAAGTGGTGTCGCAAGTGGTGTCGTACGTCAGCAGGGCTTTGGACTGGCCGCCATCCCTGGCGGAACCAGGCCAGCGTCGGCCATGCGCGCGGCGAGTTGCGCCATCACCGCATGCCGCTCCGCGCTTTCCATCCGGTGCCAGCGCGCGATCTCCGGCAACGTACGTCCGCAGCCGAAACAGAGGCTGGTCTTGGGGTCGATCATACAGACTGCAATACACGGCGTTTCTTTACTCATTGAGGGATAGTGAAATGGTTTCGGTGGTTTGCGCAAGCGCTCCAGTTACAATCCAGTGCCGGCACTCATGATCGGCTTGTTGCGGATTCGACGCTTCTCGTCGACGGTGGCTTCCGGTTGCAGCGGCGGAGCCTCTTCGGCCATCGGCGCCAGCGCCGACATCACGCGCTCCGGCGGGAAGGTCACGATGACCTCGGTGCCGATGCGAAGCTTCGATTTCAGCGTAAAGGTGCCGCCGTGCATGTCGACCAGACTTTTTGCAATCGGCAGTCCGAGGCCCGCGCCCTGTTCGGCTGACTTGATCGAGTTGGAGCCTTGACCGAACGACGCCAGCACGATGGGAATTTCGTCCTCGGCAATACCGGAGCCGGTATCCTTGACGCTCAGATATTGTCCGCCCGATGCGGTCCATCCGACTTTCAACCAGATCTCCCCGCCCTGGGGAGTGAACTTGATAGAGTTTGACAGCAGGTTAAGCACGATCTGCCGCGTGGCGCGCTCATCGCCCCAAATTCGCGGCATGCCCTGCTCGAACACCTCGTGAATGGTGATGCCGCGGCTGGACGCGCGCAGTTTCAGCAAATGATGGCAGTCGGCCACGACATGGACCAGCGACACGGCTTCCTCGTTGAGTTCGTACCGTCCGGCTTCGATCCGCGACAGGTCGAGAATTTCATTGATGAGATTGAGCAGATGCACGCCCGAATTGTGAATATCGGCCGAATATTCCTTGTAAACCGGGACCGCGTGGCCGCCGAAAATTTCGCTCTTCATCACCTCGGAAAATCCGAGGATCGCATTGAGCGGCGTTCGCAACTCGTGGCTCATTTGCGCCAGAAACCGCGACTTCGCGACGTTGGCCGATTCGGCGCGATGGCGCGCCTCGTCGGATATCGATTTCGCCTGCTCAAGCTCGCCGATCAGCGCGTCTTTTTCGGCGCGCGCCTCCAGCGTCGCCAGCGTCGTCGAATGCAGGCGATGGGCGAGCAGCGCAAAATAGCCCTCGGCGGCGAGCGCAAGCACCGCGAGCACGTAATTGTCGAAGGTGCCGCTCAGCGCCAGGTTCAGCGCGATCGCCACCGTGACCGGCGCGGTTGCCGCAAGGGCTGCGATCGGCAGGCTCGCCGCCAGCATGCTCGATACCGCGATCACCAGCAGCATCAGGAACATCATCAGCGTGTTGGAGACCACGTCAGGGCTGGGGGGGTGGATCAGGATCGCCGTCCAGCACAGGCCGTAGAGCAGATCGAGCAGCACAAATCGCGTTCGCCATTTGCGGGTGGCGGTGAGCGAGGGCGACTCGCTAAGGAACCTGCCGCAATTTCGGATGATGGCGGCATGAATGCAGAGCATGCCGCAGGTCCACACCGCGGCTGAGATCGGACCCATCCAAAAGCCGAAAAACAGGCCTGTTGCGACCACCAGCAGCATCACGACATACGATGCCGACATGCGGGTTTGGGCATATTGCCGGAGCAGTTCGCGATCGAAAGCCGGACGGGTTCCGCTGGTCGACGTTAACCTGTCGCGGGCCTCCCGCACCCGCTGCGCGGCTGCACGACGGTTATTCACCGGCGGTGCAATCGGCGTTTCAGCCGGAAGCTGCACGACTTCGGGCTTTTCGGCGGGGTTACTCATCAAACAACACAAATCCTGCCCGCTGATAGCGCGAGCTTTTGCACGGTCTATCTCTGGCGCTAAATCATTAAGAGCTGCCTTAAAGGGCTAAAAAATCCCGTTAACGGGAGGTTAAATTAACCTGTTCGGAGGGCTTCCGAGAGGGGCCGACTGCAAAATGCAGCCAAGGAAATAGGGCTTATAGCGAAAATCGTGATGCCCGGCCTTTTGCCGGGCATCCACGTCTTAACATCTGGCTGCAAGAAGAGGTGAATGGCCGGGACAAGCCCGGCCACGACAAAAGAGCGAATCATTTTCAAGCTGTTAGGGAGAGCCTGAAAACGCCGCCTGCAGTTGCGGTCAGACTCTGAGGTCAGCGTTGCAGCCGGGCGAGCAGGCTGGACGTGTCCCAGCGCTTGCCGCCCATCTTCTCGACCTCGGAATAGAACGCGTCGACCAGAGCGGTGACCGGGAGGCTCGCCCCATTGCGCCGCGCTTCGGCCAGACAAATCGACAGATCCTTGCGCATCCATTCCACCGCAAAGCCGAAATCGAATTTGCCGTCGTTCATGGTCTTGTAACGGTTCTCCATCTGCCAGGATTGCGCGGCGCCTTTCGAGATGGTGTCGATGACCGCCTCGACGTCGAGCCCCGACTTCTTGGCAAAATGAATGCCTTCCGACAGACCCTCGACCAGTCCGGCGATGCAGATCTGGTTGACCATCTTGGTCAGCTGGCCCGAGCCTGCGGGCCCGAGCCGTTTGCACATCCGGGCATAGGCCGCGATCACCGGCTCGGCGCTCGCATAGGCGTCTTCGGCTCCCCCGCACATGACCGTCAAGACGCCGTTTTCCGCGCCGGCTTGGCCGCCCGAAACCGGCGCATCGACGAACTTGAAACCGAGTTTGGTGGCTGCCGCGTCAAGCTCGCGCGCGACCTCGGCGGATGCGGTGGTGTGATCGACGAAGGTCGCGCCCTTCTTCATGCCCGCGAATGCACCGTCGGCGCCAAGCGTAATCGCCCGCAGGTCGTTATCGTTGCCGACACAGGCCATGACAAAATCCTGGCCCTCGACGGCGGCCTTCGGCGTCGCGGCGGTCTTGCCGCCGAATTTTTCGGCCCATGTTTTGGCTTTGGCGGCCGTCCGGTTGAAAACCGTGACCTCGTGGCCACCTTTTTTCACCAGATGTCCTGCCATGGGGAAACCCATCACGCCGAGACCGAGAAAAGCGACTTTAGCCATGTGTCCAACCTTGGGTTATTGCCGGCATTGGAGAAGCCGGACCGTGTTCTGGAGAGGGGCGGCGGGCTGGTTCGGTGCTCGAAACAGGTTCCGCTGAAGATGTGGAACGGGCACAATAAACCCTGCGCCATGAAGGGCAACGCCCGTTTGGCGGACGAGGCTGGTTTTGCTAGGCTGAGCCTCCGGAAGATCAGGGATTTCAAGAAAAAGGGAGTGACATCGTATGAGCGTGAGCGTAGGCGTGCTCGACCATTTCAATATCCGGACCCGCAAGCTCGCCGACACGGTCCGGTTCTACGAGGATATCCTCGGCCTGGAGAAGGGCGCGCGGCCGAACTTTGCCTTCCCCGGGGCATGGATGTACAGCGAGGGCAAGCCGGTGGTGCATCTGGTCGATATTTCCCAGACCGACGAGCCGCAAAAGCCGGATTCCGGCGTCGTCCATCACGTCGCCTTCGCCAGCCAGGGT
>DATHHQ010000173.1:0-2280 GCA_035490095.1 Bradyrhizobium sp.
TCGATCGTTCCCGAGCCTGAAGCCTGCTTGGCGACCAGGATGGCATTGCTCGTCGTTAGACGCTTGCGTTAGCGTTTCAACGTACCGTGCTGGCACCAGGCAATTGACGAGCCAGCATCCGATCTTTGTGTGTCGGCGGAGTCACGGTTTTTGAACGGTCCGGTCCCGCAACATGTAATGTGCGGATAGTCACATCCACGAATACAGTGACTTACGAGCAGGTCGCACTGGCGATTTCGCTGGATCGGGAGGGATATCCAATGAATGCCCGTTCAGTATTGGCGGACCTTATCTCCGCTTGAGTGAAGGGCCAACCGCAGCCGAAGTTCTCGAGGTATCACGAGGGAGAGATGGCATGCGTCCGACACGCCGACGGATCCTTGGACTGGCTGGTGCGCTATGTGCACTTGCTGAGTCGATCTCCTCGCTGAGGGCACAAGGTACCGGTTGGCCGAACAAGCCCATACGCATCATTGTCCCCGGCGGCCCTGGTGGCGTCACCGATATTCGGGCGCGCTGGCTGGGAGACCGGCTGGGACCGGCCTTGGGTCAGCTCATTGTGGTCGAGAACCGCCCCGGTGCCGGCGGAAACCTGGGGACTGCCGCGGCGGCACGCAGCGCGCCAGACGGCTACACGCTCGTCATCGTGCACATCGGCACCATGGCGATCAATCCGCATCTCTATGCAAGTCCAGGCTACGACTCTCTGACCGACCTGGCGCCGATCACGCGCCTGGGGGTCGGGCCGCAAGTGCTTGCCGTGCACAAAGACGTGCCGGCGCGTTCGGTCGCAGAACTGCTCAGCCTGGCCAAGGCCAAGCCAGGTGAACTGACTTTCGTGTCGCCGGGCATCGGGACTCCGGGGCATCTGGCCTCGAGCATGCTGATGCACCTCACGGGAATCCGGGCGACCCACGTCCCGTACAAGGGCGGCGGGCAGGCGGTCGTGGACCTGGTCGCCGGGCATGTGACCTGGACCATAGAGAGCCTCACTGTTTTGAAGCCGTTCGTCCAGGACGGGCGGCTGCGAGCGCTTGCCGTCACCACTGCACAACGTTCGAAGATAATGCCCGACCTGCCGACCATGGCCGAAGCGGGCGTGCCGGGCTACGACTTCACCGCCTGGGCGGGCATCGCGGCGCCGGCTGGCACGCCCGAGCCCATCATCAAACAATTGTACGCAGCGATTGCCCGGATCCTCGCGACACCGGAGGCGCGCGAATGGTTCGAGTCGTTCGGGGCCGAGCCCGGCGGCGAGCCGCCCGATGAATTTGCTGCCCTGGTGCGTGCCGAGCACGCGAAGCTGGGCGGCGTAATTCGCGCCACGGGCATCAAGGTCGAGTAGTGAGCGATTGCAGACTTCGCACACAGCGACGCCGCTGCTGCTAGATCACAAATATGCTCGGTCGCGCCGACCAAGGGTTCATCGCCGTTAGCACAATGGCGTCGAACGCCGCCATCAGCGGATCGATCTTGGCCGGCCCCGACACCTGCTTCGTGACCAGATTGGCATTGCTTTTTGGCTCTCCCACTTCGGCATCTGCCGTGCAGCGACTGCTACAAGAATGTTGATGCTTCCTGGCGCACAGCGGGGGCGCGCTGCTCGATAAACAGTGGCATCCACGTGTCGACAGCCGTTTGAGCCTGAACCATGACTTGGAAAGGGCCGCGCAGAGCCATCTCAAGGACGGCCGGCTGGTACGTTTCGCCATCGTTCAGACGCTCCATACTTCGTATAAATCCACCTGCCACGTTAAGCAGACCTGCGATTAAGCCGACATTTCCAACAATCTTTCTCAGCCGAAATTCTAGATCCGGTTCCTTTTTGATAGTTGCCTCGAGCGAGTTGGCGAAATCAATGACATTTGCTCTGTAGGCGGCAACCAGTTCGATGGCGTGAGGAATGCCCTTTTTGGAGACATAGGGCCACCATGACCGTCCGTTGGAGCAATCGAACGTTGAAGGCGGCTGAATAGCGGGAGTCGGTCGGCCCGACCCGACTTTGGACTTCATGAGGCCGGTTAGCTCGTGAAGCGCCACGATTAACCGCTCCGCCTCCCCTCCTGTCAGCCTTCCATCGATGGCGCTTCCGGAGCCAAATAACTCTGCGAACTTAGCCGGTCGCGGTGATTCGCTGAAAGCAAGCCCGGCGTGTCGGGGAGCAGCCATTAATCGCCGTTGGGCACTGGCGAGTTGTTCCCTTAGAGAAGCAACAACCGCTTCTTGCCGAGCCTGGCCCTCGCCCTCAATCGACTCCAGATCCCTCTCTAGGCTCTTTAT
>DATHHQ010000174.1:0-11180 GCA_035490095.1 Bradyrhizobium sp.
AGGATTTCTCCGAATTCATCAATGCCGGGGTGCCGTCGATGTTTTTCAATATCGGCGTCTATGAGCCCGAGCGCGTGGCCGCGGC
Organism: Bradyrhizobium sp.; assembly: GCA_035490095.1. Classification (GTDB taxonomy): domain Bacteria; phylum Pseudomonadota; class Alphaproteobacteria; order Rhizobiales; family Xanthobacteraceae; genus Bradyrhizobium. Next base: position 86 of record DATHHQ010000174.1, read on the forward strand.
CCGCGACGGATCCGGGCCGCAACTGCCGCCCAATCATTCGCCGCTGTTCGCGCCGATGCCGAAGCCGACCATCGAAACCGGCATCGAGGCCATGACACTCGCCGTGCTCGGCACCTTCGATCAGCATGCCCGGAGCAAGTGAAAGCGAGCCGGCGGCGAGTCAGCCGCGGGCGATAGCGGCCGCCTGTTCCAGGCTGATGCTGTGCACGAGCGGATCGGCATGACGGTGGACCAACTGCCATTCGCCTTCCTCGCGACGGAATACCAGGGTGACCCGCAGCGACCAGTCCTGCTCCGGCAGACCTCCGACCACGGCGCGCTGTCGTTCGATCACCACCAGCACCGCCATGTCGCCCGAAGCGTAGGTCTGCACCACTTCCAGTTCGGACTTGCCGGCCTGGAAGAAACGCGCCATCGCCGCCAGACGCTCGCTCGAGGTATCGAAACCGTGGGTGGGCGCGCCGCCGAACGGAGCCATCAGCGTATAGTCCTCGGCGTGCTTGATCCGCTCGAGGTAGCTGGTCATGTCACCGCGTATGAACGCCGCGTTGGCTTCGGCGTTGAGCTGGACGAGGTCGGCAATCTCCTTGTCGGTAATACTCATGTATCCTCGCTACTGAAATAGGATGGCTTCCCCGTGGTCCAGGTCTCGCCCCAGAGCTGACCGCCGCCGTCCACCGTCAGCGTTTCGCCGGTTACAAAACGTCCCGAGGGCCCGGCGAGGTAGACGCAGGCCTCCGCGATATCCCACGGCGAACCCGCGCGCATCATCGGATTCGAGCGCGGGTAGGCGGCGCGGGCTTGCGGCGTGTAGACGCTCCAGCCTTCGGTCTCGATCGCGCCGGGCGCCACGCAATTGACGCGGATCTGCAGCGGCGCCCATTCGACCGCGACCGCGCGCGACAATCCGATGACGCCGGATCGCGCCGCGATCGTATGCGCGATGCCGTAGAGCCCGTGCGTGGTGACGACCACGATGTTGACGATGCTGCCGGGATGCGTGTGGTCGCGCCAGCGCTGCGCGGCGGCCTGCATCATGTACCAGGTGCCGTTCAGGTTGGTGTCGATGACCGCGTTCCAGCCCTTCACCGAAAAATCGATCGCGGCTTGCGGAAACTGTCCGCCGGCGCTGTTGATCAGGCTGTCGATCCGGCCACGCGCGCTCCAGACCGCGTCGAACAGGGCGTTGACCGCGTCCGGCTCCCTGATGTCGGTGACGTGGGCGGATGCCTTCAGGTCTCGGCTGGCCAGATCGGCGGCGAGGACGTCGAGTTTTGCCTGATCGCGTCCGACAAGGGCGACGTGGGCACCAAGCCTCGCAAACAGCCAGGCGATCGCGCGGCCGATGCCGCCGGCGCCTCCCGACACCACCACGACCTGATCCTTAAATAGATCGGCCGCGAACACCGTGGGATGTGCCGCCAGCTCCGCGTCGGTCAGGCCATGCTTGTGCCGATCATCCATTACAGGCGCTGACCTCTTGCCACGTGCGGCTACCGTCGTACATTAGCGGCCGGTCAGGGTGACGCAAAGCCGGAGCGGGATGAATTCGACGGCAATCGGGGTCAGCTCATGCGCATTCTCGATTTCTTCGAAGGCGCTGGCGAGGTCGACACTGGCATCGCCCTGCGCGCAAAAGATCTGTCCTCGCAGTGGAGCTATCTGCAACTCGCCGAGTTCTGTCTTTCGCACGGCCAACGCCGGCGGAGCTTCCGCTTACGCGGAAGCCGCGAAGCTCGTTGCGCGGATGGCGACATTGCGCCCCAAGGCAGAACAGGTCGCCTACGTCCTGGCGCTCAAAGAGCGCTTCGGTCGCCGACGCAACTTCATGAAGCTGTTGGAGTGACTTGATGCGGCGCGCCAAGATCGAGGAACAGAACGGTTTCATGCTGAGACGCCAGCGCGAATTTCGATTGGCCGCGGATGTGGTGGCGAAGGCATGGGCGACTTTTCCGGAGGTTCAGGCGATCGCCGTGATAGGCTCGGTCGCAAAGCCGCTGTGGAAGGAGATTCCAAGGTTCCGCGAATTCCGCCGGCAGCGTATCGAGGTTTGGCACGAATGCGGCGATCTCGATCTGGCGCTCTGGATCGATTCGCAACATCGGCTCGGTGAGTTGCGACGGCAGCGCGATCGCGCTCTGCGCGAAGCGTATGAGGCCGGCGTCGGCACCAGCGTGGTCGGCCACCAGCTCGATGTATTTCTGTTCGAGCCGCAGAGCGATCGCTATCTCGGCCGGTTGTGCTCATCCAGCCATTGCCCCAATGGAAAGCCAGCTTGCACGGTTCCCGGCTGCGGCGCTACTCCGTTCAACAAGCGCATTGCGGAGTTTACCCCGCGCGCCGATCTTCTGGCTCCGGCTGCCCAGGCGATGCTCTATGAGCGTGGCACAGGACTGCTGCGCTCCGCGCTCGAACTGCCGTTGATCGATGAAGATCGGTCGCCGTCTTGAGGGTATCAGGCTGTAGCCGTACATTAGCCGCGTCACAGAAGTGAAGCAAAGAACGAGTTGTCATGCCCGACCTTTCCGCCTTTCCGATTACCGCGCGCTGGCCCGCCAAATATCCCGACCGCCTTCAGCTCTATTCGCTTCCGACGCCAAACGGCGTCAAGGTCTCGATCATGCTGGAGGAGATCGGGCTGCCGTACGAAGTGCATCTGGTCGATTTCAACAAGGACGACCAGAAGACGCCGGAATTCCTGTCGCTGAACCCGAACGGCAAGATCCCGGCGATCATCGATCCGAACGGGCCCGGCGGCAAGCCGCTCGGGTTGTTCGAATCCGGGGCGATCCTGCAATATCTCGCCGAGAAAACCGGAAAGCTTTTGCCTGACGATGCGGCGCGCCGATACCAGACCATCCAGTGGGTGCACTTCCAGATGGGCGGGATCGGACCGATGTTCGGTCAGGTTGGCTATTTCCACAAATTCGCCGGCAGGGAGATCGCCGACAAGCGGCCGCTTGAGCGCTATGTCGCCGAATCCGCGCGCCTGCTCGGGGTGATGGAGCGACACTTGAGCGGACGGCGGTGGATGATGGACGACGAGTACACCATCGCCGACATCTCGCTGCTCGGCTGGGTGCGCAATCTGATCGGCTTTTACGGCGCACGCGAACTGGTGGCGTTCGATAACTTTGGAAACGTCTCGGCCTGGCTGGAGCGCGGCCTGGCGCGACCGCCGGTGCAACGCGGGCTTGAAATTCCGAAGCGGCCGTGAATAAGCCGATGCACCCGCTTGATCATCCGGTTTGGAATGCGCTGACATCCAGCCAACGGGCGCTGGCGGAAGGCGGCACGCTGGCGCGGCGCTATCCTCCGGCCATCGCGCCGTTCGCGGCAATGACGGACATGTCCATGGAAAGTTTCGCAGCACTCGGCGCGCTGATGACCGCATCCGACCAGGCCGTGCTGTTTACGCCCGAACCTGTGACCGCTCCCCCGGAGTTCAAAGTTCTCCTCGCCGCGACGGGCGAGCAAATGATCGGGACGCCTGCCGAAACCGCGGCCGGCACGGCCGACATCGTCACGCTCGGCCCGGATGACGCTCCAGCGATGGTGGAATTGACCAAACTCACCAAGCCCGGCCCCTTTACGCTGAGAACCCACGAACTGGGAACGTTTCTCGGCATCAGGATCGATGGTCAACTCGTCGCCATGGCGGGCGAGCGAATGAAGCCCGCCAATTACACCGAGATAACGGCGGTCTGCGTGCATCCTGCCTGTCGCGGTCGCGGCTACGCGCAAATACTGCTCGGGGCCGTTGCCCGCCAGATTCTGGCGCGAGGCGAGATTCCGTTCCTGCACGTATTTTCCGATAACGACTCCGCGATAGCGCTGTATCGGCGGCAAGGGATGGAAATCCGGCGCCGTCTGTGCGTGACAGTGTTGGGAAGGCTTGTTTGATGCTACGATCATCATCTACGGCATCAGAACTGCGACACCATGAAGAAAGCTCGCCCGGTGAATTGCCGCCGATCACGATCTCTGAAGCGTGCAAGACTGCACAACCTCATAGTTTGGCTAAGCCGAAGCTTGCCATTCGGTCAGACCCAGCTCTCAGCTCTGATTCCCGGCATGCGGCCGAACTCGCGCATATTGTTGGTGACGACCATCAACCCCTCGCTGCGGGCATGACCACCAATCTGCATGTCGTGCGGGCCGCAGGGCGTTCCCGCCCGCTCTAGCTCTGCCCGAAGCTGACCGTAATGCGCAGCCGCTTTGGCCTCGAACGGCAGCACGTCGAGACGCGCCACGAAATGCTCGATGGCTGTCAGGTTGTCGACTCGGCGTGCTGACTTCTCTGCGCCATAGTGCAATTCGCCGAGCGTGATGCTCGAGATGCAGAGTTGCTCGGCCAGCGAATTGAACTTCTCGCGCAAGTCCAGCGGATAATTCTTCATTACATAGATGCAGATATTGGTGTCGAGCATGTAAGTGAGCATCAGAGCTGCTCGCGCTCCTCGGCCGGCGGCTGCTGATGTTCGACCAGGAAATCTTCACTCGCGCGCGGGCCGCTCTGAAACAGATCGTCCCACCGCTTGCCTTGCGGCACGATCACACGGCTGCGGCCGATCTTCAAAATGTCGACCTGATGCACGTCCGCCGGAAAAGCGACGGCCTTGGGCAGACGGACCGCCTGGCTGCGATTGCTGGTGAATACCGTGGAGCTTGTCATGACATCATCTTTTTGTATATCCAAGTGGGATATACATAATCTGGAGATGGGCTCTTTGCAAGGGGCTCAAATACCTTCTTCATGAACGCGGATGTTCATGGTATGTTCCTACCGCCATTTGCGGTGTGACATGCCTGATCAGCTTTTCCTCCCCGGTCTCGAACGCCATCCGGCATTTGATGTCCTGTTTTTTGCGTTGCTGCTCGAAGCGGAAAACGCCTCGCAAGTTGTACAACTTCGCCAACGTCTATGTGAGGAATTCGGATTGAGCGGGCGTCGCATCGCCGCTGACCTGCTCCACATATCGTTGCACGGGATCGGCGCCTACGATGGTCTGCCGCGAGCCGTGGTTCAACGCGCGAAGGAAGCTGGTGCAGCGGTTTTGGCGAAGCCGTTCGATATCGTGCTGGATCGTGCGATGAGCTTTGGTCCCAAGCACGAAGTGCGGCCATTGGTACTGCGCACCGGCGACGAAGCGGCGCTGGTTACTTTCCATCGGTTGCTTGGTGGAGCGATGAAGAATGCCGGATTTCGCCGAGTAGCATCGCGATTCACGCCGCATATGACGCTGCTGTACGGCGATCACACGGTGGTGGAGCACTCTATCGACGCGATCCAGTTGACGGTGCGCGATTTTGTCCTGGTTCAGAGCCTTCGCGGTCGAGGCAAACATATTCATCTGGCGCGGTGGTCGTTGCGCGGCTAACTTTGCCCGGCAAATTTACGCGAGGATTGGCTTTGCCCACCACCATCTACGGCATCAAGAACTGCGACACCATGAAGAAGGCCCGCGCCTGGCTCGACAGCCACGGCGTCGCCTACAGCTTCCACGACTACAAGACCGAAGGCATCGCGAAGGACAAGCTCAAGCAATGGAGCGACGAGCTGGGTTGGGAAACGCTGCTCAATCGCGCCGGCACCACGTTTCGCAAATTGCCCGACGGCGACAGGGAAGGCCTGAACGAGCGCAAGGCCATTGCCTTGATGCTGGCCCAACCCTCCATGATCAAGCGGCCGGTGCTCGATCTCGGCGGCAAATTGCTGGTCGGGTTCAAGCCGGAAATCTACGCCAGGGAAGTGGCGCCGTCGGGTAAATCTCGCTAACCGAATTCGATCACGTCGCCGGCCGGAATACGGCCCGGTGCGCGATGAAAGAGATCGCGATCGATAACGGTGCGCAGCTTCGCGGTCGGCAAGGTGTCATTGCCCCGCATCAGATTCCTGATTTCAAAGCCGCCATCTTCGCTGATGGTCTTCAGCGACGCGATCATGTGCGTGACATTGCCGCCTTGCGAGAATGGCATCAACAGCCGCTCATAGGCGACGATGCGCCCGTAGGTGTCATCGATGTTGGAGATGGTGTAGACGGGGAGGGCGCGCCTCAAGCATTCGTAATAGACCGGCATCACGACCGGAACGAGTCGGAGCCCGAGATAGTCGTCGAGATATCGGCCCTTGCCGGTGTAGCCATAGGCGCTCGACATCCGCGTGCCGTCGCTCTCGATCAACAAGCGCGGCGGCGCCTGCGCGGTATCTACCGTGTAAAACACAAGGTCCGGAAGTTCGTCCGCAAACCGCTCGGGCTGGTATTCCTCGATGCGGGGCATCAGCTGCTCACGGGCATAAAGCCGCAGCCAGGTGTTCAGGAGATCACGCTGCTTGATCGATTTGACGATCGTCGGGTTGGCGCTTTCAAATTCCACGGCTGCAATCCGTTCTCACTGCAAACCACCGAACCATCGGCTTCAGGCGCGAATATTCTGTGAAAGCATAAAATTGCATCGAAATACCGTTAATGGCTGCTTTCCAGGCGTGTGAACCGACTAACCCCGACGTATCCAGCAACCGGCCAAACGCTCCGCTCGCGCAATCCAATTGCGAATCCGCGCTTCGGCATGCCCCCGGCGGATGCCCAGCTTTGCACCTTGCCTAATCCGCGCCGTTGACGGCATATTCCGGCCGGAGGCGGCAAGTCCGGAACGGGATTTCCAGGGCGTCTGGAAGATCTGCCGGTTAGCAAGAATTGGCCACGCCCGACGGCAAGTCGGGCGCGCGGGCTGATGGGGGGAGATTTGATTGGCCGATGAGTTCATTCTCGAAACCCACGGATTGACCAAGGAATTCGCGGGGTTCTTTGCCGTTCGCGATGTCGATCTGCGGGTTCGCCGTGGCAGTATTCATGCGTTGATCGGGCCGAACGGGGCCGGCAAGACGACGTGCTTCAATCTCCTGACCAAGTTCCTGAGGCCTTCGGCCGGGCAGATCCTGTACAAGGGCCAGGATATCACGGCGCTGGCGCCGGCCGACGTGGCGCGTCTCGGGCTGGTGCGCTCGTTCCAGATTTCGGCGGTGTTCCCGCATTTGACGGCGCTGGAGAACGTCAGGGTCGCGCTGCAACGTCAGCACGGACACTCCTTCGATTTCTGGCGTTCCAAAACGGTGCTCGACCGTTTCAACAGCCGCGCCCATGAACTGCTCGACGATGTCGGCCTGAGCGAGTTTGCGAAGACGCCCGCGGTCGAGATGCCCTACGGGCGCAAGCGCGCGCTCGAAATCGCGACGACGCTGGCGCTCGATCCGGAAATGATGCTGCTCGACGAGCCGATGGCCGGCATGGGACATGAAGACATCGACAAGATCGCCGCGCTGATCAAGCGCATCTCCGCGAAATACACCATCCTGATGGTCGAACACAATCTGAACGTGGTTGCCGACCTTTCCGACATCATCACCGTGCTGACACGCGGTCACGTTCTGGCGGAAGGCAATTATGCCGACCTCTCCAAGGACGAGCGTGTCAAGGAAGCCTATCTGGGGGCGGGGCATGCCTGATTTGAAAATGGCCAATGCCGCCACCACGAAGTCTGCCGCAGCATCCGGCGCCGGTACGCCGGTGCTGTCGGTTCAGAATCTCGAAGCCTGGTACGGCGAGTCTCATATCCTTCACGGCGTCAACTTCAATGTGAACGCCGGCGAGGTGGTGACGTTGCTCGGACGCAACGGCGCCGGCAAGACGACGACGCTGAAATCGGTGATGGGGATTATCGGCAAGCGCACCGGCTCGGTGCGTTTTGGCGATCAGGATATTATCCGGGCGTCGTCGGACAAGATTGCGCGGATGGGGGTTGCCTTTTGCCCCGAGGAGCGCGGGATTTTTGCCAGCCTCGACGTCCGCGAGAATCTGCTGCTGCCGCCGATCGTGCGCAGCGGCGGTCTGTCGCTGGATCAGATCTTCGACCTGTTCCCCAATCTCAAGGACCGCCTCAACAGCCAGGGCACCAAATTGTCGGGCGGCGAGCAGCAGATGCTGGCGATCGCCAGAATCCTGCGTACCGGCGCGCGGTTTCTGATGCTGGATGAGCCGACCGAGGGCCTTGCGCCTGTTATCATCCAGCAGATCGGCCACACCATCGCACGGCTGAAGTCGGAAGGCTTTACCATCCTTCTGGTCGAACAGAATTTCCGCTTTGCCTCGACGGTGGCGGACCGCTTCTACATCGTCGAGCACGGCAAGATCATCGACGGTTTCGCGAACGCGGAGTTGCAGGCCAATATGGACAAGCTTCACACCTATCTCGGCGTCTGAAACCAATGCAAATATCAAACAAGGAGCCCAATATGAGAAGCAAGATTCTCTCTTCGTTGTTGCTGGGCACCGTGCTGACCTTCGCGGTCGGAAGCCTCGCGCTCGCGCAGGACAAGACCGTGAAAATCGGCGTCCTCACCGACAATTCGGGGCTTTACTCCGACCTTGGCGGCGCGGGCTCTACCCTGGCGGCCCAGATGGCGATCGAGGATTCCGGACTTTCGGCCAAGGGCTGGAAGATCGATTTGATTTCCGCCGACCATCAGAACAAGCCCGACATCGCCACCACCATCGCGCGCCAATGGATCGATGTCGAGAAGGTCGACATCTTCATGGACGTGCTGAACTCCGGTGTTGCCCTCGCGGTCAATAATCTCGTGAAGGAGAAGAACTCCATCATGATCAATACCGGCGCGGCGTCGTCGGATCTCACCAATGCCCAGTGCTCGCCGAACACGATTCACTGGGTCTACGACACCTACATGCTCGCCAACAGCACCGGTCAGGCGCTGGTGAAGGCCGGTGGCGACACCTGGTACTTCCTGACCGCCGATTACGCGTTCGGCGCGGCGCTGGAGCGCGACACCACCGCGGTCGTGGTGAAGTCGGGCGGAAAGGTGCTTGGTACCGTCAAGCATCCCCTGAATTCATCGGATTTCTCCTCATTCCTGCTGCAGGCGCAGGCGTCAAAAGCGAAAATCGTCGGCCTTGCAAATGCGGGCGGCGATACCACCAACTCGATCAAGCAGGCCGCGGAGTTTGGCATCGTCGCCGGCGGCCAGAAACTCGCAGGGCTGCTGCTGTTCATCACCGATGTTCATTCGCTCGGCCTGAACGTGGCGCAGGGCCTGAATTTCACGGAAACCTTCTATTGGGATCTGAATGACGGAACCCGCGCGTTTTCAAAGCGCTTTTCGGCTCGCGCGAAGAACAAGGCGGAGCCATCGATGGTGCAGGCCGGCGTCTATTCGGGCCTGGTCCATTACTTCAAGGCGCTGGAGGCGATGGGCGGCAATCCGCACGATGGCATCAAGGTGGTCGACAAGATGAAGTCGATGCCGACCGACGATCCGCTGTTCGGCCCGGGCACGATCCGCGCGGACGGCCGCAAGATTCACCCGGCCTATCTGTTCGAGGTCAAGAAGCCGTCCGAATCCAAAGGGCCGTGGGATTACTACAAGCTGATCGGAACCACCCCGGGAGAGCAGGCTTTCAGACCGCTTTCGGAAAGCGCTTGTCCGCTGGTAAAGAAGTAACAACGGTGACCCGCCGGCCTCGCGCCGGCGGCCGCTCACGGGCATTACAACGGGATTGAGTGCGAAAGATCGATCGATGCAAGCTCTCTACGCACAGCTTCTGGTGGGACTGATCAACGGCTCGTTCTACGCGCTGCTCAGTCTTGGGTTAGCCGTGATCTTCGGCATGCTCAACATCATCAATTTCGCCCATGGCGCGCTCTACATGATGGGCGCGTTCTGCGCGTATTTCCTGCTCAGCGTGATGAACATCGGATATTGGCCGGCGCTGATCATCGCTCCGATCGCGGTCGGTATTTTCGGCATGATCCTCGAACGGACCATGCTGCAATGGCTTTCCGGTCTCGACCATCTCTACGGGCTGCTGCTGACCTTCGGCATCGCGCTGATTGTCCAGGGTGTGTTCCAGAACTATTTCGGCTCGTCCGGCCTGCCTTACGCAATCCCGGATGAGCTGAAGGGCGGAATGAACCTCGGCTTCATGTTCCTGCCGATCTATCGCGGCTGGGTGGTGGTGTTCTCGCTCGTCGTGTGCCTGCTCACCTGGTATTTGATCGAACGGACGCGGCTCGGTGCCAACCTTCGCGCCGCCACCGAAAACCCGACGCTGGTGCGCGCGTTCGGTATCAACGTGCCCCGGATGATCACGCTGACCTACGGCCTCGGTGTCGGCCTTGCCGCGCTGGCCGGCGTGCTGTCGGCGCCGATCAACCAGGTGCGGCCGCTGATGGGCGCCGACCTGATCATCGTCGTGTTCGCGGTGGTGGTGATCGGCGGCATGGGTTCCATCATGGGATCGATCATCACCGGCTTTGCGCTTGGCGTGATCGAGGGATTGACGAAATACTTTTATCCCGAAGCCTCCAACACCGTGGTATTTGTTCTCATGGTGCTGGTGTTGCTGGTGAAGCCTTCGGGACTGACAGGACGGGCGGCCTGACCATGACGGCGATGACCGACGACACCTTGCCGGTGACCCCGCGCACCCTCCGCGACGAGATGATCGCGTTCGGCATCATGACGGCGCTGTTGCTGGTCGTGCCGTTGACCGGCGTCTACCCGTTCTTCGTGATGCAGGCGCTGTGCTTCGCGCTGCTGGCCTGCGCTTTCAACCTGCTGATCGGCTACGGCGGACTGCTGTCATTCGGTCACGCGATGTTTCTGGGCACCGCGGGCTACATCACCGCACATGCGCTGAAGGTCTGGGGCTTTACGCCCGAGCTTGGAATTCTGATTGGCACCGCCGGTGCCGCCGGGCTTGGCGTCATCACCGGCCTCGTTGCCATCAGGCGTCAGGGCATCTATTTCGCGATGATCACGCTGGCTCTGTCGCAACTGCTGTATTTCATCTATCTGCAGACGCCGTTCACCCATGGCGAAGACGGTATCCAGGGCATCCCGCAGGGATATCTGTTCGGTCTTTTCAATCTCGCGAATCCGACGGTGCTTTATTACGTCATCCTTGCCGGGTTCCTGTTCGGTTTTCTGGTCATCTTTCGCACCATCAATTCGCCGTTCGGCGAGGTGCTGAAGTCGATCCGGGAAAACGAACAGCGGGCGATCTCGCTCGGCTACAAG
>DATHHQ010000175.1:0-4405 GCA_035490095.1 Bradyrhizobium sp.
AGTGGTCGCGACCCTGCTCGGCATTCGCAGCGGTTCACGCTACGTGATGGTGCGCATCAGCAATGCCGGCGCGAAGTGGTCGAACTGTTCGCCGGGCCGGCTGATTATCGAACGCTCCATGGCTGCCCTGCACAAGGACGGCATCAGAGAGTTTGATTTCAGCATTGTGAACTACGCCTATAAGCGCCGGTTTGGCGTCGCGCCGCTGCCGTTGGTGGATATCACGGCGTCGCTCAGCTGGCGCGGATTGCCTTACGCGCTGCGCGAGCGCGCCGCGTGCGAGCTTCGCCGCTATCAGCGACTGGTGCCCTATGTGCGACGTGCGCTCGGCCGGCCGCCGCCGCGGGAAGAGAATTAGACCTGCCGCACCACGCCCGGCTGGCCCGGCGCGCATTCCAGCGCATCGCGATCCCATTTGGCGGCGTTGGCCGCGGCCTCATAAGTGCTTTGCAGAAATTCGAGCAGCGCCTGATCCGGCGCTGCGGCGGTGCGGACGGCGTCATAGGGCAGGATGAATTCGCCCAAGGCCTCGCTGAAGAACGCCGCGTCGGGGCGCACTTTGACGGCACGGAAGCCCGCCGGTTCGGGATAGGCATAGGAATAGAACGCCGGATAATCGATCGCGCCGCTGCCGGGCCAGAAGCCGGCGCTGCTCTCCTCGTGCGAATAGGCTTCGCAGGCGACGTCGTCAGAGAGGTGAGGTATGCCGCCGGGATGGCGGGGTGCGCGGCGTCCCGAAAAACGCGTTACCGTGAGATCGAAACTGCCCCAGAAAAAATGGACCGGGCTCGCCTTGCCCAGAAAGCCGGTGCGGAATTGCTTGAACACGCGGTCGGCGTTGACAAGAATTTGCAAGAAGCGCCGCACCGCGGCCGGATCATAGGAAGCAGGTTTCTTGTCCTCCGAAAATCGAATCGGCTCCGGCAATTCGTTGGGCATTTCGTCGATGGCGATGTGGATGCCGGTTTCCCAAAGCGCGGCCATGATCGCGGCGTAGAAACTCGCCACCGATTGTCCGGCCAACGCGAACTGCCGCTGCGCGCCGTCGCTGGTGGAAACGCGCAAAGCATGATCGATCAAGTCGAGGTCGATCTGAAAGGTCCTGACGCCGTCGGGTATCGGCGAGGTCGTCAGTCCCCTCGCGGTGACGTACAGCGCGACGTGCCAGGAATGATTGAGCCAGGGTGAGCGTACCAGACGGATCTTGCCGATGATCTGGGTCCACAGATGCAGCGTCGCATAGGTCTCGCGCCAGGCTGCAGTCGGCAATTCCGGCCAAGGGGCTTGCGAGGCGCTGTTCATGATTCACCGAAATCGGCTGTCATCGGCATCTCCTGATACGAAAGGCCGGGCGCGATCCGGCCCGGCCTTTATATGCGAACTCGCAAGCGTTGGGGATGCGGGTTATTTTTTCTTGGCCGGGTCCTTGGCGAAGGCGGCGTCGACTTCGTCTTTCTTGATGCGGGCATCGGGATTTCCGGGCTGGCCGAGGTTTTGCTCCTCGGTACCGTCGCCCATCATGCCGGGATGCGGCTCGGCCGGGCTCTTGGTATCTTTCTGATCGGGCTTGTTGGTCATTTCGAAATCTCCAGGCGCGGTTGCGCGTGACCCAACCGCCTCAATACGGTCTGGTTCCGCCGTTTCATCGACCGGGTCACCATTTGAACGAACGGCGCCGGGTTCACGAATTGTGGCATTCCGGGCAGCGACGCTTGCCGCGTGTTGCGCGGAACAGGCTGCGGCACCACCAGCGCCGCGCAACGGCCTGCACCGGCCTGCGTGCCAGTTGATAGATAAAGAGAATTTCGATCATGGCGAAGTCCATCGTCCCCATGATTGAAATAGGGCGGCATTCGCCGATGAGAATGCCGCCCGCGACGCATCAGCCATGCAGTTTTTTCGCGGTCTCCGCGATCACGCGCCCTTGATAGCGCGCGCCCGCCAGCTCGTTTTCGGAAGGCTGGCGGCTGCCGTCGCCACCAGCGATCGTGGTTGCCCCATAGGGCGAGCCGCCGGTGACCTCGTCGAGTTTCATCTGGCCGGCAAAACCGTAGTTCAGGCCGACGATGGTCATGCCGAAATGCAGCAGGTTGGTAATAACAGAGAACAACGTGGTTTCCTGGCCGCCGTGCTGGGTCGCGGTCGAGGTGAAGGCGCCGGCGACCTTGCCGTGCAGCGTGCCTTTCATCCAGAGGCCGCCGGCCTGATCGAGGAAGTTCGCCATCTGCGATGCCATGCGGCCGAAGCGGGTGCCGGTGCCGACGATGATCGCGTCGTAATTGGCAAGGTCTTCGATCTTGGCGACCGGTGCTGCCTGATCGACCTTGTAGTAGGAGGCTTTGGCGACCTCCGGCGGCACCAGTTCGGGTACGCGCTTGATGTCGACGCTGGCGCCGGCTTCGCGGGCGCCTTCGGCAACGGCGTTCGCCATCGTCTCGATGTGACCGTAGGCGGAATAATAGAGAACAAGAACTTTTGTCATGGTTGGTTTCCGTGAGGTTAAGGGTTTGCGTTAGAGTTCGTCGCGATGGTCCGACTTACGCCGCGTCGACCAGCACCAGTTCGGAGTCTTCCAGCGCGGTGATTTTCAGCCGCGCCTCGTCGCGGATTGCGACGCCGTCGCGGGCGTTGACCCGCACGCCGTTGATCTCGACCGCACCCGCCGCCGGCACCAGATAGAGGTTGCGGGTTTTGCCAGGCGCATATTCCGCGCGCTCGCCGGCCTTCAGCGTGGTGGCGAGCACCCGCGCGTCGGCACGGATCGGCAGCGCGTCCTTGTCGTCATCGAAACCGCTGGCGATGGTGACGAAGTTGCCGGAGCGATCCGATTTCGGAAACGGCTTGGCCCCCCAGGTCGGCTGGCCGCCCTCCGTGATCGGCTCGATCCAGATCTGGAAGATTTTTGTCTTGGTCGGCTCGAGATTATATTCGGAGTGACGGACGCCGGATCCGGCGCTCATCACCTGCACGTCGCCGGCCTCGGTGCGGCCTTTGTTGCCGAGACTGTCCTGATGGGTGATGGCACCCTCGCGGACATAGGTGATGATTTCCATGTTGGCATGGGGATGGGCGGGAAAGCCGGTGTTCGGTGCGATCTCGTCGTCGTTCCATACCCGCAAAGACCCGTGGCCCATATTGCCGGGGTCATAGTGACTGCCGAACGAGAAGTGGTGCCTGGCTTTCAGCCAGCCGTGATCGGCGCTGGCGAGTTTTGCAAAAGGTCTGAGTTCGATCATGGGATGTTCCTTGCTTTGGAATTTGGTTTGATGTGCCGGGTACGCGAAGCACCCGGCACTGCTGAACTGCTTGAATCAGGCGCCGAAGCCGCCATCGACGTTCAGCACCGTGCCGGTCACGAACGATGCGCCGGGGCTGGCGAGGAACACGACGCCGGCGGCGATTTCTTCCGCGGTGCCGTAGCGTTGCAGCGCGTGCTGGGTGCGCTGGGCTTCGGCGAACGCGCCGCCAGCCTTTGGATTCATGTCGGTGTCGATCGAGCCGGGCTGCAGCACGTTCACGGTAATGCCGCGCGGGCCGAGGTCACGCGCCGCGCCCTTGCTGTAGCCGACGATCGCGCCGATGCCGCGCGAGCCGCCGGTAACGAGGGCAACCTTGCCGGTGAGTGATTTGGCCATTGGATTTCTCCGTTGTCTGAATTCCGATGGGCTATGGATATGCGCTTCCGCGTGGTCCATAAATAGAAACTATCGAAACACATTGTTTCTATAATCGTCCTAATGGGAGAGCACGGTTGGCAAAACTTCCCGATTTCGAGGGCCTCGCGATTTTCGCAAAAGTCGTGGAATTGCGGTCGTTTGCAGCGGCTTCGGCGGAACTCGCGCTGTCCAAGGCCACGGTGTCCAAGGCCGTCAGCCGGCTGGAGGAGCGGCTCGGCGCCCGGCTGTTCAACCGCACCTCGCGGCGGCTCGCCCTGACGGATGCCGGGCAAAAGCTGTCCGAGCGCGCCGCACGCCTGCTGCTCGATGGCGAGGCGGTGGAGAACGAGGCGCTGGCGCAGTCGGCGACGCCGCGCGGGCTGGTGCGGCTCGCCGTGCCGATGACGTTCGGGGTCAGGAAGGTGGCGCCGATTCTG
Source organism: Bradyrhizobium sp. (assembly GCA_035490095.1). Taxonomy (GTDB): domain Bacteria; phylum Pseudomonadota; class Alphaproteobacteria; order Rhizobiales; family Xanthobacteraceae; genus Bradyrhizobium. The sequence continues at coordinate 4,094 of DATHHQ010000175.1, forward strand.
CCGAAGTTTCTGGAGGCGTACCCCGACGTCGCGATCGACCTGCACTTGAGCGATGCCATGGTCGACCTGATCGGCGAGGGTTTTGATGCGGGGCTGCGGATCGCGCGACTGCCGGACTCCTCGCTGATCGCCCGGCGGCTATGCGCGATGCCGCGCTACACGGTGGCGGCGCCATCCTATCTCAAGCGGTACGGCCGGCCGACGCATCCGATGCATCTCGCCCAGCACAAGTGCTTCGGCTACGCTTACCTCTCGACGCCGGGCATCTGGCACTACACCAATTCAGCCGGTGAGCAGGCGAGCGTGCGGCCG
>DATHHQ010000176.1:0-11261 GCA_035490095.1 Bradyrhizobium sp.
TCGGCCTGTTCCTTCACCAGGCCCGAGCCCGGCACGATCATCGCATTGAGATTGCCGTTGACGGTCTTGCCGGCGACCACCTTCGCCGCCGCGCGCAGATCCTCGATGCGGCCGTTGGTGCAGGAGCCGATGAAGATGCGGTCGAGCTTGATGTCGGTAATCCTGGTGCCGGCCTTCAGCCCCATATAATTCAGCGCGCGATGCTTGGAGAGCCGCTTGGCTTCATCGGCGATCTGGTCGGGATCCGGCACCACGCCTGATATCGACACCACGTCTTCGGGCGAGGTGCCCCAGGTCACGATCGGCGGCAGTTGGGCCGCGTCCAGCCTGATCTCGTGGTCGAAATGCGCGCCGTCGTCGGAGCGCAGCGTTTCCCAGTAGCGCATCGCGGCGTCCCAGGCCTCGCCCTTCGGCGACTTCGGGCGGCCGTTGAGAAACTCAAAGGCCTTTTCGTCAGGCGCGATCAGGCCGGCGCGGGCGCCGCCCTCGATCGACATGTTGCAGACCGTCATGCGGCCTTCCATGGACAGCGCGCGGATCGCGTCGCCGGCATATTCCAGCACATAGCCGGTGCCGCCGGCGGTGCCGATCTCGCCGATGATCGCCAGAATGATGTCCTTGCCGGTGACGCCGTCGGGCAATACGCCGTCGACGACGGCGCGCATGTTCTTGGCTTTCTTCTGGATCAGGGTTTGCGTCGCCAGCACGTGCTCGACTTCCGAGGTGCCGATGCCGTGCGCCAGCGCGCCGAACGCGCCGTGGGTGGAGGTGTGGCTGTCGCCGCAGACGATGGTGGTGCCGGGCAGCGTAAAGCCTTGCTCGGGACCGATGACGTGCACGATGCCCTGACGCTTGTCGTGCTCGTTGTAGTATTCGATGCCGAACTCCCGGGCGTTCTCGGCCATCACCCGCATCTGCTCGATGCTTTCCGGATCCGGATTGGGTTTTGAGCGGTCGGTGGTCGGGATGTTGTGATCCACCACCGCCAGCGTCTTCTCCGGCGCGCGAACTTTGCGGCCGGTGGCGCGCAGACCTTCGAAGGCCTGTGGCGAGGTCACCTCGTGGACCAGATGGCGGTCGATATAGAGCAGGCAGGTGCCGTCATCGGCTTCGTGAACCAGATGGTCGTTCCAGATCTTGTCGTACAGCGTGGTCGGTTGGGACATGAGCGTAAGCCCTATGAAAGAATTTGCGTGAACAGGGAAAGCGCGGATACGCGCGAAACAGTCGAAACGTCGGCGCGGCATCAGGCCGCGCGCGCAAGCCCCGACGTCGCCGAGGTCGTGAACCGTCCGAAGAAGCGGCCGGGCAGGCGGCAGCGATCGTCGATCACGATCCGTCCGGCGAGTTCGTACGCAATGCTGGTCTGATCTGGAACCATTCTGCTTTTTTAGCACACAGCCTGCCGTCGCGACAATCAATCGATGGGCAGCGGAGATACTTAGATGGTGTGGCGCAACAAAAAAGCGCGGGGTGAACCCGCGCCTTTGTCACAACCATTGCGGCGGAAGTTACTCGCCGACGGCGGCGGCAGCAGCGGCTTGCGGGCGGTCCGTCTTCTTCTCGACGATGCGGGCCGACTTGCCGCGCAGGTTGCGCAGGTAATACAGCTTGGCGCGGCGCACCTTGCCGCGGCGCACCACGGTGATCGAGTCGATCATCGGCGACATCACGGGGAACACGCGTTCCACACCTTCGCCGTACGAAATCTTGCGCACCGTAAAGCTCTCATTGAGTCCGCCGCCGGAGCGGCCGATGCAGACGCCTTCATAGGCCTGCACGCGCGAGCGGTCGCCTTCGACCACCTTGACGTTGACGATCACGGTGTCGCCCGGTCCGAACTCCGGAATGGTCTTGCCGGCGGACAGCTTGTCGAATTGCTCTTTTTCGAGCTCTTGAATGAGGTTCATCGCAAAATCTCCATCGGCGGCGCGCCCCTGCCAAAGCGCGCGGGCTGCGCGAACGTCCATTTATCCTGCCATTGCGCGGATTTGGCGCTCGTATACGGCAAAGGCCGCGGCTTGTCACCCTTCCGTCGTGTTTTTTGGGCGTTTTTGGCCAGGCCTTGTCTGGGCTTCAGGGCTTGTCTGGACTTGCCTGGCGGCCCACAGATCTGGCCGCCGCGCCTTGGTCAGGGCCTCGGCCTCGGCCAGACGCCAGGCCGCGACCCGGGCGTGGTCGCCGGACAGCAGGATTTCGGGGATCGGCCGGCCCTCGAACTCCTGCGGCCGGGTATATTGCGGGTATTCCAGCAGGCCATCGGAAAAGCTTTCATCCGCCCCGGACGCCAATTTTCCCATCACGCCGGGCAGCAGCCGGACGCAGGCATCGATCAGCGCCATGGCCGCGATTTCACCACCCGAAAGCACATAATCCCCCAGCGATACCTCCGCGAGCCCACGGGCCTCGATCAGGCGCTGATCGATGCCCTCGAACCGCCCGCAGACGATCATCGGCCCGGGCCCTGCGGCGAGTTCCGCGACCCGGGACTGGGTCAATGGCCGACCCCGCGGGCTCATCAGTAGGCGAGGACGGTCTTTTGGGCGATCCCAGGAAATATCCGCGGCGTCGATGGCCGCCGCCAGCACGTCGGCGCGCAGCACCATGCCGGGGCCGCCGCCGGCCGGGGTATCGTCGACGCTGCGATGCCGGTCCGTGGCCGAGTCCCTGATGTCCCGCGCCTCCAGCGCCCACAGGCCCGAGGCCAGCGCCTTGCCGGCGAGGCTGACGCCGAGCGGCCCCGGAAACATCTCCGGGAACAGCGTCAGCACGGTCGTGTGCCAGATTTTGAGTGTGGAAGTCATGCCTTCCAATGGCGCGTCCGGTCGGGGCCGTCAAACCGCCTGCAGCGCTTCCTCGGAATATCGTTCTCGTGGGTGCGTCCTGGATTTACGGCTTGCGACCGTATTCGGTGAGTTCGAGGCTGTTGTTTTCCCTCAGATGCTTGTCGGATCGAATGACCGAAGTGCGTTTAACCCAATGATCGATGGCAGGTGCGTACCAGGTCTGGGCCGTGACCTCGTCTTTCCTGGTCGGGTCGTTGACGTTATGCGCTGTGTAGCTGGTTTCGATCTTGAACGTCTCGAACGTCCCGGCCTTGGTCGTCACGGTTTCCTGGCCGACGACCTTTGAGGTACCCGATCGTTTCCAGGCGTTGCCATTGGCGCTGTTGACGTTGCTGGATTGGAATGTCCAGGTCTTGCCGACCGCGAGCGGGGTGCGGATTCCGCTGCCATCGTTGGGCGAGAATCTCCAGGGCCGGGCGTCAACCAGATTCCAGGATCGGTCATAAACGTTGATGCCTTCGTTGTTGTTGCTGCCCTCGACCTTGAACCGCACGCTGATTTCCGTTGGCGTCACCTCCGCGACGACGTTGGTGCGGTTAGCACGGACGGTGCCGCTGATTTCGTCCCGCACCTCGTAGGTCCAATGGTCGCCGGGCATGGGCTCTTCCATGGAGACGATGGCCTTCGGCGGCTGCACCGCGGCGGCCGGCGCCGGGGCCGGTGGCGTCGCCTGCTGGGCCCACGCGTTGCTGGCGACAAGCCCGGTCACCAAAAGAACACTGAGACGAAACATCGGAGTATTCCTTGTCGCTGTCGCTGCTTGTTGCTCTTGCGGCGGCGTTGCGTGGGCCGACCTAGCGGCGGCCATACTCGACCAGTTCTATGGTATTGCGTTCACGAACGCGTCCGTCCGACCGCGATACGAAAGAGCGCTTCACCCAGTGATCGATCACCGGCGCGTACCAGGTCTGCTGCACGGCCTGGAATTTCTTGGTTGGGTCGTTGGCGTTTTGTATTTGAGAGGAAATTTCGAGTTTGAAGGTGTCGAATGTGCCCGCTCTCGTCGTGACGCTTTCCTGCGCCACGACCTTGGTTGTGCCCGAGCGCTTCCAGCTTACGCCGGCCGTACTGTTGAGATCGGTGGACTTGAACGACCAGGTCTTGCCCACAGCGAGCGGCGTTCGGATGCCGGTGCCGTCATTCGGCGTATATCGCCAGACGCCGTTGCTGATCAAATTCCATGAACGGTCATAGGTCTGATAGCCGGAATTGGGATTACCGAGCAGCGCGCTTCGGGTGCTGATTTCTGAATCCGACACGTCGGTGACCGTATTCGTGATCGTCGATTTGATCTCCCCGGTAATGTCGTCCCGAAGCTCGTAGGTCCAGTGATCGCCCAGACGCGCGTCTTCCATCGGCTCGGGGCTATTTGGGGTTTCGACAGCGGATGAGGACGCCGCGGGTGGCGAGTCGGCGGGCGGCGTTTGGGCAGGCAGGAAGCTCGTTGTCGCGAGCAGGCCGATGGTCGCCAGGAAAGCGCAACGCAACATGAAATATCTCTGGTGCTGTGGCATCGGCGCCGCAATCTTGGAAGCATCGCCCGATGGCGCGGTATCAGGCAACCGAAAATGCCCGAGCCGAAAATCGAACGCAAGTGTTTTATAATTTTGATCAGCAACCTGTCTAAATTTTAATGTCGCTACGCTGAGAACAAATGTCGCTACGATGACAACAAGGAAGCCGGCGACGAGCCGGACCTAAATCGATCCTTCGTCTTCGCCCACGATCTCATCAGGCAATTCGATCACCACGCGCCCGGCCGCAAGATCAACCGATGGTACCACGGCGTTGGTGAACGGCAGCAGCATGGTCGCGCCATGCGCCGGAGCGATCTCGATAATGTCGCCGGCGCCGAAATTGTGGATCGCGGTGACGCGGCCGATCGGCTCATTGGCGGCGTTGACCGCGGCAAGCCCGATCAGATCGGCGTGGTAATACTCGTCCTCCTCGGTCGCCGGCAGTTTTTCGCGCGCGACATAAAGTTCGAGGCCGTTGAGGCGCTCGGCATCCTCGCGGGTCGCGATGCCTTTCAGCGTCGCGACCAGATGGCCTTTCGCCTCGCGGACGGTGGCGACTTCAAACGAACGCGCGCCGTCCTTGGTCAGAAGCGGTCCGTAAGCCTTCACGGCCAGCGGGTCTTCCGTGAACGTCCACAGCTTCACCGCGCCGCGCACGCCATGCGCGGCGCCAATCCGGGCGATGCAGATGTGAGCCGCCATCGCCGCGCGCCGTCGTGCTTACTTCTTGGCGGCTGCTGCAGCTGCGGCGGCTGCCGCTTTGGCTGCGGCTGCGCTCGCGGTTGCAGCCGTGGCGGCGGCCTCGGCGTTGGCCTTGCGTTCCTTGCGCGGCACCGCCTTTTCCGGGTTGTTGCGTGCGGCGCGCTTGGCGACACCGGCCGCATCGAGGAAACGCGACACGCGATCCGATGGCTGCGCGCCCTTGGCGAGCCAGGCCTTGGTCTTGTCCATGTCGAGCTTCAGCCGGGCTTCGTTGTCCTTCGCCAGCAGCGGATTGAAATGGCCGAGCCGTTCGATGAAGCGGCCATCGCGCGGAAAGCGCGAGTCGGCGACGACGACGTGATAGACCGGACGCTTCTTGGTGCCTGCGCGGGCGAGGCGGATAACGACTGACATTTGGTTCTCCAGGTAGTGGTTTGATGGGATGTTATTAGCTTGTCATTCCGGGGCGCGAGCGCAGCGAGCGAGCCCGGAATCCATAACCACGACAGGGAGTATGGATTCCGGGCCCGCGCAAAGATGCGCGTCCGCAGATGTGCAATTGCACATCGGGGAATGACAAGTAGAAAGGCAAGGTCGTTCTCATTTCTTCTTCCCCAATCCGGGGAAGCCGCCGAGGCCTGGCAAGTTCGGCTTGCCGCTTAAGCCGGAGAGTCCCGGCAAATTCGGCAAGCCGGACCGCAGGCCCGCCGGAAGGTCCTTTGGCAGCGCGGGCATGCCGCCCGGACCTGCACCGCCCGGCATTTTTTCGGATAGCGCCTTGATCTGCTCGGGCGACGGCATGCCGCCGCCGAAGCCCATCGCCTGCGCGATGCCGGCCATCGGGCCGCGCTTGCCCGAACCCATGGCCTTCATCATGTCGGCCATGTTCCGGTGCATCTTCAAGAGCTTGTTGACTTCCTCGACCTTGAGGCCGGCGCCGGCGGCAATCCGCTTCTTGCGGCTGGCCTTGAGGATGTCGGGGTTCTTGCGCTCCTGTCGGGTCATCGAATCGATCACCGCGACCTGGCGCTTCAAAATCCTGTCGTCGATCCCCGCATTGGCGATCTGGTTTTTCATCTTCGCGATGCCGGGCATCATGCCCATCAGGCCGCTGATGCCGCCCATATTCGCCATCTGCAGCAATTGCTCGCGCATGTCGGAAAGGTCGAACTGACCCTTGCGCATCTTCTCGGCGACGCGTGCCGCCTTTTCGGCGTCGATGTTGGCGGCGGCCTTCTCGACCAGCGACACCACGTCGCCCATGCCGAGAATGCGCCCCGCAATCCGGCTCGGATGAAAATCTTCCAGCGCGTCGGTTTTTTCGCCGGTGCCGATCAGCTTGATCGGCTTGCCGGTGACCGCGCGCATCGACAGCGCCGCACCACCGCGGCCGTCGCCGTCGACCCGTGTCAGCACGATGCCGGTGAGTCCGACGCGCTCGTCGAAGGATCGCGCCAGGTTGACCGCGTCCTGGCCGGTCAGCGAATCCGCGACCAGCAGCACTTCATGCGGGTTGGCCGCGGTTTTGATCTCGGCGGCTTCCGCCATCATCTCTTCGTCGAGCGTGGTGCGGCCGGCGGTGTCGAGCAGCACCACGTCGTAGCCGCCGAGCTTGGCTGCTTCCAGCGCGCGCTTGGCGATTTGCGCCGGCTTCTGGCCGGCGACGATCGGCAAGGTCTGGATATCGAGGTCGCGTCCGAGCACCGCGAGCTGCTCCATCGCCGCCGGGCGATAGATGTCGAGCGAGGCCATCAGCACCTTGCGCTTGTCGCGCTGGGTCAGGCGGCGGGCAAGTTTGGCCGTCGTGGTGGTTTTGCCGGAGCCCTGCAGGCCGACCATCATGATCGCCACCGGCGGCACGGCGTTGAGGTCGAGGGTCTGGCCGTCGGAGCCGAGCGTGGCGATCAGTTCGTCATGAACGATCTTCACCACCATCTGGCCCGGGGTCACCGACTTGACCACGGTGGCGCCGATCGCCTGCTCGCGGACTTTTTCGGTAAAACTTCTGACCACGTCGAGCGAGACGTCGGCCTCGAGCAGCGCGCGGCGCACCTCGCGCATCGCGGCATCGACGTCGGCTTCGGTCAGCGACCCACGCCGGGTCAGCCGATCCAGTATGCCGCCAAGCTTTTCCGACAGATTGTCGAACACTGCTGCTTTTCCTTCGTCATGGCCGGGCTTGTCCCGGCCATCCACGTCTATTCTCTTAACCTCGCCCCGCTTGCGGGGAGAGGTCGGCGCGTAGCGCCGGGTGAGGGGTGCCGGACTCAAGTTAAAGAGCCCCTCACCCCAACCCTCTCCCCGCAAGCGGGGCGAGGGAGAAAAAACCGCCAAGCCGCCTGCGGGCGCGGCGTCGCTCCATCTACTGTCGTCATACCCCGCGAAATCGGGGTATCCAGTATTCCGAGGCTTCGCGGCTCAATCGAGACGCTCTGGGATACCGGATCACCCGCTTTCGCGGGTGATGACGCTTTATTGTGTCTCCCGCCAGGCGCCTATGACGGCATTCCAAACACTTTTGCGCCCGAGGGCGCATCGCGCTGTCGGGCGTTGACCTCCGGTCTCAAGGGCCGGTCGGCCGGTCGAAAAGAACGTCTTTTCGATGAATGGAGGCGTTAAACCCCCGCAGCCCGCAAAAGTCAAGAAAAGTCGCGGAAATGCGGCATTTTCGCGAACCTTGCCACCGGCTTACCCCCCTTGCCGATGCACGCGTTTTCGGGCCAATCGGGGGGTCATGAACATTACCCGCCGTGGTCTCCTTGGGCTGCTTTCCGGCGCCGCCGCAGCGATCGGCGTGCCGTCAATCTGGGCTTACAGCATGAAAACCTATGACGGTCCCGTCTCCGATCATTTCGACGGCACGCGTTTCTTCGATCCCGATGGCGTACCGCCGAAATCGCTTGGTGAAGTGCTGCGCTGGCAGTTCGGTCCCGGCCGGGAGCGGCAGGCCTGGCCGGAATGGGCGCCGAGCCCTCACGCCGACACGCCACCGCCGCGCGTCAGCGGCGACAAGGTACGATTATCGTTTGTCGGCCACGCCAGCTGGCTGATCCAGACATCGGGGCTGAACATTCTGGTCGATCCGGTATGGTCGATGCGCGCCTCGCCGGTGAGCTTTGCCGGACCGAAGCGTCATAACGACCCCGGTATTGCGTTCGAGGCGTTGCCTCCGATCGACGTCGCGCTGGTATCGCATGGCCATTACGATCATCTCGACCTCGCGACGCTGTCAAAACTGGCTGGGAAATTCTCCCCACGCGTGATTACGCCGCTCGGCAACGTTGCCACCATGCGCGGCGCCGACAGCGCGATCAAGGCGGAAGGATTCGACTGGCATGCGCGCGTCGAACTTGGCGGCGGCATCGCGGTGACGCTGGTGCCGACCCGGCACTGGTCGGCGCGCGGATTGTTCGACCGCAACAAGGCGCTGTGGGCGAGCTTTGTGCTGGAAACGCCGGCAGGCAAAATCTACATCGTCTGCGATTCCGGCTATGGCGAGGGCAAGCATTTCCGCAGCGTCGCCGAGGCGCATGGTCCATTGCGGCTGGCGATCCTTCCGATCGGCGCCTATGAGCCGCGCTGGTTCATGCGGGACCAGCATATGAACCCGGCAGACGCCGTGAAGGCGCTGGCCGATTGCGGCGCGGAGCAGGCGCTGGCGCATCACCACGGCACGTTTCAGCTCACTGATGAAGCGATCGACGCGCCGGTGGTCGCGTTGCATGCGGCACTTGAGCAAGCGAAGATTCCACGCGAGCGTTTTGTGGCGCTGCAGCCGGGGCAGGTGGTGGAGATTTGAGTTTGGTCGTCCCGGCGAACGCCGGGACCCATAACCCCTGGCGTCGCTTGTTTGCAGAAGATGGTTGCTCCACGCCGAAACGAAACGGCACGGCGTATGGGTCCCGGCGTTCGCCGGGACGACACCTTACTGCCCCTGCTGCTTGATCGCCCAGGACACACTCAAGGTTACCGCAAGTGTTTCTTCGCCCTGCGCCACCGGTGCGGACGCCGCCATGCCGGCGGCCATCCTGCGATAGGGCACGGGGGCGGAATTGCCCTCTTCCGAGATGCTGAGCGGCGCGCCGAGCGTGACGCCGGCGGCCTTGGCGTAAATCTCGGCCTTGCGGCGGGCGTCGGCCACGGCCCGCTCGCGGGCCTCATCGAGAAGTTTCGAGGCCTGTGACACCACAAAATTAATGCCGCCGATTTCGTTGGCGCCCGCGCCCACCAGCGTGTCGATCACGCCAGCGACTTTGGTGACGTCGCGCACGCGGATCGTCACGCGGTTGCTGGCGCGATAGCCGGCGATGGCGGAAGGGCCGGAGCGGTTCGGGGCGCTTTGCGGTTGCAGCGACAGCCGCGAGGTCCGGATATCCTTGTCCTCGAGCCCGGCGCCCTTCAGCGCCTGCAGCACCTTGCCCATCGCCGCGTTGTTGGCCTCGGAGGCCTCGCGCGCGGTCTTGGCCTCCGACGTGACGCCGCCATCGATCTCCGCGAGATCAGGCGGCACCGACACGGTAGCCTCGCCGGTCACGGAAATCGCCGCCGGCGGAATCACCTGTGCCAGCGCGGGCGCTGTGAATAGCGCGGCCGCAAGGGCGGCCGCGGCGAGAGCCGTGCGATGCTTCATGAGCTCACTTCAGCGGCACGTAGACGTTGATCACCAGCTTGTCTTCGGCGGTCTTCAGCGGGTCGGTGATGTATTCCTCGATGAAGGTATCCTTGGCTTCGAGCTTCTTGTCGTCGAGGTGATTGGTGATGGCCTCATAGGTGTTGTCCATATTGTCGTAGGAACCGCGATGGACAAACTTCAATGCCTTGCCGTCGGGCGATTTGCCGATGCTCATGTCCTTGGTGAGGTTCTTCGGATCCTGCTCGACCGGGATTTCGGCCAGAAACGTGAAGCCGGCATCGTCCGTCGAGGTATAGACGATCATCGAATTGCCCGCGGGTTTGATGCCCTGCTTGTCGAGCAGGGCTGACAGCGACCTGAACGATTCGATCAGGGTGTCGAACGCCGAATCCCAGGCGGCGTTGCCCCTGACGATGACAACTGTTCTTGGCGTCAGGGTGATCTGGTCGCCGAACGGATCCGCGGTCTGAACCGGCGCGGCTGCCGGCGGTGTCGCAGGGGTCTCGGCGGCTGCTGGCGGGGTGGAAGGAGCGGCCGAGGGGTTGGCCGCCGGAGCCGGGGGTGCTGCCGGCGCCGGGGCCGGTGTTGCGGCAGGCGCCGGGGTTGCCGGCGGGCTCGCCGCGGGCGGCGTTTGCGCCTGCACGCTGGCCATAGCCAGCGAAATCGCTGCCGGGATCAGCGCAACCATGGCGAGACGGACGAGGCGAGGGCAATTCATTCGGTGTTCTCCATGGCCGTATCCTGCGGTCGCGTCTCGGCTCGCGTGTCCTGGCCCCACGTCGGCGCTCAAGTCGGTGGACACGACGCTATTCTAACACGCGACGCGTGCTTTCGTCCCATGACAGATAATTCATGGGCCTCCCAGCGCCGCGAGCGGCTCGACACAGAATCGCCGCACTGGCCAATCCGCCGCGCTTCGCCATATAAGATGGGGATAGTCGGGAAAATTCCATGAGCGCGCTCGCCAATCATGCGTTTGCCAAGATGAACGGCATCGGCAACGAAATTGTCGTGGTCGATCTGCGCGATTCGCCTGCCATTGTCACGCCGGAGGAGGCGCGCGCGGTGGCGTCGCCAACGGGTGTGCATTACGACCAGCTGATGGTGCTGCAGCCGCCGCGGCTGGAGGGCACCGAGGCCTTCATCCGCATCTACAACAATGACGGCTCGGAAGCCGCCGCCTGCGGCAACGGCATGCGCTGCGTGGCGCGCCGGCTGTTCGAGGACACCGGCCGGAGCGCCGCCACCTTCGAGACCACGGCCGGGCTGTTGAATTGCTGGCAGGGCCCGTCCGGCGATCTCTACACCGTCGACATGGGCCCGCCGAAATTCGGCTGGAAGGATATTCCGCTGGCGGAAGAGTTTCGCGACACAAGGTCGATCGAGCTGCAGATCGGCCCGATCGACGCGCCGGTGCTGCATACGCCGTCGGTGGTCAGCATGGGCAATCCGCATGCGATCTTCTGGGTCGACGACGTCAGCGCCTACGATCTCGCCCGCTTCGGGCCGCTCCTGGAAAATCATCCGATCTTTCCGGAGCGCGCCAATATCACGCTGGCGCAT
>DATHHQ010000177.1:0-3682 GCA_035490095.1 Bradyrhizobium sp.
GACCTGCGCGACCGAGGCTTCGCGGTGGCGATGATCGACTGGCGCGGGCAGGGCCATTCGTCGCGGCGCTTGCGCGATCCGCGCAAGGGTTATGTTCGCGATTTCTCCGATTTCGAAGTCGACGTCGAGACCTTCGTGCAGCAGGTGGTGCTGCCGGATTGTCCGCCGCCGCACTTCGCGCTGGCGCATTCAATGGGCGGCGCGGTGATGCTGAGCGTCGCGCACGCGGGAAAACGCTGGTTCGACCGCATGGTGCTGACGGCGCCGATGATCGATCTTCCCGGACACCGTACTGGCTTTGCGGCGCGCGCGCTGCTCCGCGTGTTGCGGCTCGCGGGCCAGGGCGGCCGCTACGTTCCCGGCGGCAGCGACGATCTGGTGGGAGCGTCGTCGTTCGTCAACAATCCCTTGACCAGCGATCCCGTGCGCTATGCCCGCAACGCTGCGATTCTAGACGAAGACCCGACGCTCGGCATCGGGTCGCCGACGGTGGCCTGGGCCGATACCGCGTTCAGGGCGATGAGCGGCTTCCGCGCCTCCAATTACCCCTCGCAAATCCGGCAGCCGATCCTGATGCTGGCTGCCAGCAACGACACCATCGTCTCGACGGCGGCGATCGAGGAGTTCGCCTATCACCTGCGCGCCGGCTCGCATCTCGTGATCGCCGGCTCGAAACATGAAATCCTGCAGGAGCAGGACCGCTACCGCGCGCAATTCTGGGCGGCGTTCGATGCCTTCGTGCCGGGCACGCCGCTGTTCAAGTAAGCGGCGGTACCCATGGCGTCGAACACAACGGTCCGTTCCCAACGGACCGACGCGAGCGCGGCCCGCGGCATTCCGCCAAATTCAATTCTTGGCCGATGAAGGCGATGCTTTGTGCGGCGTCGGCAGAGCAGTCTTGGCAGTTCTGGCCCGGTTCGAGTTTTCGATGCGCTTCGCCTGAGCAATGTCGGCGAATGCGCGGTCGAATTCGTGCATGCGATAGAAGACGATGCCGCGATCGATGTAGGCATCTGCAAAGCCCGGATCGTGCTGGATCGCCCGATCGAAGTCGGCGATCGCGCGGTGCAGGTCGCCATCGCGGTACGCGAAGATTCCCCGCTCTCGATAGGATTTGGCGTCGTGCGCCGGGAGGTGGGGAGCCGGCTCGGCATTGGCAATTGCCTCAGCGCCGTTCACATTCGCCGCAGGTGCAACGGCGCTCGGCAGGATCGCGTCGTCAGGCACCGCTGTGCCCTCAAGCTTGTCCCGTGGCTCATCTTGGCGGGCGGTGTCGATTGGCTCCGTCGGCGTGGCAGCCGCGATCTCGGTCGGGCCGACATGGGCAATGACCTGGTCGCTGTCCGTATTCGCCGCGGGTACAACGGCACTCGGTACGATCGCGTCGCCAGCGACCCCTGCAGCCTCAACCACGTCGCGCGGCTTATCCCGGCCGGTAGTATCGAATTGCACCGTCGGCGTGACAGCGGCGATTTCGTCCAATCCGCGCGCAGCAACCTGGGTCGCTTTTACCGGCGTGACAGACACCTTTGAAAGCTGCTCGAACACCAAATATCCTCCGATCGACACCGTCGAAAGGAAGGCAACCTTCATGGCATCAGAGGCGAGCTTGCGGATTGTGCCGGAGCCTGAGCGCTTCGGCACCGGATCGGGTCGCCGGACTGTGAGCGCGAGCAGTCGGTCGTAAGTCGCCCGCTGTTCCGTATCGCTAAGGATGGCATTGGCGCGAACAATCTGCCTGAACCTTAACGCAGCATCGGGATCGTCGCTGGCGATGTCCGGGTGGTTCGCTTTGACGGCGTTGCGGAATGCAGTTCTGAGACTGTCGGCATCATCGTCCGGAAGAGCGCCGAGCAAATCGTAGAGAGTTTTCATAGTTGAATAGTTACTCTCGCGTCCGCTCCTCCTCAGAAATTCCCGCCGCGGAGTCGCCGACTGCCAAGGACATACGTATTTACATAGACATTCCAGCTGGAAAGTCGTGTTCCAGTATGGCTAAAACATGGCTGACGGCGGAGCCCGATACCGTCGCTGCCGATGTTGGGGATTACGTGCCGCTACCGTTAATGGTCGAATAACGATGGGTCCGGAGTTTGGACGGTCACGATAGGGGAGCGGTAGATGAACTCCGCTTCTCGCGGTGCGGACGTGAACTGATAGTCGCCAGCGGATGCCGGGCGGGCTCAATCTCGCACCTGCTCGATGCCTGCAGCAGCCGCAGACGGTCGCGTACCATCTTCTCCGCAGCTTGGTAGCATTGCCGCTCGTAATCGAGCTTCAGGCGCGCCCATTGATCCGGATCCACGGTCTTCAGATCGGATGCCTTCAACTCGCAGTCGGGCGCTGGTTGCGGTGTCAGCAGCGCGCGGTTGGGCCGGTGAATTCGCAGCTGAGAGTGTACTTCGACAGGCGCGGCAGCAGGTGCGGCGGCGGGTTCTGCCTTGACTTCACGCTGAGCGGAATGGTTGGCGCAACCGGCGAGCGCCATCGCGCACGATATGGCGCAGAGCGTCAAAAGCCTTGAGGCGAGTGCGCGCAGTGGGCGAGAACCTTCGCCTGGAATGCCATCACGCTTCGACGGCGTCATTCCGGATTCGAAGCAACTGTCAGCACAGGGCGCTCGTCCCGCGGTCGCCATGCTCGTGTTTCCCAATTCAAGACGAGGCAGCCTGGCGGCCTCTCTTGTGCAGCGCTCATCGCAACGCGAACTTCGCGCGGCGATAGCGCCTGGCCCCCTGGCCAACGGCGCAACCATGAATGGAAAATTTGAATCCCATTCTAACAATCACAATGAATCAAACGTGAATCGGCCTCCGGGCTGATGGGCTCTTCGGCCGCGCGCCAATATCGACGAAATGCGGAAAACGTGACGAAGGCCAGCAAGACGGGTCAGGCCGGCAAACGCCGGATCAATTCACGCGTGATGGCGAAGGTGACGATCGTACCTGCCAAAACCTGAGCAAACGGCGCGCGTCTTCGGTTGTCATTCCGGCGAATTGGCTTCTGACCTTGGCCAATTCGTGCGGGGCCATCGAGCCGGTCGCAAAGCGGCTCTCCAGCACGGCGCTTACGGTCTCCCAGCGGAGCTCCGCTGCCTTGCAGGGAACCAGAACGCCGTCGTCGCGAAGGCTTTGCATCAGAGGGCGAATGATCTCGATGGTGGAGTGCGACAACTCGGCGAGTGCAGCGACGGTCTCTTCATATTTTCGCTGTCTGGCGAATCGGTTCAAGGTCGCTTCATTGAGTTCGCCGTTTTTCTTGAGCAGCGCCACCAAACGCCTGGCCGCGGTAAAGTCGCGAACGTTGGACATTTCGCGATCGGCTCCCGCTGCGACGGCCGCAATTACACTTCGGATCTCCTCGAACAAGTGAGGCGGCGCACGTGATAACAGCCGCGATCGGACCGCTTCCGTCGCATTGCGCAACAGTTGACGGCGAAGCTCCGACGGCAAGTCGACCCGGATCCCGGTCTCCGTGGCAAGTTCGGGATCGGATTCAGCCTGCGCCACGACAATTGCAAACCCGGCCGCGGAAACCCGCGCACCGGGATTGCTGACGAGCCGCCGACTGACGCTTGGGTACCGGCGGGCCAATAGCGCGTCGGTGATGACTTCCTTCAACCACCAACGCCCCGAAACGGCCAACAGGTGCTGCTCACCTTTGGTTTCCGCGATTTCGACCA
>DATHHQ010000178.1:0-3512 GCA_035490095.1 Bradyrhizobium sp.
GGTGAATTTCCCAGGCCCGCAAAAAATTACGGGAGCGCCCGCGTCACGCTTGCATCGCAAGCGCGCTGGGATACTCGGATACCGCTTGCGCGGATGTTGATGGCAATATGATCGATCAGGTTACGCCGCCGGCACCGGCAATGCGGTGACCGACTTGATCTTCTCCATCGCAAAACGCGACGTGACATTCTTCAGCGGCACCGCGCCGATCAGCTTCTTGTAGAACACGTCGTAGCTCTGCATGTCCGCGACCACGACGCGCAGCATGTAATCGACGTCGCCCGCCATCCGGTAGAACTCCATCACCTCCGGCATGGCGCTGACGGCATCCGCGAAGGTCCGAAGCCAGGCCTCGGAATGATCGGCGCTCTCGACCGACACGAAAACCGAGATACCGAGCCCGATCTTGTTCTGGTCGACCAGCGCGACCCGCCGCAGGATCACCCCGTCGGCCTCCAGCCGCTGGATCCTCTTCCAGCACGGCGTCGATGAGAGTCCTACCCGGTCGCCAATCTCGGCGACGGACAGCGAGGCATCCTCCTGCAACACCATCAGAATCTTGCGGTCAATGGCGTCGAGGCGGCGGTTGGGTTCGAGGACGTGAGCGGCGAGATCGGTCATGAGAAGAACTTTGTTCCATTTACGGGGCCGATATCCCTCATATATAGAAAATTCTTCTAATACAAGCCCGTCATTGGCCGGTCTGGGCCGGACTGGAGGCTTGGCCATGGCTCAAAAGCTCATCAACTTCAGGACGTTGCGGAGCAGCAAAAGCGCCCCCGAAACGGGTGCATTTCAGCGCTGCGGCTGCGGAAGCGAACCGAAGGGCCTCAAGCAGACCCTGTTTTTCGGTGATGGCGAGGGCAAAGGCGCCATGGAACACGTCGCCCGCGCCCAGCGTGTCCACGGTGTGCACCGGGAAGGCCGGCGTCTGCTGCAGGTTCTGGTGCTCGTCGAGCCAGATCGTGCCCTGCGCGCCCCGCGTTCCCGCCAGAAACGACGGGGTCAGCTTGGCAATCTTTTTGAGCGCTTCGCCGTCGTCGGCGACCCCGGCGGTCTCCTGCAGGGGCTCGCTGGAGAATACCAGATGCGATGAAGCGGTGAGCATCCCCTCCCGTAGCGACATCGCACGGTCGACATCGACGATCACGGGAATGCCGCGCCTGCGGGCCTCGACGCAGAGATCGGTGCAGAACGCCGCGCAGCGGCTCTCGGTCAGGATGGCGTCGCAGTCCTCCAGCAGCTTGTCGGTGTCGGGCAACTGCACCTTCCACAATTCCGGATCGCGGAACGTCACGATGGTGCGCTCGCCGCTCGGGTCGATCATGATGTTCGAGATCGGTGTCACCAGGCCCGGCATATGCACGATGTGCTTGGTGTCGATGCCCTCATGCGCGAGCTTTTCAAAGATGTAGCGGCTGGATGTCTCGCGGGCATCGCCCATCGGGCCGCAGACCGAGGCGCGGCCGCCGAGGCGCACGATTCCGATGGCGCCATTGAGCGCGTTGCCGCCGCAGATTTCTTCGAAATGGCTGGCATGTTCCTTGGAGCCGCGTGCGGGCAGGCCCGGCACGCGAAACGTCAAATCCCGCACCGGCATACCAATGCATAAAATACGCGGCGGGATTTTCGGCGCGGAGGCATCGTGGAAATTCATTCGGGAGTCCGTCATGCCGGCTCCGCCAATTGCCGGAACCAAGGTCCGGGGGTAATCGATTGAGTCATCGGAGAGTTCCCGCTATGCGCGCGCGTCCGGGCTTGCATGCAGCCAGCGGCCGAGCAAATGGTGTGCAATTGCAAAGGGGTGTGGCCCCGCAAGGCCGTCGGGATGCTGCCGCTTCAACATCAGGGTTGCCTCCGCCCGGTCGAACCACCGCGCGTCTTCCAGTTCGGCGCGGTCGACGACGATATCCTCGTTGATGGCGCGCGCGGTGCATCCGATCATCAGGGATGACGGATAGGGCCACGGCTGCGTCATGTAATAATTCACGTCGGTGCAGCGAATTCCGGATTCCTCGAAGATTTCGCGCCGGACCGCGTCCTCGATGGTTTCGGCCGCTTCGACAAAGCCCGCGAGGCACGACCACATGCCGGCCGGAAATTGCTTCTGCCGCCCCAGCAGGCATTTGTCACCGGCGGCCACCAGCATGATCACGACCGGGTCGGTGCGCGGAAAATGCTCGGCCTTGCAGCTGGGGCACTCGCGCTTCCAGCCGCCTTCCTTCATCGCCGTGCGGGTTCCACAATTGGCGCAATAGCCATGGCGCTGATGCCAGCTCACCATCGATTTCGCCATCGCGATGGCCGAAAGCTGGTCGGGCGGCACCACGCCCTGCATGGCCATGCCACGCAATTCGGTCACGGCGGCGTCGTCGCGGGTCAGTAATTTTTCCACCGCCGCTGCCGAGATGCCCATGCCGAACACCGCGGCACCGTCGCGCAGGCCCAAGAAGATCGTGCCGGGATTGGCACCGAATTTCAGCGCTTCGTCGATGCTCAGCAGCGCGCGCGGGCCCCCGCCCTCCTGCTTCACCACCAGCGAGTCGCGATACACCACATAGGCGCGGGAGTCGCGGTGGCCTTCCAGTGTCAGCAATTTGGCCTCATCGGCCCGCAGATGTGCGGCGCGATCGAGAATATTGGTGATGAAAGCGGGCTGCCCCAGTGGAAACGAATCGAATGCGGTCATAATTCTCAACCAAGCCAGATTTTACGCCGAAGCGTGCTGATGAAATTCTGAACTTCCTCGGCATCGTGCGCCAGCGGTGGCATCACCCCCCAGACCGGACGCGGCCAGGCGACATCGCCGCTGCGGCGCGCGATCACATGAACGTGCAGTTGCGGCACTAGATTGCCGAGCGCTGCGATATTCAGCTTGTCGCATTTGGTGATCTCTTTCAGCGCACGCGCGACCCGGGAAATTTCCGTCATCAGTTGCGCCTGCTCGACCTCTTCGAGGTCGATAATTTCCACGGCGTCGTACCGGCGCGGCACCAGCAGCAGCCAGGGGTAATGCGCATCCTTGATCACCAGCACGCGGCACAGCGGCAGGTCGCCAATGTCGATGGTGTCTTCCTTGAGCCGTGAGTGCAGCGACCAGGCGGGAGCGTCAGAAGGCATGGGGGGTTCCAGGTGCGTCCATCGTTTTTTCGATGGCTTCGGTCCGAAGTGGCCTGAAATGGACACCGCTCGCAGTGTCATATCAAGGCGTCATCATCCGCGAAAGCGGATGATCCAGTATGCCGGACCGGTCGTGATGGAGTCGAGAAGCCGCGGCGTACTGGATACCCGGCTGGAGCCTGTCATCGGGCTCGCCGAGGCGAGACCCGGTGGCGGGGTATGACGGCAGCCGCCACGCTTGCTTTCCACCTCTTTTGGCCCCAAATAAGGACCGGGAGATTGGCGGTGGACGAGCCACTCGCCAACCGGGTCAGGTCCGGAAGGAAGCAGCCCTAACGAGGTCCGGATCGGGTCGCTCGTCAGTCTCCTACCTGTTTTTTCGAGCGAATCGC
>DATHHQ010000179.1:0-2705 GCA_035490095.1 Bradyrhizobium sp.
CCCCTGGCGCGAACTTCGGAGGGGTCGAACCCCCGGTCGCGGATCGCATCGGCAAAGTGCTCTATGTCTTTCCGCATGAGGGATTGGAGGTGTGCGGCGGCAGTCGCGTCGATCTGCGTACCGATCGCCTGTAGAATGGCGCTCGATCCGCTGCTGACAGCAATCAGGTCCTGGAATTGGGGAAGGTCGATGCCGAGCCGGTGCGCGAGGCCGAACACGTCGGCCGCGTTCTTTAGGTTGGTCATCGTAAGCGCGTTGTTGAGCAGCTTCGCGAGTTGGCCGGTCCCGACCGGTCCCATGTGAGCGACCTTGCGCGAGAAGCTGTCAAATATCGGCTGGCAGCGATCGAACGCGCTCTGTTCGCCACCCACCATCGTGGTCAGTGTGCGCGCAACCGCGCCGGGGCGTCCTCCGCTCACGGGCGCGTCGAGATAGCGCACGTCCCGAGCGGCGAACGCCGCGCCGATGCGCTCGTTCTCCTTGGGGTCGCCCGTCCCGTGGTTCACCACCGTCGCACCGGGCCGAAGGGCATCGAGCAAGCCATGTTGCTCGATGAGATCGCGAATGTCCTGATCGTCGCGCAGGCAGAGCGCCAGCACGTCTACCGCGCGGGCAAGCGACGCCAGATCGGCGTGCCGTTCGAAGGCGGCGCCGCCCAGGGCGTCATAGGATTGTGGCCGCCTGGCCCAGGCGTGAAGGAGGAAGCCCGCCTCCACGATCGCCAGGGCCATCGGGCCGCCCTGGTCGCCGAGCCCGACGAACCCGACCCGCTGATTGCTGACGTCGGTCATTCGCCGATCCCCCGGACAAGCTGCAGCGACACATCCCAAAGCCTGTCGGCGTTTTCGGTATCAAGGGCATAGGCGGCATAGCCGCCCGTCAGGTCGGCCGGCCGCTTCGTGAGCAGTTCCGCCTCGTTGCAGTCCTCGAAATACCGTCCGCTGATGCCTTCGAGCAGCGGCGATGCGGCGAGCAGGACGCTGGTCGCCGCGCCCTGTTCGGGCGTCTTGCGGCGCTCGACAGGCGTTTTCAGGCCACCGGTGTGCTTCTGCAGCCCGGTCGCGATGGCGCCGGGGTTGAGCGAGTTCGACAGGATCCCGTCCTCTGCCCATTTCCGGGTTATGCCGACCGACAGTAGCATCGCGGCCGACTTGGACTGCCCATAGGCGCCGAAGGGCGTATAGGGCACGAAGTCGAAACCCAGATCGTCGAAGATCACCGGGGAGAAGAGATGCGCGATTGAACTCACCGAGACGACGCGCGCGCCATTCGCTGCCGCAAGCGCGCGGTGCAGCCCCAGCGCCAGCGCGAAGTGGCCGAGATAGTTGGTTCCGAATTGCCGCTCGAAGCCCTGCGGCGTCTTTTCCAGCTCGGGCACCGCCATGATGCCCGCGTTGTTGACCAGGATGTGGAGCGGTCCTGTCCAGTCATCGACGAAGGACTGGACGGAGCGCAGGTCCGAAAGGTCGAGCGGCCGCACCTCCAGGGCGGCGTTCCCGGTGGCCTGGCGCAGCTCCTCGGCAACCGGTCGCGCGGCGTCGGGGCGGCGGACGGCAAGCGTGATCTCGGCGCCGGCAAGCGCCAGCGTCCGGACGGTCTCGATGCCGATCCCGGCCGCGCCACCCGTCACGATGACGCGCTTGCCCGTAAGATCGACGCCGGCGGCGACTTCGGTCGCTGTCGAATGAAACCCGAATGGTGTGGTAAGACCAAGAATCCCCTTGCCCCGCAGATCGGTCCCGGACAAAACTTCTTCTGTTGTTGAGGTTGCTCCAAATATGTTCGTCATTGTGCTTGCCATTTTTTCCTCCTTGTGTACGCTGACCGTTTCACGCCGTAAGTGGTCACGAATACGAAACCAACGGTTTCGTTTCTACATTTGAAATAGATGCTTGCCAAAGTAAAACGAAACAACTATTTTCGTAATGGGAATGTGGTGATAAGAGGACCAAAAACCAAGGTCGCACCAAGACCCCGTGGTCGGCCACGGAGTGAGCAGGCCCGGCAGGAAGTCCTGAAAGCTGCTTACAAGCTACTGAGCGACAAAGGTTTCAACGCCGTCGGTTCTCACGAAATAGCACAGGCAGCCGGCGTAAGCAGTGCCACCTTATACCGCTGGTGGAAATCGAAGGAAGAAATCCTGTTCGACGCTTGCTTTGAACGCATGAACCCTATTCTCGCGATTCCTGAGACTGGTTCTGGTTTGACGCGGCTTCGCCGCTACATCCTGCGTGCGAGTGAGTTCCTGACCTCTGAAGAGGGTACGGTCATGGCACGGGTCCTCACCGGCATTCATGACGACCAGCGACTCCGACGGATGTTTTTAGAGAGATATGTCAACCAAAGGCGTCAGATCCAACGGGCCATCATTGAAGACTCTATCGCCTTAGGCGAACTGAAGCCGACGACCGATCCAGAACTGTTGATCGATATGCTTAGTGGTCCCCTGTTCTTCCGATGGTTGCAGGGGCACGCTCCGCTTGATAAAGGCTTTGCTAAGAGCATTTTCGACAAGGTGATTCCCGCGTTTCAGACACAGTGATTCGGTCCGACCGATACCGAGAAAACGCGCCCTTGTTTCCGTAAACTCCGCCATTTCCTGGATGTCGGCCAGTCGGATTTCTTTGCCATCTGCCGCGGCCCTCTTTGACCGCAGACCGATGATGGCCCGGGTTCAAGGGACGAGTTGTGCGTGATCCAGTCGG
>DATHHQ010000180.1:0-4681 GCA_035490095.1 Bradyrhizobium sp.
CCGGCCGGGTTTTACCTTGCACGGCGGCGTGCTCGCGGCACGGCCGGACGTCAATTGCGCCGTCCACGTGCATACCGAGACCGGCATGGCGCTTGCCGGGTTGAAACACGGCCTGCGCATGGTGTCGCAGCCGGCGGTGCGCTTCCACAATCGCATCGGCTATCACGACTATGAAGGCATCACCGAAGATTTTGGCGAGCGCGCCCGCATCAACAAGGCGCTCGGCAAGAACCGCGCGCTGATCCTGCACAATCACGGCCTGCTCACGGTCGGCAAGAGCGTGCGCGAAGCCTTCGTGCTGATGAAGTCGTTGCTCGAGGCGGCCGACATCCAGATCAAGATGGAAGCGACCGGCGGCGCGCTGATCGAAATCCCGGCCGAGATTTGCGAAAAAACCGCGCATCAATACGAGCATCACGATTCCGGCCGCGGCTCGGCCGACTGGCCGGCCTATTTGCGCATGCTCGACGCGGTCGACCGCAGCTGGCGGGATTGAGGAACCTGCCGGTTTGGCACGGCGATTGCTTCGCCGAGGTCATGACCGATGACAGGTATCTCGCGCTACTGCTGTGGACGATCTGCGTGCTGACGTTCGCATGCAGCGTCGTGGCGCTGACCCAGCACCCGGAGTGGTTTGGCGCCTGATGCCGTAGGGCGGGTTAGCCGCAAGACGTAACCCGCCGCGGCCTCGCGACCGCATGGCGGATTACGCTTGCGCTAATCCGCCCTACTTCGCCGGCGCGTATTTGCCGCCGGTCTGCTTGGTGTGCACGCCTTCCGCGCCGCTCTGCTTGTGTTGCAGGCGGGTGATGCGCGCCCAGGTGCGCTTTTGATCGTCGCGCACCGTGATGTGCAGGGTGCCGCAGCCTTCGCAGGTGAGCTCGATCTTGTCGCCGTGCATGAACGGATTGAGCCCACGATGGTTGGTGCCGGTGGCCAGGATGTCGCCGGGCAATAGCGTGTGGATCGACGTCACCCATTCGATACAGCGCGGAATCTTGTGCGCCATGTCGTCGGTGTTGAAGTTCTGGTACACCGTGCCATTGTTGGTGAGCTTGATCTGCCGCTTGTGCGGGTCCTTGATCTCGTCGGCGGTGACGATATAGGGGCCGATCGGCGCAAAGGTGTCGCGCGACTTCATCTGATAGAACACGTTGGTCGGCGGCACCACGCCGCGCGCCGAGCCGTCGATGAAGTTGGTATAGCCGAACACGTATTTCATCGCGTCGGCCGCCTTGACGTGGGAGGCCTTCTTACCGATCACCACCGCAATTTCGGCCTCGCCCTCGAATACGCTCGCCGCCATGTCGGGCAGCACCATGGTGTCGCCGTCGCCGATGACCGCGCTCGGTGATTTCATGAAGGCGTTGATCGGGGCGGGCTCCGGCAAGGTGCCGTCTTCCATGTAGTTCACCGCCATGCAGATGATGTTCTCCGGCTTCGGCAGCGGCGGCCGCAGCTTGACCTTGGCGAGCGGCTTGCCTTTGCCCTTCTTGGCGGCGGCAGCGAGCTTGCCCTTGTAGCTGCTCCATTTCTCGATCACACCGCGGATCACGTCCTGCGGGCCGAGCGCCTTGATGCCCTTGGTCACGGCCGAGACGTCGACGATGTTGTCGCCGACCACCACGCCG
The DNA here is from genome assembly GCA_035490095.1 of Bradyrhizobium sp. GTDB lineage: Bacteria > Pseudomonadota > Alphaproteobacteria > Rhizobiales > Xanthobacteraceae > Bradyrhizobium. Next base: position 1,632 of record DATHHQ010000180.1, read on the forward strand.
AGCTTATAATTGTCGAAAAACGCGAGTTTCATGGCTACTCCTTGGAGTTTCTTGATGGGTCAATGAAAGCGATGTCCCTGGCCACGCTGGATAGGCCCGGCTCGATTGCGATTTATGCGGAAGAAGACGGCGCGAAGCAAGCAACTCACGCTCTACTCCGGCGGCGTCCGCACCGGGTGGTACTACGCTATCAGGCGACCCGCTTTCTTGAAAATATGATTCTTCGACCGAATCCTTTGACTGACACCAGACGTCTATAGGCTGAGACGCGGCGGTCCCCGTCACGGACCGGCGGTCGGGCGATCATCGACGGCTTGGTGACGAAGGAGAGAACGATGAAACGGACCTTGATAAGGTATAAGACAAAGCCCGGGGCGGCGGACCATAATGCTGGGCTGATCGCAAAGGTGTTTGAGGAATTGAAGGCCGCAAAGCCCGATGGCCTTCGCTATCTGTCGCTCAGGCTCGACGACGATAGCTTTGTCCATTTCGTCGAAGCCGAAGACGGCGCCAATCTCCTCACAAAACTGGAAGCCTTTCAGGCCTTTCAAAGCGGGATTCGCGAACGCTGCGTTGAACCTCCGCAAGCCCGTGGCGTTACAATTGTCGGCAATTACCGGATGATAGGTGAGCCGTAGGCACCGGCTCAATTCTCCGGAGGCAGAATGAGATCGATTCCCGACGCACCAGTGGCCGCTGCAGGCCTCGGCCGGCTTCTCGTCGACATGCGGCCGAGGCTACATCGCTATTGCGCCCGCATGGTCGGCTCCGTGATCGATGGCGAAGACGTGGTGCAGGACGCGTTGATCAAGGCGGTCGAGTCGCTTGCCGCCGAGCCGATCGGCAACCCCGAGGGCTGGTTGTTTCGGATCGCGCATAATACTGCGTTGGATTTTCTGCGCCGCCGCAACCGGCAGGCAGCGCTGCGATCGGGCGAGGACATAGACATGATTGCCGATCCGATCGACACCGTCGCTAGCCGCCAGATCGCAACCGCAAGCCTTCGAACCTTCATGCGGCTTCCGGTCGCGCAACGCAGCTGCGTTATCCTGATGGATGTGCTCGGTTGCTCGCTGCAGGAAATCTGCGAAGCGACAGACTTTAGCCTTCCCGCCGTCAAAGCGGCACTGCATCGCGGACGCGCGCGGCTTCGCGAACTGGCCGACGAACCGGATAGTTTGCCGCATCTCTTGTTGTCCGAGACCGATCGCAAACGCCTCGGCGCCTATGTCGCGCATTTCAACGCGCGGGACTTCGACGCGATCCGCGACATGATCGCAGACGATGTGCGTCTCGACCTCGTCAACAAGACCAAGATGCGCGGCAAGGCCGAAGTGTCCAGATATTTCGGAAATTACGCGAAGGTCCACGACTGGCATCTCGTCCCCGGACTGGTCGAAGACCGCCCGGCAATCCTGGTGTTCGATCCCAGCGAGCCGTCGCCCAGACCGAAATATTTCATGCTGTTGCAGTGGTCGGCCGATAAGGTCGCAATTATCCGCGATTTTCGCAACGCTTCTTACGTCACGGACGGCGCCGAGTATCTGGTCTCATCGGCTGAGCAACCGCCCGAATAGTATTTTCAAGCGTAAAAGGAGAAAGCGAGATGACAGCAAGTACAATCCCGCATCCGCCGATCGTTTCGCGCGACCAGTGGCTCGACGAGCGCAGAAAATTGCTCGCGCATGAGAAGGAATTCACCCGGCAATACGATCGGGTCAACGCCGAACGGCGCCGTCTACCGATGGTGAAGATTGAAAAGGACTACATCTTCGATGGCCCGCATGGGAAAATGAGTCTCAAAGACCTGTTTGAGGGCCGCCGGCAACTTGTCGTCTATCATTTCATGTTCGATCCGGCGTGGGAGAAAGGCTGCCCTGGCTGCACACGCTATGTGAACGCCATCGGCAATCTGTCGATGCTGAACGACCGCGACACGACGTTTGTGCTGGTGTCGCGCGCTCCGCTGGCCAAGCTCGATGCCTACAGGGCGCAAAAGGGATGGAGTCTCTCGTGGTTTTCCTCATTTGGCAGCGACTTCAATTACGACTTTCACGCCACCAACGACGAGAAGGTTGCGCCGATCGAATACAATTATCGAAACAAGGCCGAGCTGGAAGCAAAGAACGGCCCCAATGCAATCGAGGGGGAGGAGCATGGGCTCAGTGTTTTCTTCCGCCTTGGCGACGAGGTCTTCCACACCTATTCGGTCTACGCACGCGGCACCGAACCTCTCACGGATGCCCGCGCTCTGCTCGATATGACGCCCTACGGGCGGCAACAGGATTTTGAGGACTCGCCACCCGGCTGGCCGCAGAAGCCGACCTATGGTTAGAGCTATGAGTCCACGCCTTAGCCACGCCATCCACGATCGCGTCACCGGGACGTCTGGCTTCGCAGCCCTGCCACATCCTTGTCGGTGATACTGGATCGCGTACTGCCGAACCGCGCGGTCACATAGTTGCTCACCGCGGCGATCTCGGTATCGGAGTGCGTGCTGCCGAAGGCCGGCATCGACACCACGCCTGCGGGCGTGTGCCGCTCCGCTCCGGAAATCACGATCTGGGCGACATTGGTGGCGGTGCGATCGTTGACCCCGCGTGCCCCGGCCACCGTCGCGTAGGGGGTGATCGCGCTCACGCCGGTCCAGCTATGGCAGCTCACGCAAGACCCTTCGAAGATCTTTTTGCCGAGCGCATCGGACGTCGCGACACCGTCCTTCGGCGAAGCCGGCGCCGGCGGCGCCAGCGTCGCCGGCAGATCGGGTGAGGCGATCGGCGGAACGCTGCGCACATAGCTGACCAGCGCGCGAATGTCGGACGGCGTCATCTGGCTAAGACTTTGGTCGACGGCTTCGCCCATCGGACCCGCCGCCGTGCCGCGGCCCTGCGCGTGGCCGGTTGCCAGATAGGCGAACACCTCGTCGTCGCTCCAGCCGCCGATGCCGGAGCCCTTGTCCGACGTGATGTTGAAGGCGTGCCAGCCCGCCGTCACCGCGCCGGAAAACTTTTTGCCGTTGTCGAGCGCCAAGGCGAGACTCCTCGGGGTGT
>DATHHQ010000181.1:0-6775 GCA_035490095.1 Bradyrhizobium sp.
TGATCCGAGGCGGCGTGCTCGGAACCCGCGTGTTCGGCATGCTCACCGCCGCCGTCCTCGGCGCGCGGCGCATCGTCGGCATGGGCGGCGTTCTCGCGCGCGTGCTCCTCATGGATATGCTCATCATGCGCGTGCTCTTCGCGAGCCTCGTTGGTCGACGCGGATACCTCTAGCGCTGCCGTGTCGGGCAGAGTCACCGCCGCCAACGTCTCGATGGCGTGGACATGGCCGTTTTCGTCGTGGGCATGATCGTGCTCGTCGTGAGCATGTTCGTGATCGTGCGAATGTCCGTCATGATCGTGAGGCGCGGTATCATCATGATGCTCCGCATCGGCATGATGTTCGGCGTCATGCGGGTGGGCGTGACCGTTTTCGTCGTGCAGGTCTTCCGCGTGGTCTTGCTGCGGCTGGGCGGCCTGTGACGGATCGGTGCTGGCGTTCTCGATGACCTCGCTCTGGACGCGCTCGCCATTGCCGCGGCGGCGCGAGTTGCGGTGGCGCGGACGGCGGCGGTTGGAGCGGTTTTCGGTTTCCTCCTCAGCCTCGCGATGGGCGCGTTCGTCGGCCTCGATCAGCGCCTGGCGATCGGCGACCGGAATTTGATAATAGTCCGGATGGATTTCGCTGAAGGCGAGAAAGCCGTGGCGGTTGCCGCCATACTCGATGAAGGCCGCCTGCAGTGACGGCTCTACCCGCGTGACCTTGGCGAGATAGATGTTGCCGCGCAGTTGTTTGCGCTGAGCGGTCTCGAAATCAAATTCTTCGACGCGATTGCCGCGGACCACAACGACCCGGGTCTCTTCCGGATGGGTGGCATCGATCAACATTTTGTTGGGCATTTTGGAACTCATGACGGCGGCGGACGCGTATGACCGTGAGCGCGTATCGCGCGGCCGGTTGACGCGACGGTCCACCTGATTCGGGGGTGAGGGGAAGGCCAAAACGCAACCGGGGGCGCCGGGCCGAACGGGATCCCGGCGGAGCAAGACGACGCGCGGAGCTTTCGCCCCGCATCGGCGCTATTGTTCCGTGGACCATGGTCGGCAACACTGTTTGGCGCATCAAGCGTCGGCCCGTCTGAACACGTTGGCGGCAAAAGGCGCCGCCTTGTCTGTCGCTGAAAGCCCGGCGCGGCGCCAAAGCGCTCGCCGGCCATCGCATATCGGGCCCTGTGGGGTCCGGATAATCGGTTATACCGTGTCTAAAGCTGTCCCGGGAGCAAGAAGGTAACCTGGGACTGGACGCCGCTCGGGCTCGAAACCGCCGCTCCTTGTCAGCCGCGCGCTGCGCTGGCTGCGGAGGGATCGGAAAGACGCTGGAATCTCCGAAGTTTCGAAGGCTCCGGCGCTGCACCGGGAGGCTGAACGCGACACAACCGGGAGTTTTAGCCGTCAGCCCCCTGTACATACGTTGATTGGCCGCCCCGCGCAAGCGAAGCGTCACGGGACGGCAACACTTCGCCTTATTTGGGGACGACGCTTAAGCTGCAGTTAACCCTGTGGATCTATTGCGGTAAGAGGGCTGCTCGGAGGCAGGGATTCGTTGGCGAGCTGCGAAAATCACCGTGTTTTGCTAGGAAGCGTGCTATTGTGCGCTGCAGCATTACTATGTTCCGGCGCCGCCAATGTCAGCGCGGCCGAGGGGCCATCTTCGGGTTCGATAGCTTCCTCGAACTTTCCGGTCGCCTCGGACGCCCGCCTGGCCGGTGACAGCAAGCGCACGCGATTCGTTCTCGACCTCGACAAGTCCGTCCAGTTTCGCGCCTTTGCACTCGCCGATCCGTACCGGGTGGTGGTGGATATTCCTCAGGTCAGCTTTCAACTCCCTCCCGAAGCCGGCATCACCGGGCGCGGTCTGGTCAAGGCATTCCGCTACGGCCTGGTCATGCCGGGCGGCTCGCGAATCGTGTTCGATCTGACCGGCCCGGCCAGGATCGCCAAATCTTACGTGCTTGATGCGGCCAACGATCAACCGCCGCGGCTGGTGCTTGAGCTGGAAGAGGTAGACCGCACCAATTTCGTCCAGTCCCTCGCCGTCGAAAGCCGGCCCCAGTTGCGGCCCGCGATCGCGGATGCTGCAGATCCTATCGTCGCCATGAAGGCCGCGGCTGAGCCCAAGCCCGCTGATGCTGTGGATCTGCGTCCGGTCGTGGTGATTGATCCCGGCCATGGCGGCGTCGACAACGGCACGCAGGCCGGCGGCGGCGAAAACAACGAAAAGGACCTGGTGCTGGGATTCGGGCTGGCGCTACGCGATCGCATCGAGAAGAGCGGCAAATATCGCGTCGTCATGACCCGCGAGGACGATACTTTCGTTCCACTCGCCGACCGTGTCAGGATCGCGCGCAATCAGTCGGCGGCGCTGTTTGTGTCGATCCATGCCGACGCGCTGCCGCGCAACGAAGGCGACGCCCAGGGCGCCACGATCTACACGTTATCCGACCGCGCCTCCGACTCCGAGGCGGAAAGGCTCGCCGAGGCGGAAAACAAGGCTGACGCCATCGGCGGGGTCAACCTCACCGAGGAGCCAACCGAGGTTGCCGACATTCTGATCGATCTGGCGCGGCGCGAAACCCGCACTTTCTCGAACCGATTCGCACGCCTGCTGATGGGCGAGATGAAGACGACGGCGCGGATGCACAAGCACCCCCTGAAATCGGCGGGTTTTAAAGTGCTGAAAGCTCCCGATGTGCCTTCGGTCTTGGTCGAACTCGGCTATGTCTCGAACAAGGAAGACCTCGAACACCTGCTGTCGGAAAGCTGGCGCGCCCGGATCGTCGGATCGATGGGGCAGGCGATTGACGCCTTCTTTGCCAAACGGCTGGCGAAGGCTGGGTCGTCAAACTGAAAACGGGCCCGTCGGATCGTGGAAGCCCTAGTTTGGCCACAGCGACTGCACTATAAAAAAGCTACCTTGAGGTCTTTGGAATCGATCGAACTACGCTCACGGCCAATGTATTATGTGCCTGCGTGGACTGGCAAATCGTCCCGCGGCAAATTTTCGCGCTGAGGATAGTGCCGGGATATTACGGCGCAATCGCTGAAACGGAACTTCGATAATGCGCTTTCTGGTGCGGTTCATGGGTTTCTTGTTCGCCGCCGGAACCGTCGTGTTCCTGGTGGGCGTCGCCGCTACGGCGGGATTGATTTGGCATTATTCCAGGGATTTGCCGGACTACTCTCAGCTTCAGGATTATGAGCCGCCCGTCATGACACGCGTCCATGCGTCTGACGGGGCGTTGCTTGGCGAATATTCCAAGGAGCGCCGGCTGTATCTGCCGATACAGGCGGTTCCAAAACTGGTCATCAACGCGTTCCTGGCGGCCGAGGACAAGAACTTCTACGAGCACGGCGGCATCGACTTTACCGGCATGGCGCGCGCCGCGGTTCTCTACGCGCAAAATTATGGTTCCAATCGTCGTCCGCAGGGCGCGTCCACGATCACCCAGCAGGTCGCGAAGAACTTTCTTCTGACCAACGAAGTGTCGTTCACCCGCAAGATCAAGGAAGCCTTGCTGGCGATGCGGCTCGAGCGCACCTACTCGAAGGACAAGATTCTCGAGCTCTATCTCAACGAGATTTATCTCGGCCTAGGCGCCTACGGCGTCGCCGCGGCATCGCTGGTCTATTTCGACAAATCGGTGAACGAACTCACCGTCGCGGAAGCCGCCTATCTAGCCGCGTTGCCGAAGGCGCCGGCGGCGCTGCATCCGGTGCGCAACCGCGACCGGGCCATCGAGCGGCGTAACTACGTCGTCGACCGGCTGCTGGAAAATGGCTGGATCAAGCAGGCCGACGCCGACAAGGCCCGCAAGGATGCGCTGGCCGTGACCAGCCGGACTAACGCCGCGCACATTTTTGCCGGCGAATATTTTGCCGAGGAGGTCCGCCGCGACGTGTTCGAGCGATACGGCGAAAAGAAACTCTATGAAGGCGGTCTCTCGGTACGAACTACGCTCGATCCCAAACTGCAGGTGATGGCGCGCAAAACGATGACCGCGGGCCTCGTGAACTTTGACGAGACGCAAGGTTGGCGCGGCGCAACATCCAAACTCGACATAACAGGCGATTGGGGCGTCAAGCTCGCCGATGTCAAATCGCTTTCGGATATTTCGCCGTGGCGGCTGGCCGTGGTGCTGGAGACCAGCGAACAGTCCGCGCGGATTGGTTTTCAGCCCGGCCGCGAACTGGGCGGCGCCGTCGCCAAGGCACGACAAACCGGAAACATCACGCTTGATGGCGTGCGGTGGGCGAAAGCCGCGGCGGGTCCGGCACGCGGCAGGACGCCGACTTCAGTTTCGCAGGTTTTAAGCCCCGGCGACATCATCTATGCCGATCCGTTGATCGCAAAGGATGGCAGTCTGGTCGAGGGCCAGTTCCGGCTGCGCCAGCTGCCGGAAGTCTCCGGCGCGATGGTGGTGATGGATCCATGGACCGGCCGCGTGCTGGCCATGGTCGGCGGGTTCTCGTTCGACCAGAGCCAGTTCAATCGCGCGACGCAGGCCTACCGGCAGCCGGGCTCGTCATTCAAGCCGCTGGTGTATTCGGCGGCCATGGATAACGGATATACCCCGTCAACCGTTGTGGTCGACGCGCCGATCGAAATCGACCAGGGGCAGGGCGCCGGCGTCTGGCGTCCGGAGAACTATTCGACCGGCAAATATTACGGGCCGACGACACTGCGCAACGCGCTGCAGCGCTCGTTGAACACGGTGACGGTGCGGCTGGCGCAGGATGTCGGCATGCCCTTGATCGGCGAATATGCCAAGCGCTTCGGGGTCTATGACGAATTGCCGAACTATCTGTCATATGCGCTGGGCGCGGGCGAAACCACCGTGATGCGAATGGTGACGGCCTATTCGATGTTCGCCAATGGCGGCCGGCGTGTGAAGTCGACCTTGATCGATCGCATTCAGGACCGCTACGGCCATACTATCTTCAAGCACGACGCCCGCGAGTGCCGCGGCTGCGACGCCGCCGGCGGCTGGAAGAATCAGCCCGAGCCCCAGCTGGTCGATCGCCGCGAGCAGGTGCTGGATTCGATGACGGCGTATCAGATCACTTCTATGATGGAAGGCGTGGTCCAGGCCGGCACCGCAACGGTCGTGAGGGAAGTCGGCAAACCGATCGCCGGCAAGACCGGCACCACCAACGACGAGAAGGACGCCTGGTTCATCGGCTTCTCGCCGGACATTGTGGTTGGCATCTATGTCGGCTACGACAAGCCGCGCAATCTCGGCAAGGGCGCGACCGGCGGCCACCTCGCGGCGCCGATCGCTAAGGATTTTCTGAAACTGGCGCTCGCCGACAAGCCGGCGATTCCGTTCCGGGTGCCCGCCGGAATCAAGCTGATCCGGGTCGATGCCAAGTCCGGCATGCGGGCGGGTCCGGGCGACGGCGGCCGAACCATTCTGGAGGCCTTCAAGCCGGGAACCGCGCCGCCGGATAATTACAGCGTCATCGGGGTTGCCGACGCCGACGGGCGGTCGATGCTGCCGCCTCCCGATGCGGATCGCAGCCTGTTCCGTCCCGGCGGCCTTTACTAGGAAAAGCGGAACCATCGCGCGTCGGTTGCAGGACTGATGAAAACGCCGGACGTTTCGGCGCAAAGGGCTGAGACGGAATTTCGAGAATGCGTTGGTTGGTTCGGTTCGTCGGTTTCCTGTTCACTGTCGGAACCGTGGTGTTTCTGGTTGGCGTGGCCGCCGTCGCGGGACTGATCTGGCATTACTCCAGGGACTTGCCGGAATATTCGCAGCTCCAGGATTATGAGCCGCCTGTCATGACGCGCGTCCATGCCGCCGATGGCGCGCTGCTCGGCGAATACTCCAAGGAGCGCCGGTTGTATCTGCCGATCCAGGCGGTTCCAAAACTGGTGATCAACGCGTTCCTGGCGGCCGAGGACAAGAACTTCTACGAGCATGGCGGCATCGACTTTACCGGCATGGCGCGTGCGGCAGTTCTGCTTGCGCAGAATTTCGGCTCCAACCGGCGCCCGCAGGGCGCGTCCACGATCACCCAGCAGGTCGCGAAGAACTTCCTTCTGACCAATGAGGTGTCGTTCACCCGCAAGATCAAAGAAGCCTTGCTGGCGATGCGGCTCGAGCGCGCCTACTCAAAGGACAAGATTCTCGAGCTCTATCTCAATGAAATTTATCTCGGCCTTGGCGCCTACGGCATCGCCGCGGCATCGCTGGTCTATTTCGACAAATCGGTGAACGAACTCACCGTCGCCGAAGCCGCCTATCTGGCTGCGCTGCCCAAGGCTCCGTCATCGCTCCATCCGGTGAAGAACCGCGACCGCGCCATTGAACGCCGCAATTACGTGATCGACCGGCTGCTGGAAAATGGCTGGATCAAGCAGGCCGATGCCGACAAGGCCCGCAAGGATCCGCTGGCCGTGACCAACCGGACTAACGCCGCGCACATTTTTGCCGGCGAATATTTTGCCGAGGAAGTCCGCCGCGACGTGTTCGAGCGATACGGCGAAAAGAAGCTCTATGAAGGCGGCCTCTCGGTGCGGACCACGCTCGATCCCAAGCTGCAGGTGATGGCGCGCAAAACAATGGCCGCCGGCCTCGTGAATTTTGACGAGGCGCAGGGCTGGCGCGGCGCGGGCAACAAGCTCGACATATCAGGCGATTGGGGCGTCAAGCTCGCCGATGTCAAATCGCTGTCGGATATTTCGCCGTGGCGGCTCGCGGTGGTGCTGGAGACCAGCCCTCAGTCCGCGCGCATTGGTTTTCAGCCCGGTCACGAGTTGGGCGGCGCGATCG
>DATHHQ010000182.1:0-2262 GCA_035490095.1 Bradyrhizobium sp.
GGAGGAACGCTTTACCCGGCGCAAGCATGACCCGGCGTTTCCGCACAGCGCCATCGCCTATTGTCTTGGGGAAGCGGGCATCACCGCGGACGGCCTCGATCATGTCGTGTTCTATGACAAGCCGTTTCTCAAATTCGAGCGTCTTCTGGAGACTTACATCGCGCTGGCGCCGCGCGGGTTTCGTTCGTTCAAGATGTCGATCCCGCTCTGGCTGCGCGAGAAGCTGTTCCAGAAAAGTCTGTTGCGGGATGAACTGAAGAAATTTGCCGATGATTTCGACACCAGCCGGCTGTTGTTCTGCGAGCATCATCTGAGCCACGCGGCGTCGGCTTTCTATCCCTCGCCGTTTGAGAGCGCGGCGGTGCTGACCATGGACGGCGTCGGCGAATGGGCAACGACCTCGGCGGCGAGGGGCAATGGCAACGCGCTCGAAATCTTCCAGGAGATCCATTTTCCACATTCGCTCGGCCTGCTTTATTCGGCCGTGACCTATTACACCGGCTTCAAGGTCAACTCCGGCGAATACAAGGTGATGGGGCTGGCGCCCTACGGCGAGCCGAAATACGCCAAACTCATTCTCGACCACCTGATCGATCTAAAGCCGGACGGCTCGTTTCGACTCGACATGTCCTACTTTGACTACTGCACCGGCTTCACCATGACCAACGATCGCTTTGCAAAACTATTCGGTAAGCCGGTACGAAGCCCAGATCAGTTGCTCACCCAGTTTCACATGGATGTCGCGGCCTCGATCCAGGCTGTGCTGGATGAAGCCGTGCTGCGGCTGACGCGCAGCCTCGCCAGACAGACCGGTTCGCGAAACCTGTGCCTCGCCGGCGGCGTGGCGCTCAATTGCGTCGCCAACGGCAAGGTTTTGCGCGACGGCCATTTCGACAACATCTGGATTCAGCCGGCGGCCGGCGACGCCGGCGGCGCCGTGGGATCGGCGCTGGCCGCCTATCACATCTTCAAAGGCCAGCCGCGCACAATCAATGGCTTGGACGGGATGTCCGGTTCGTATCTGGGGCCCCACTATTCGCAAGCCGAGATCGAGCGAAGACTGGTCGCGGCGGGAGCAAAATTCGCCGTGCTTGATGAGCCCCTGATGTTAGAGGCGACGGCGCAGGCGTTGGCCGGGGAAAAGGCAGTCGGCTGGTTTCAGGGCCGCATGGAATTCGGCCCGCGCTCGCTCGGCGCGCGGTCGATCCTGGGCGATCCGCGTTCGCCAGCGATGCAGAAGAACCTCAATTTGAAGGTCAAATACCGCGAGAGCTTTCGCCCATTCGCGCCGGCGGTGTTACGCGAAGACGTCTCGGAGTGGTTCGACCACGTTTCCGACAGCCCGTACATGCTGATCGTCGCCGATGTTAGCGAAAACAAGCGCCGCCATGTGACGCCGGACGAACAAGCCTTGTTCGGAATCGACAAGCTCAATGTCTCGCGATCGGAAATCCCGGCCGTGACGCATGTCGATTATTCGGCCCGCATCCAGACCGTGCACAGCGACACCAACCCGCTGTTTCACAAACTGCTAAGCCGGTTCAAGGCGCTGACCGGCTGCCCCATTCTTGTCAACACCAGCTTCAACGTTCGCGGCGAGCCGATCGTCTGTACGCCCGAAGATGCGTTTCGCTGCTTCATGGGAAACGAACTTGACATGCTCGTCGTCGGAAACTGCGTGTTGCAGAAGTCCGACCAGGACACCGCTCTCAAGAGCGACTACAGTTTGTCACTGGATGCTGATTGATGATGAAGCATTTCACGAAAGGCGGGCGGCTGCGGGAGGTCCTCCGGACGGTGGGCATATCACTGGGCATGACGATATTGACCCTGGCCGCGCTGGAGATCTTTCTTCGCGTTGCCGACTTACGGGAGTTGCGCGAAGGCGTCAGCGAGCGGTCACTCAGCTATCGCTATGACCCGGAACTCGGATGGGCGGCAGTCCCAGGTTCGAGCTCGGTCGTTAAGAACGCACGTACAGTCCATGCCCAACACAACAGCCTTGGTCTGCGCGACATAGAGTTCAGCCTCGATACCCAGCCAACCATCTTGTTCTTGGGAGATTCGTTCGTCTGGGGCCTGGATGCCGAAGCAGGCGAGCGCTTCACCGATTTACTGAGACCCCACATCACCGGTTACAAGGTCCTGGCGGCGGGCATATCAGGGTACGGTACCGACCAGGAATATCTCTTGCTGAAACGATTGTGGTCGAAAGTCCGACCCGCGGTCGTCGTGCTGATTTTCTGCACGCAGAACGACCGG
>DATHHQ010000183.1:0-4830 GCA_035490095.1 Bradyrhizobium sp.
ACGGCGTTTATTACCATTGCCATGACGCGGCTGCACCGAAGGCTGGCCGACAGGTTTGCGCGGTGGTGCTACTCGGGGGCCAGTTGGCGACCTTCGGAAATGGCTTCCTTCGTCATGAGGATCGTCGACAGACAATTCATCCTCTCTTCGTTCAAAAGCTGCGGGGGTCGGCGTTCGGCAAGATCGTCCGCGCCGCTTGCCAGCGCGGTTGTCTACACGGTTTTGTCTGTGGGGTATATGACAGCGACGCCGCCAACGGCATCAATGCGCAGAGGCGGTTCGCTTGGTCAAAACCGGCTTGGCCGCCGGCTTTGCCGCACCAGCCTGCGCCGGCGTTGAGTCCCATCCGCCCGGCGGGCTTGCCACGTTGACGGCGTCGTCGGGCTGGGGTTCTGGCGTGAAGGTCTGGATCGCGAGCTTTGCCGCCGCGAGCGACTGGGGATCGAGCCGCTTCGCGATATCGTCGCGTTTGCGCACCGCGTCCGCATCGCCCTGGGCCGCGGCGAGGCTGAACCATTTGAAGGATTCGGCGAGGTTCTGTTCGACGCCGATGCCGCGGGCATAGAGGATGCCGAGGTTGAATTGGCTATCCGCGACGCCGCGATCGGCGGCCCTGCGAAACCATTGCGACGCGGTCCCGTAGTTGGCGCCCTTGCTGCCGCCGTCGGCGTCGAGCACGGCCAGGTTATGCATCGCCTTGGCGTTTCCGCGTTCGGCGGCCTGCATGTAGTAGCGCCGCGCGATATCGACGTCTTTCTTCACGCTCAGACCCTTTTCGTAGAGGGTCCCCAGCCTGAAGATCGCCGGCACCACGCCGGCTTGCGCCGCGCGGTCGTACCATTTCGCGGCCTCATCGAAATTGGCGGCAACGCCTTTGCCGTCGGCGTAGCGCAGGCCGATCTCATAGGCCGCCGATGGATCGCCCTTGAGGGCGGCCGCGCGCAATGCGGATCCGCCGATGGCGTCCGGCAGTCTTTCCGTCGGCGGGACCTGCACCGTCGTGAGTTTGCGACCGGTCGGCCCAGCCAGCATGGCCGGAATCGTGCCGGTGATATCGCTGCCGGTGACCGGCGAGGCGAAGGGCATCGCTGTGGCCTGCGGGATTTCAACGGACGCGGTGCCGTCGGAAGCGTTCGGCGCGGAGCTATTGAACGATTGCCGGCCGATCGGCGTCGGCGAGGTCAGCGAGGGCATCACCGGCGCGGGCGTTGCCGGCTTGGCGCCATCCTCCGCGGGGGGCTGAGCCGAAGGCGCCTGCTCGCTCGAACTCTCTATGGCAGGCAGCGCCGGAATGCTGCTGCCGTCGAGCAGCGTCATCGCCATCTTGAAAGTGGAGAGCACGATCACGACGACGCTCGCGCCGACCAGCAGCGCGCGAATCTTGGAGGTGACTGCCGATGTTTCCTTGGTCTTGTCGCGGGCGGCATCCTTGAACGGGCTGCGGGCGGCCTTGTCGCCCACCGGCGCGGCCGCGGCGGCCTGGGCGGCACGACGCGCGGCGGCAATGAAATTCGATGTGCTGGTCTGCTCGCGCGCGCTGGCCTTGATTTCGCTGATCGCGCTTTCCGAAGCGGCAATGCGTTCCGACGGCGAAGGTACTCGCCCTGAGGGCCGTGTCCCGGGTTCGAGCGGGTGATCGGGCGGCAGTTCGGGCACGACCGCGGCCTGCGGTGGCGCCGCATGCGACTCCAGAATTTCGCTGATCGCCCTTGGCGTCGCGGCGGCGATGGCCGGCACCGGTGCCTGCACGGCCTGGAATTCCCGCGGGGCGGTGGCGAAATGTGCCTGTGCTGCCGCCGGATTCGGCAATTCAGGCTTTGGTTGCGGCGGTATTGCAGCCAGAGGCGTTGCCGGTTGCGGCGGAACGGGCTGAGGGGCCGGCGGCGTTTCCGACTGCGGCGCGGCCGGCGCGACGCGAACCGAGCGCAGGTCGCCTTCGATCATCGCCAGCCGGTCGACCACGTGGCCGAGGGTGTTGTGGACGACTTCGAGCGAATCCTGGGTGTGGCGGCCGGTTTCCGACTGGCTGAACCGGATGTCGGACAATTCGCGCTTGACGACATCGATCAGGCCGCTGTCCACCGGCTCGGCAGGGCGGCGGCTGCTCTCGGTCAGAGCGGCAAAGCCCGCACTCTGGATTTCGAGATGACGCAGGATGTCATGCAACCCGTCCTCGACCCGTCCGAGATTGCCGGTGTGGTGATCGGTGGACGTTTCGAGGCGTTCGAGCAGATAAGACACGCGCTGTTCGAGATGGGCGAAAGCGGATGCGTTATCGTTGCCGACCGGCATACGGTCGAGGCGGTCGGACAGCGCCCGCAACGCAATTTCGAGATGCTCGGAGCTCTCGCTGACCACCGGCGGCTCACGGCTTTCCAGCGTCGAGGTCAGCGCGGCGATGCGCTGCTCGAGGATCGCGAACGAATCGCTTTGGCTTTCGGAGCGGGCAAGCTGATCGACCTTGGACGACAATGTCTGCAGGTCGTTGCTGAGCCGGACCAGCGCGTCGTTGGACGCGACATTGGAGACGATGGAGCGAAGTGCCGCGATGGCGTTTTCGAGCTGGCGGACCGTCGAGGGATCGTCGTTGGCGCGCAAGATCTGGTCGAGCTTGGTGCCGAGATTGCGGATCGCCTCGTCGTAACCCGCCAGTTGCTCCGCGGGTTTCAGCGAGCCCAACACTTCGCGAATTTCGCCCAGCGCGCGTTCGACGCCGGCCAGCGCCTCGCCGTCGGTGCCGCTCTGGCGGGTGTCGTCGATGCGGCGGGACAGCGAGAGGATTTCGTTTTCGATCGATTCGATCGCCCGGCGCGGCATCGCCTCGGTAATGGCGTGACGGATTTCCGTCAATTCACCGCGGAACGTGGCGATCGATTGCTCGATCCCGTCCGGACGCTGCAAGGCTTCGATCTGGCCGGTGATCTTGACGAGATGGCGCTCGAGCGCGGAAAAATCCGGCCCCGTCGGCGTTGCGGGCACCACCGGCGGTGCGCTGCGCGGCGGCAGGGGTCGCGGCGCCGGATTGTCAAGTTCGTTCTGGCGCGCGGCGATCTCTGCGATCGCGACGTCGAGCGACGCCGGGCTGAGCGGGGGAGAAGCGCGATAGACCTGGGCGGCCGCGCGCTCGACCAGGTCGGCTTGGCGCTGCTCGTCCTGAAGCTTGATTTGTCGCGCCGGCGCGGGATCGGAGATCTGCGACAGCCGCGCGTCGAGGCGCGAGATGGCGTCGTTCAATTGTCTGGCGACGGCCGGCTCGCTGCGCACAGTGTCGTTGCGGGGCGCGTCGTTGCGCGGCGTCGGGCGTGCGATCTTCTCGATCTGGCGGGTAATGGCATCCAGCCGCTGATGAATGTCGGCGACATCAGGGCCTTCCCGGCCCGGCTGTGCCGTCGGTTGACCGAGGGTTGCGCGAAAGTTTGGAAGGGCGAAGTCACCGATGGTGGAATTGAGCCAGTCGCTGAGCGACATGCCGGCGCGGCGCGCGGCGGCCTCGGCCCGCTCCCGGACGGATGGATCGATGCCCTCAACACTCCACGATAGGCGCGAATTCATGCTTTCGTCCGGTTCCGAATCCGGCGCGATACCTGCGCCTTCAGCCTTCCCGCGCGTCCCTGGTTTGGAGACAATCGAATTCCGCGCAGGGCGTCTGCCTCTGGCATCGACTTTTTCGTGTTACGGTAAAGAACGGGTTAAAGAATCAGTCAGCAGGCGTGAAAGTTGCGCTATCGGTGAAATTGACCGGGTTGGGCGAGCGGGCTGCCGCCGGTCGCGCCGGTCACGTTGTCGCAACGGCTGACTGGATCGCTGCTTTGGGCGTCAGGAACCGTCTAAGATCCCCTTTCCGGATCCGGACGATTGCTGCGCTGCACAATTTTCCCTAAATGAGGCCCGCCAGCCAGCCGAGAGGACACCATGCCGATCTACAAAGCCCCCCTGGACGACGTCAATTTCCTGCTCAACGATGTGTTTCAGATCGACCGCTACGACAATCTGCCTGGCTTTAGCGACGCGTCCGCGGACGTGCGGGAGGCGATCCTCAATGAGGCTGCGAAACTCAGCGAGGAAGTCTTGCAGCCGCTCAATCGCGTTGGCGATCTCGAGGGTTGCACCCGCCACGACGATGGCCGGGTGACGACGCCAAAAGGCTTCAAGGAAGCTTACAAGCAGGTGGCCGAAGGCGGCTGGCTCGGACTGTCGGCGCCGACGGAATATGGCGGGCAGGGGCTGCCGGTCACGTTGAGCCAGACCGTCACCGAGTTCCAGAGCTCGGCGAACATGGCGTTTTCGATGTATGGCGGCCTGACCATGGGGGCCACCGCGGCGCTGATCGTGCACGGCAAGCCCGAGCAGAAGACCATGTTCGTGCCGAAGATGGTGGCCGGACAATGGACCGGCACCATGAACCTGACCGAGCCGCAATGCGGCACCGATCTCGGCCTGCTGCGCACCAAGGCCGTGAAGCAGGCCGACGGCAGCTACAAGATCACCGGAACCAAGATTTTCATCTCCGCCGGCGAGCACGATCTTGCGGAAAACATCATCCATCTGGTGCTGGCGCGGATCGAGGGCGCGCCGGCCGGCATCAAGGGCGTGTCGCTGTTCGTGGTGCCGAAGATCCTGGTCAATCCCGACGGATCGCTGGGCGCGGGCAACGGCGTGTCCTGTGGTTCGATCGAGCACAAGATGGGCATTCACGGCAATTCCACCTGCGTGATGAATTACGACGGCGCCACCGGCTGGCTGATCGGCGAGGAAAACAAGGGCATGCAGGGCATGTTCGTGATGATGAACGAGGCGCGGCTCGGCGTCGCGGTGCAGGGGCTGGCGCAA
>DATHHQ010000184.1:0-4966 GCA_035490095.1 Bradyrhizobium sp.
GATCTCCTTCCAGGCCTTCGGCTTGGCGCGTTCGCCCGATGCGTCGGTGCCGAAGCTCATCTTCGATGCGTCGGACTCCGGAAGGTTGTCGGGGTCCATCCCCGCCGCGACGATCGACGGCTTCAAATAATTGCCATGCACTCCGGTGAACAGATTTGAATAGACGATATCTTCCGCGGTCGATGCGGTGATCATCTGCTTGTAGCCCTCCACCGCGTTGGCTTCGGTGGTGGCGATGAAGGCAGAGCCGATATAGGCGAAGTCGGCGCCAAGCATCCGCACTGCGCGGATCGCACGGCCGTTGCCGATCGCGCCCGACAGCGCGATCGGCCCATCGAACCACTGCCGGGTCTCCGCCACGAACGCGAATGGCGATATCTCTCCGGCGTGGCCACCCGCGCCGGCGGATACCAGGATCAGACCGTCCGCGCCCTTCTCGATCGCCTTGTGCGCGAATTTCTGGTTGATCACGTCGTGAAAAACGATGCCGCCCCAGCCATGCGCGGCCTGATTGAGTTCTTCGCGCGCGCCGAGCGAGGTAATGATGATCGGCACCTTGTGCTTCTCGCAAAGCGCGAGATCCTGGTCGAGCCGGTTGTTCGACCGGTGCACGATCTGATTCACGGCGAACGGCGCCGACAGCCGGTCAGGGTGCGCCTTGTCGTGCGCGGCGAGTTCTTCCTTGATCCGCACCAGCCATTCGTCCAACAGATCAGGCGGACGCGCGTTCAGCGCCGGAAACGATCCGACGATACCCGCCTTGCACTGCGCGATCACAAGATCGGGCACGGAAATAATGAACAGCGGGGCACCGATTACGGGAATCGACAGACGGCCCTTGAACAAGGCAGGCATGGACATTCGAAAAAACCTCTTCGTTATTCACGGCCAGCGTGATGCGTCGATCTAAAGATGCCAGACATCATACCAACAAGGCAATCGTGCATCCGCCTTCGCGCGCTACTGACACAGCGCGCGGGTCACGTAATTTTCGGTCCGGCAGTCGCCCGGCCCGCGCTTGTAGCCCGGCAGGTAGACTTTTGCGGAGCATTTCTCGGCCGCATCGGTGTCGAGGCTCTTGCCCTCCCTGAAGCCTTTGGCCTGACAGAGCTTGTCAGCGCCGGCCTTGCAGTCCGGCGCGCCATTGCCCGCCACCGGGCATCCCATGCGCCCCGTCACCATCGATGATGGCTTGGCCAGACGCGTCAGGCTGTCGCCCGCTTCCTTGGTCTGCGCATTCAAATCCTCGATGGTTTCCTGCGGGCTTTTCAGGGGTGGAAAGATCGACAGGGATTTCTCAAACAGTTTTCCCATTTCGTTGAACAAGCCCGGGTTCTCCTGGCGTGCCGGCGGAGAGGATGACGGCGAAGGCTCGCCTTGCGGAAGCGCAGGCGGCTCCGGCGCCGCCTGCTGGGCCGGCGTCTGGATGCCAAGAGAGGGCGGCGGCGCCGCTTGCGGCCACGCGGCACCGACCGCGATCAGCGACATCAACAGGGCCGCGGATGCGGCAGCGGCGCATGTCCTGGACAGCGCAATCGGGTTGCCGGATCGATCAAGCATGGTCTTTAGCGTAGCCCGAAGCCGTCGACCGGCAAAGCACTTACACCAACCGGTATGCGACGTAAAATCCAAGCACCAACACTGCAGTCCCGATACCAACCCACAGGCCGAGCCGTTTTTCCAGCTCGGCGCGGATGACGTCGCCGTAGCGGTTGAGCAGGACCGCGACCACGAAGAATCGGCCGCCGCGCGCAACGATGGAGCACAGGACAAACAGCCAGATATTATAGCCGGCAAAACCCGAGGTGATGGTGACGAGCTTGTAGGGGATCGGCGTCAGACCCTTCACCAAGATGATCACCGCGCCCCATTCGGCATAGGACGCGCGAAAGGTTTCGACCTTATCGGTAAGGCCGTAGAGCGTGATGAGCCAATGCCCGAGCGAGTCATAGAGCAACGCACCGATCGCATAGCCAAGCACGCCACCGGCAACCGAAGCGATCGTACAGACGGCGGCGAACCACCATGCCCGCTTAGGCTGCGCCAGCGACATCGGCAGCAGCATGATATCGGGAGGCACCGGGAAGAACGAGCTTTCAGCGAAGGACACGCCTGCCAGAATCCAGAGCGCGTAGGGCTTGTCGGCGGCGTCGATACACCAATCGTAAATCCGTCTCAGCATGGGCGCGATGAACCATCATCGGGCGGATTTGTCCATGCCAGGAATTTGAAGCGGAAAAGCGCTAGTGACGCTTGCGCAGGCCTCGGCCTTCAAGCGCGACAATTGGTCGCCGGGCGACCTGGGGCGCCGCCTTTGCCATTTTCAGAGCCGATTTCGGCAGCTTCTCGGCAATTCCGAGCAGATGCTCGCGCCGCTCCATCTCGCGCCACACATCCTCGGGCCGGACACCGGCCGACGCCCACAAAACGGTGAGATTATAGAGGAGATCGGCGCTCTCCCGGACTACCGCCGGGGTATTGCCATTGACGGCATCGATCACGACTTCGATGGCTTCTTCGGCCAGTTTCTTGGCCATCTGGGCCGGGCCGCGCTGGAACAGCCGAGCAGTTCGCGACGTGGCCGGATCGAGATCCTTGGCCGCGATGACTGCGAGATAGAGCCTTTCGAGCGAATCACTCATCCCTTGAAACTAATCCAAACCCGTGGCCAGCGTGTTAACGGCCGGTTACCAATTGTCACAAAACAAAAGAAATCCGCCGGCCACAGCAAAGCGGCCGGCGGATTAAGCGGTTCGGGATGGCCCCGATTACCAGCCGGCAGCCGGATGACCGTTGAAATAGGGGACGTTGGACCTGCGATAACCATATCCGCCACCGTAATACGGCTGACTGCCGTAATAGGGGTCCCCGCCGTAATAGGCCGGACCGCCACCGTAATAGGCCGGGGCGCCCCCGTAGTAATAGTCGTCGCGACGGTTCTGCGAGGCCGCAATCGCAATCCCGGTGCCGACAATGCCGGCAAAGGCGGCTGCCGCGGCGGCGCCACCGCCGCCACGGTAATAGCGACGCCGGGCGCTGAAGTCAGTGGCGTCGCTGGACCCGGTCGCCGTCGACAGACCCTTCCCGGCGGGCGCAGAGCCTGCGCGAGCCGACGACGGCTCGACTGCGGTCAGCGCCATCGCCGCTACAGTCGCCACCATGGCGGCGCGGCCAAGTGATGAAAACAAAGCTTTTCGCGCGAACATCTCGATATCCTCCATGGCAGCCTGGCCTCGCAGGCCTCCGGATAGCTAACCACTGAGACCACCTTAGGTTCCCCAATCCGAATGCAAGCTGACCGTGGCGCTCATCGACCGTTCAGGTTTCCTCAGGCAAAATGCTTGCAACTGGCGCCTCAAAGCGTGATGAAACAGACTTAGCCGGCACGGGCAACATAGTGGCCGGTCGCGATGTACTCTCAATGCGCGTAAACCGGATAATTGCAGCACGTTGGTTTTTGGCTTCGCTGCTAGGCCTGCTGGGTCTTGCGAGTTTCGGCCCGGGAGGGAGCCGGGCTGCGGACGAAGTTCGGCCACCGGTCGCGATCCAGTTTTCCCTCGACCGCCCGATCGATGCTGGCGCGGCCCCTTTCGTGATGGCGTCGGCGAGCGGTTTATTCGGCTCCGAAGGTCTCGCGGTCTCTACCAACATTGCCAGCGGATCGCAGGACGCGATGGCCCGCGTCGCCGCCGGCACCAGCGATTTCGCGCTGGTCGACATCAACGCGCTGATACGCTTTCGCGACAGACCGCACGCGCCTCCCATTAAAGCGGTATTCGTGCTGTTCAACCAATCACCCTACGCCATCATCGCCCGCAAAAACCGGGGCATCCATGCGCTCTCCGATATCGAGGGCAAGAATCTCGGCGTCGCCGAAGGCGATCTTTCGATCCGGCTGTGGCCAGCGCTGGCACGGCAGAACGGGATCAAGATCGCAAGCGTGAAGCAAAACAGCACCAGTGCCGCCGTCCGCGAGCCTATGCTGTCGGCCGGTCAGGTCGATGCGGTGACAGGGTTTTCCTATCTGTCGGCGGTCAACTTGAGGGATCGCGGCGTTCCGGCCGACGACCTCGCGGTGTTTCGCTACGCCGACTATGGCTGCGAGGCCTACGGCGTCGCGGTCATCGTCAATCCAGCGTTCGCCGCCGCGAAGCCCGAAGCGGTGAAAGGCTTCCTGCGCGCGGTGATTGCCGGCACCCAGATCACGATCAAGGAGCCCGAGCGCGCGGTGGATGAAGTTGTCAGCCGGATGGATGGCGGATCGCGCGATCTCGAGCTCGATCGGCTGCACACCGTGATCCGCGACAACATCCTCACCGGCGAAGTCAAGCGCAACGGCATCGGCGGCATCGATCCGGCCCGCCTCGAACGGTCGATCGATCAAATCGCCGAGGATTTCAAATTCCAGAAGCGGCCCGCCGCGGCGGATATTTTCGACGATGCGTTCCTGCCTTCCCTGAACGGCCGCCTGATCAATTGAGCAAAAAATCGGCAGACGCTGTATTTCCCCCGGCGATCCCTGATAAGAATGCACGTCCGATCGATCAACGGCGCCCCGCCGACCCCCGAGCCCTCGCATGTCCCTGCTTCGCCTCTATACGCGCGTCCTTCAGCTGCTCGGCAAAGAGGCGCGGCTGGGCTGGATTCTCGCCGGCGCCAATCTGCTGCTGGCTGGCGCGCAATTCGCCGAGCCGGTGCTGTTCGGACGCATCGTCGATGTTCTCTCCGGCAAACCCTCCACGGGTCCGCTGGCGGCATCGTCGGCGTGGCCGCTGCTGGCGGCTTGGGCGGCGTTCGGCCTGTTCATCATAGGTTGCAGCGCGGCGGTCGCGCTGCATGCCGACCGGCTGGCGCACCGTCAGCGTCAGGCGGTGCTGACGAATTATTTCGAGCACATCATGCAATTGCCGCTGACCTTCCACACCGGCACGCATTCCGGCCGCCTGATGAAGGTGATGTTGAATGG
>DATHHQ010000185.1:0-4034 GCA_035490095.1 Bradyrhizobium sp.
AGCGGCGGTTGCGCGAGAAAAGCAAAAGCAATGCGCGATCCCGCAAGCCGGACAGCCGGTGCTGATCAGAATGAATCTGGAGGGCTGGCGTTCACTGCGCATATTGGCCGCCGAAACCGACGCAACGCTAAACGCCCTGGCGATCGAGGTCTTTAATGACCTGCTCAAAAAGCATGGCAAAAAACAGACGGTTGAAAATCCGTTGGCGGATTAAGCTCGGCAGATAGGCCTAGCCGCCGGTCGTTCTTCGCGAGGTCGGCGGCATCGCGCTTTCGCCGGCTCGGTCGTCGTGCCGGGCGGAAACATGCGAGCGCTGTAGCATGTTACCCGGGCGATGCCCTCCTCGATCGTGTCGAACGGCGCCTGCTGGAGACGAATTCCGCCGCGCGCCAAGCATCATTGAGTCAAAATTCAGCCGACTTTCGTCGCATCGTGGGCTACCGACGCTCGCGAACTGTTGAACAGAGGCCGCCATGCATGGAATCTTGCGCGCAGCCGTTTGCATTGTACTCGCTGTCCTGACAAGTGGCGTCAGGGCGCAACAGCCCAAATCGATTCAAGGCGTTGAGTTGCGCGAACGCGACGCGCTCAATGCCGGCACCGTGACGGTGATTACGGCGCCGATCGGCGGTCCGATGTCGATCATGGGCTCCGACATGGCCGCCGTGCTGGACGATGGCGACAAACTCAGGGTGCTGCCGGTGCTCGGCAAGGGCTCGGCCCAGAATCTCATCGACATCATCCGGTTGAAGAATATCGACATGGGCTTTGTAACGACCGACGCGCTGGAGTTTGTGAAGACCGAATCCAACATTCCGGACATTGCCAAGCGCGTCCGCTATATCGCGCCACTGTTCTACAACGACATTCATATCGTGGCGCGCCAGGAGATCAAGACCCTGGAGGATCTCAATGGAAAGCGGATTTTCGCCGAGCGGAGCATCGGACTGCCGGCGGCGCGGGCGATTTTCCGACGCATGGGCATCGAGGCGGACATCGATTCGCAGACTGATCCCGATGGCGGGTTGCAGAAGCTGCTTAATGGCGAGAGGGACGCATGGGTCGCGAGCGTTTCGAAGAACGCGCCGGTCATCAAGAACATCAAGAACGAGGGGGGTAAATTCCACTTGCTGGAGATCCCCTACACGCGGCCACTGCAAGACATCTATCTGCCGTCGGACTTCTCGTCCGAGGAATATCCGAACCTCGTGCCGCAGGGCAGCAGGGTCGACACTGTCGCTGTCTCGACGATGCTGCTGGTGTACAACTGGCCGCTTGAAAGCGACCGCTACAGACGGGTCGCCCGCTTCGTCGACGCGTTGTTCGATAAACTTCCGCTGTTCCGACAGCCTCCGCGTCATCCGAAATGGAAGGATACCGTGATATCGACCAACATCCCCGGACTGGAGCGTTTCAGGGCCGCGCAGGATTGGCTCGACAGATCGAAGGAGGCGACGCCGGCGAGCCCGCCCCCGGCAAAAGCCGAGGAATCCGACAGGATCGTCGTTCAGCGAAACAGCGGCAGGAAGCCGCCGCCCGAAGACGCCGCCAAGGTCTACAGTGACTTTCTTCGATGGCGCGATGGACAGAGATAACGTCATCTGTTGTTCGCGGCGCACGGCGCATGCGAAAAATTGGTTCGCCAATCAGGTCCAGGTTCAGCTCAAGGACATGTCCAGCGGCGGCGCGACATTGTCCGGCAGCGGGCTGACATAGGGCGTGCGGGCGGTGCGCTTCTTGAGGTCGGCCTTGGCGGCGGCGATCAGGTCCGGCTCGTTAAGCGCCTTGACGCCGAGCCCTGCCATGGCCTTGGCGGCCTGCACCATGGCCTTGTGGGCGGCCGGGCTCTTGCCCTGCGCCACCACCTGCCAGGTGTGGAACGGGGTGCCGATGGCGACCGTCGGGGCATGGACCTGAACGGTCGGGACGACCCAGCTCACGTCGCCCACATCGGTCGAGCCGATCAGAGGATTGCGCCTGGCGTCCAGCGGCGCGGTGATCGCAATAGCCTTCGCGCTCCTCTACTACTTCGTCGTTCAGCGAAACTTCTTTCAGGAACGTTCCGAGATGCTGCTGCTTAATATCCTGCCAAAGGAAATCTCGGAGGCGCTCAAAGCGAAACAGCAACCGATCGCGGCTCAATAACAGGGTACAAGCATCCTTTTTGCTGATGTCGTGGAATTCACGCCCATGGCGGCGACTATGACACCAATGCGTTTGGTCGATCTTCTCAACGAAGTTTTTCAATGCTTCGACGATCTGGTCGAGAAATACGATCTTGAGAAGATCAAGACGATCGGCGACTGCTACATGGTTGCTGCCGGGCCCACCACATTGATGATCCACCGGCGTTCGTGCTCATCCGCCATCGTTCACTGAAGCCTACAAAACTCTCTATTTTGCAGAGATATCTTGCTGCCGTGGCGTTCGCCGACGTTCATCCACCGTTTGCTGACATCCCAGGATTTTGTTGGTATATTTGTTGGTAGGTCATCGAAGCCAGAATCGAGATACCAACATGCCGCTCACGGATACAAAGTGCCGGAATGCGAAGGGGCAAATCAAGTCGCGCAAGCTCTCCGATGGCGGCGGCTTGCACCTGCTGATCATTCCGGACGGAGCCAAGTACTGGCGCTTGGCCTATCGGTGGCACGGCAAGCAACGCACGCTTGCGCTCGGCGTCTATCCGGCTGTCGGGCTTATCGAGGCGCGCGCGTCGCGCGACGATGCCAAGCGCAGCATTGCCGCCAACATCGATCCCTCCGTCGTGAAACGTGAGCGCAAACGGGCCGCGAAGATTGCAACTGGCAACACCTTCGAAGCGGTCGCGCGCGAATGGCACGAGAACTGGAAGGATGCCCGTAGCCCCTATTACGCCGCGCAGATCCTCCGGCGTCTGGAGGCGGATGCCTTCCCAGCGATCGGTCGGCGTCCGATCGCCGCACTCGAACCGCCGGAACTACTGGACATGCTGCGCAAGGTCGAGAAGCGCGGGGTAAACGAAACAGCGCGACGGCTGAAGCAACTCATCGGCCAGATATTTCGCTTCGCTATCGTGACCGGCCGAGCGAAGCGGGACCCCTCCGTTGATCTCAAGGACGCTTTACGAGCCACCGGAGAACCGCAGCGTCACAGAGCGATGCCGCTTTCAGAGCTGCCAACGTTCTTGCAGAAGTTGGAGAGTTACAGCGGCGAGCAGCAGACCAAACTTGCATTGAAGCTGGTAACCCTGACGTTTCTTCGAACGACTGAATTGCGCGCCGGCAAGTGGAGCGAACTGGAGAACCTTGATGAAAATTCCGCTGTGTGGCGCATTCCGGCCGAACGCATGAAAATGCGCCTGGAGCACCTAGTGCCTCTGTCACGGCAAGCCGTCGCAGTATTGCGCGAGCTGCGCGCGCTTTCTGGCGGCAGTCCCAACATCTTCCCTTCGCCCGGAAAAGGCGACTGCATGTCCAGCAACACCATGCTCTACGCCCTCTACCGGATGGGATATCACGGCCGCGCCACGACGCACGGTTTCCGCGCCGTCGCTTCCACGATCTTGAACGAAACCAACTTGTTCAACCGAGACTGGATCGAACGCCAGCTTTCACACGTGGAACGAAACGAAGTGCGACGTGCCTACAACGCTGCGGAGTGGATGCCTGATCGTCGAAGAATGATGCAGTGGTGGGCAGACCATATTACTGCGTTGGCTCTCGAAGGCGATAAAATCGTTCCGTTGTCGCGACGAGCTAACTAAATGAATTGCGCCAAGCGATCGTGTTCCGCTCAGGCGGCTTGTGTGCTTCCGCGCGCTTGGCCCTTACCTGGACTGATCTCCGTCGAGGGCATCATGATCAGGCGGATCATGTTGCTCATGGGTCCTGACCTGCCACTGAGCTTTCATCCGCGACCGGCGCGCGCGCTCGGTGGCAAGCGCCTTGATCGCGACATCGCACGCGATGATGGTGTCGATCTCGTCGCCGCCCTCGATAAGCGCTTCAACAAGAGCATGGACAATTTGAATGTTTGCTCGGATCAACGCCGCC
>DATHHQ010000186.1:0-3577 GCA_035490095.1 Bradyrhizobium sp.
CCTTTCAGCAGGCCGTCGCGCGCGATGTCGGTGAAGATGATCGCGGCGACGCCGGCATCCTCGAATCGCCGTGCGATCTCGAGCGCGGTTACCTGCGAGGTCTCTGCCCAGCCTTCGACCGCGACCTTGCCGTCGCGGGCGTCAAGCCCCACCGCCACGCGACCGGGGAATTGTTTCGCCGCACCCTTCACAAGCTCGGGGTCGCGCACCGCCGCGGTGCCGATGATGACGCGCGCAATGCCTTTCGCCAGCCACGCCTCGATGGTTTTCAGGTCGCGAATGCCACCGCCGAGCTGCACCGGCATGGTGACCGCCTTCAGCATCGCCTCAACGGCGTGCGCGTTCATCGGCTTGCCAGCAAAGGCGCCGTCGAGGTCGACCACGTGCAGATACTCAAAGCCCTGCGTGGCGAAGGCACGGGCCTGCGCCGCCGGGTCGAGGTTGAACACGGTCGCGCGCGCCATGTCGCCCTGTTCAAGACGCACGCACTGGCCATTCTTCAGGTCGATGGCGGGAAACAGGATCA
This sequence comes from Bradyrhizobium sp., assembly GCA_035490095.1. GTDB lineage: Bacteria > Pseudomonadota > Alphaproteobacteria > Rhizobiales > Xanthobacteraceae > Bradyrhizobium. The sequence continues at coordinate 527 of DATHHQ010000186.1, forward strand.
CGGCTTCCATTTCAAAAAGTTCGAAATCAAAGCCAGCCCGAAGCGCTGGCTCTTCTCCGGATGAAACTGGGTGCCGATCGCGGTATCCTTGCCGACGATGGCCGTCACCGGCCCACCGTAATCGGCGCGCGCCAGCACATCCGCCTCGTTGGTGGCGTTGAGGTGATAGGAGTGCACGAAATAGGCGTGGCGGCCCTTCGGCCCCAGGGCCAGGCGCTCGAGCACCGGATGCTCGCGGACCATATCCAGCGTGTTCCAGCCCATATGGGGAATCTTCAAATTCTCCTCGCGCGGCGAAATCTTTTCGACGTCGCCGGCGATCCAGTTGAAGCCGTCGGTGGTGACATGCTCCTTGCCGCGCGTCGCCATCAGCTGCATGCCGACGCAGATGCCGAAGAACGGCCGCGCCTTGCTTCGCACCGCTTCGGTCAAAGCCTCGATCATGCCGTCAAGCGCATCGAGGCCACGGCGGCAATCGGCGAATGCGCCGACGCCGGGCAGCACAATGCGATCGGCGCGAAACGCCACTTCGGGATCGCGGGTCACCACGATTTTTTCCGGATGTTCCATGCTCCGCGCGGCGCGCTCGAACGCTTTCGCGGCGGAGTGCAGATTGCCGGAGCCGTAATCGATGATGGCAACGCTCACCGCGAGGCTCCCGGCTCCGGAAACAATCCAATGATGCTGCTCTCCGGCATCGGCGGCGGCTTCGAAAATGCCTGGCCGGGGATATCGCGCGTCGGCGGCGGCGCGCCGCGATCGATCGCCGCTTGATCGTTGCTGAGCGCGCGCTGCTTGGCGGTCCAGCGATCGAAAAAACGCCGCTCGGCCGCTTCTTCGTCGTCGGCCACCACGATGTCGAGCTGGCGCCAGTTGCGCCGCGACAAGGTCCAGCGCCGAAGGCTGGCTGCTTCAAATCCCATCAGCAGCGCGACCAGGACATTGGCCCAGAATATCGCGCTTCCGCCGGCGCCGAGTGCCGACAGGCCGACATCGACAGCGACCAGCATCAGGATCCAGCCAAGCAGGGCCAGCCACAGACGATGCCACGCAAGCCACAGCCCGCCTGTGAGCGCGGCCCAAAAGTGAAACCCGTCGCGGACGAATGCGAACCTGTCGGCCGCAGCGATACCCGCGTTGGTCACCACCGGAGCATGAACTGTGTAAACCGGCATCGTAACTCTCCGCCGAGAACAGAAAATCAGCCGCCGAGCTGACCCTTGGTGGATGGCACCTCGCCTGCGGCGCGAGGATCGATCGCCACCGCCGCACGCAGCGCCCTCGCCAGACCTTTGAAGCAGGATTCGGCGATATGGTGGCTGTTCTCGCCATATAGGGTTTCGACGTGCAAAGTCACGCCCGCATTGATCGCAAAGGCGTTGAACCACTCGCGAACCAGTTCGGTATCGAAGGTACCGACCTTGTCGCGCGGAAACTCCACCTTGAACACCAATACCGGCCGCCCCGAAATGTCGATCACCACGCGCGACAGCGTCTCGTCCATCGGCATGTGGATACTGGCATAGCGGGTGATGCCGGCCATGGTGCCGAGCGCCTGCTTCACCGCCTGGCCGAGCGCGATACCGACATCCTCGGTGGTGTGATGGTGGTCGATGTGAAGGTCGCCAACCGCCTTCACCGACAGGTCGAAGCGCGAATGCCGGGCCAGGAGGTCGAGCATATGGTCAAAAAACCCGATGCCGGTCGCCACGTTGGACACGCCTGCCCCGTCGAGGTTCACCGTCACCTCGATATCGGTCTCTTTGGTCTTGCGCTTGATGGTCGCCGTGCGCATGAAAACCGCTTTCCTGTGCCGAAAACGCGGCCCTTTTAACAGGCTCATGTCGCCTTCGCTACTGCGGTATGGCCGAACTTCAGCCTATGGTGACCGGAATCGGGCACTGGCCTTCTGGTTTGACGCGTTTTCTTCAAGTGAACCGGTGTCCGGCCCCCGGGATCACGTCCGAAGGACTGCCTCGCTCAAAAACGCTCCAGACCGCGCCGATTGCAACCCCGAGCGCCAATCCCTAAATCCCTGCCAACGCGAGGTCTCATGCAAACATCACAATCCCAGTCGCCGGTCTGGCACGGCACCACCATTTTGACGGTCCGCAAGGGCGGCAAGGTGGTGATCGGCGGCGACGGGCAGGTGTCGATCGGCCAGACCGTCATCAAATCCAACGCCAAAAAGGTCCGCAAACTCGGCAAGGGCGACGTCATCGGCGGGTTCGCCGGCGCCACCGCGGACGCCTTCACCCTGTTTGAGCGGCTGGAAAGCAAGCTTGAACAATATCCGGGGCAACTGACCCGCGCCGCGGTCGAACTCGCCAAGGACTGGCGCACCGACCGCTATCTGCGCCGGCTGGAGGCGATGATGATCGTCGCCGACAAGGATGTGTCGCTGGTTCTGACCGGCACCGGCGACGTGCTAGAGCCGGAAGCCGGCGTGATGGCGATCGGGTCCGGCGGCAATTATGCCTTGGCGGCCGCCCGGGCCCTGGTCGATTCCGACAAGGATGCCGAGGCCATTGTCCGCCGGTCGCTGGATATCGCCGCCGACATTTGTGTTTATACCAATCGCAATGTGACCATCGAGACGCTGCAGGGCGGCTGATCGATGGCGCCGGATTATTTGTTTCGTCCAATGACCGTGAGCGATCTTCCGCTGATCCGGCACTGGCTCGCGTTGCCGCATGTTCGGGAATGGTGGGGCGATCCCCAGGAACAATATACATTGGTCAGCGGTGACCTCGATGAGCCGGCCATGGACCAGTATATCTTCTCGACAGCCGGCAGCCCGTTCGCTTACCTCCAGTGTTATGACCTGACCGCATGGAATTCAGGTTTCGGGCCGCATCCGCTGGGCACGCGAGGCATCGATCTGTTCATCGGCGAACCCGACATGATCGAACGAGGTCACGGCTCGGCGCTCGTTCGTTGCTTCGTCGATGATCGGCTGCAGCAAGGCGCGCCGCGCATCGTCACCGATCCTGACCCAGCCAATGGTCGCGCGGTCCGTGCCTATGAGAAAGCAGGATTTGAAAAGGACCG
>DATHHQ010000187.1:0-27233 GCA_035490095.1 Bradyrhizobium sp.
AAAACGTCGGCCACCACTTGCGCCAGCACGGTCCGATGCCCCTGGCCTTGCGGGACCGACGCAACGTGAACGGAGATGCTTCCCAGGGGGTCGACCGCCACCGTGGCCGTGGCCTGCGCGCCGTTTTTCGGCCCGGCCTTCCTGCGCTCGGCCGCCGTCAATACGGTCGTGATATAACCCATGTTCGAAACGCTGGGCTCGACAACCGCCGCATAGCCGATGCCATAGAGCCTGCCCTCGGCCCGGGCGAGTTCCCGGCGCGCCTTCAATTCTTCCAGCGCGCCTCCGCTGACGCCGCGCGCAATCGCCTCCTGGTAATCACCGGAATCCAGCAGCGCGCCGGTCGCCGTCCGGTACGGAAACATGTCGGCCGGCACCAGGTTTCGCTTGATCACGTCCAATGGATCGAGCTTGAGCTCGACGGCGATGCGCTGCATCAACCGCTCCAGCGCGAAATAGACCTGCGGTCCGCCGAACCCGCGGTTGAGGCCCGTGGGCGTCTTGTTGGTGACGACGACCCGATTTCGCACCGCCACGTTCGCGATGTCATAGCCACCGGTCAGGTTGCCGTGCATGCGGTAAAGCGTGGCGGGCTCCGGCGCGCGCAAATGCGCACCGCAATCTTCCACCTGATCCCAGTCGAGTGCCGAGATCCTGCCATCGGGCGCGACCGCGGCCGAGAGCGTGGTCGCACGGTTGGTGGCGGATACCGAAGCCGTGAGGTGCTCGAGACGATCCTCGATCCACTTGACCGGACGCCCGACCGCACGCGAAGCGGCGGCCAGCAGCACGATATAGGGAAATACGCCCTGCTTGACGCCGAAGCTGCCGCCGGAATCCGGCGGGGTGCGCAGCCGCACGCGGTTGCCGGGCACTTTCAGCGCCCGCGAGATCACCGCGTGAATGCTGAACGGACCCTGGAAATTGGCGAGGAGATCGAAGGCGTCTTCGGACGCGTCGTAGTCGGCGACGACGCCGTAGGTTTCGATCGGCGTGCATGAATTTCGGGGGTAGCGGATATCGATGGAAATCCGGTGCGCGGCTTCGGCAAATGCATGCTCCGGATCGCCGTAGCGGAAGGTTCGGTCGCTGGCGACGTTGCCGCCGAAGCCATCGTGAATAACCGGCGAGTTCGGCGACAACGCTCTCAGTGGGTCAATATTGGCGGCCAGCGCACGATATTGCACGTCGATCAAGTCGACGGCATCCTCGGCCTTGTATCTGTCGGACGCGACGACGACGGCAACCGATTCCCCCACATACCGCACCCGCCCCACCGCGATCGGCCAGCATTCGATCGGCGCCTTGACGCCGACGACGAGGCTGGTTGTCAGGGCCTTGATGTCGTCGCCGGTGAGGACCGCGACAACGCCATCTGCGCGTAGCGCGGCCGCGGAATCAATCGAGAGGATCTCGGCATGAGCATGTGGCGAGCGCAGGATCGCGGCGTATAGCGTGCCCGGCCGAACGCCGAGATCGTCGATGAAGCGGCCACGCCCCGTCAGCAAAGGGGCATCTTCAACACGCGGAATCGATTGGCCGACCCAAGGGCGAGCCGCATGGCTCTCGGCTATGGCTGGGCCGGCCGCGTGCGGCATCCGAAGAACGTCCTCCCATTCACGCCCTGACAACGTGTGGCAAGATTGTTTTCAGCAAAGCGACGAAGCGGCCATACCCTGCGCTCTCGCGACTTGCCAATTCGTCTCATTCTTGCAGCACGCTCAGCCCGCAAGACGCGAGACTTGCCGGAACTCGCTCGGCGAAACGCCGGCGTTGTTGCGGAAGAAGCGCGTGAAATGTGCGGGGTCGGTAAACCCAAGGCGCGTGCCAATTTCCCTGACGGGACAATCGTGATGAAGCACGGCTTCCATCGCCTGCTCCATACGAACCACGTTGAGATAGACCTTCGGCGGCAAGCCGATCGACGACTGGAACAACCGGAAGAAATGCGCGCGCGACAGACCGGCTTCTTTCGCCAGCGTATCGATGTCGGCTTCGCCGCCGGCGTTGACGCGGATGTAGTCCGCCGCGCGTCTGATCCGCCGATCGCATGCCGACGCGTTCAATTCGCGGATCGATCTCGGAAAGCTCTTCCAGGGCGTGAAGCGCTCGATCACGGCGATCATCAATTCCGACAGCAATGCTTCATGTTCGGCCCGGCATTCGGGGCGCGCCATCATGTCGGATGCGAGATCCATCGTCAGCTTCCGGATACGCGGCGACAGCTCGCCATGGGGATGTCCGAAGAATCCCGGCGCACCGCTCGCCACCCATCCGGGCCGAAAGGCCTTCAGCCATTCAGGTTCGACATACAGAGCCAGGATCAGCGTCCGCGGGCGGGCCGGATCGTGAACATAGGAATGCGGCTGCCACCCGTCGACAAGGACGGCGACGGAATCGGTCAGAGGATGAATGCGGTTGCCAACGACGAACTGGGTATCCGCGCCTTCCACCTTGAGAAGGACATGACAGTGCGGGTGCGCATGGCGGACGAGCGAGCAGTCCATATCGAGCAGTGCGACCCTGCCGAAATTGCCGTGCACGATACGCAGCGCCGTCGACATTTGAGCCTCCAGTCAGGCGTTGGACTTCCGAAAAATGAGCCACCGCTCGATTCCATCGAGAAAGATCGAGAAGACCAGGCCGAGAATCGCGATGTCCAGCCGGCCGACATACATGGCGTCGACTGCCGGAACTTGCCGCTAAATCATAAAGCGGATGCCGTCATGGGCGCAACCATTTCGGAAGATCGCAATCAGGATTGGGCCGACCCGGCCGCGAGCTCTATTCCCACTCTGATCGAAGGTAAGCGCAGCTCGGGACCTGCCAGGCGATGGTTGGCAGCGGGGGGAGTGATCGGAAGCACCTGATATCAACCACCGGAATCTTGCATGAAGCGCCTTTGAATTTGGGGCTGCGTTTTTTTAAGGAATGCGCGACGCCCCTTCGCTCGCGAAACATTTGGCCTTGTCGAGACAGTAAAGCTCTTCCGAGATCACCCATCTGCAGCTTGCGAATCCAAGGGGCCTCGCGGCGGCGATTTCGCCTTTCGCGGACAAGCGGCTGGGATCGCTCGTCATATTCGACCGATGTGGGTTCCGCTTATGCCATGCCGCGTTGCACCATGCTGTCGTGTGACAAAAACTCAATTACGGACAACCTTTTATCGTTTGAATTTCTCGCAGCCGTCGTCCGAGAATGCCTTCCGGTTGCTCTCCCACTGGACGGTAGGGTTGACCTCAGCAAAAAGCGCCGCAGAGCGATTTGGGAGAGAAATGATGAGATTTCCGCAAGCACTCCTGTGTGCGGCTACCGCCGCAGTTGTTGCGACCGCGGCACTCCGGCCAACCTCCGGACAGACCATCGATTCAAACCTGATCGAGGCGGCGAAGAAGGAAGGCGAGGTCGTTTGGTATACGACGCTGGTAGTCACGCAGATCGTCCGTCCACTGGTTCAGGCATTCGAGAAAAAGTATCCAGGCATCAAGGTCAGCTACACCGCCGCGCCGTTCCAGGAAGTGGCGACGCGCATCGTCAATGAGGGGCGCGCAGCCAACGTGAAGGCCGATTTGTTCGATGGCGGCGCCACATTCTATCCGATCAATGCGGCCGGATTCGCGGCCCCCTACCAGCCGGCAGCGGCGGCCGCCTATCCCGCGGAATTCAAAGACCCCAATGGCTACTGGACCGCGAACATCGTCCAGGTCGTCAGCCCCGCGATCAATACCGACCTCGTCCCGGCGAGCGATGCTCCGCGGAAGTTGAATGATCTGCTTGATCCCAAGTGGCGTGGGCGCATGGCCTGGACGGATGCGCCGAGCGCCGGCGGACCGTCGGGCTTCATCGGTGCAATCCTTCTGTCCCTGGGCAAAGAGAAAGGCATCGAGTTTCTGACCAAGCTTGCCGAACAGCGCATCGCCAATATTCCAAGCAATCAGCGAGTGGTGCTCGATCAGAATATCGGCGGTCAGTATCCGCTCGTGCTGTGCATCTACAACTATCACGCGGCGATCAGCGCGAGCCAGGGCGCGCCCGTGCAATGGCTGAAGGTGCTGCCAATTTTGACCTTTGGGACGGTGGCGATGGTGAAGAATGGACCGCATCCGAATGCCACCAAGCTGTTCATCGAATTCATGCTGTCCGAGGAGGGGCAGAAAATTCACGCGGAAGCCGGATACATCCCGGCGCATCCGAATGTTGCCGCGAAGTCACCGGACTTGAAGCCGGAAATAGGCAAATACGAATACCAACTGGTGTCCCCCGAAATGTACAACGCAAACGCGGCGGAGTGGACATCCATCTACAAGAAGCTGTTCCAGTGACGCGCGCCCCGTCACCGCTGGTCTGCGGCTGCGTCTCATCTGCCAGCAGCACATTCGTGCGGAGAAGCCCGTGACCGGCAATTCAGAGATCACCTTGTCAAAAGCCGCCAGCGGCCACGTCAATGGCCCGGCGCGACTTTCCGGACCGGTGCTCCGATATTTGCGACTCGTCGACTACCCCCTCATTGCACTCAGTACAGCAATCATCGTGATCATCGGGCTGTTGGTGCTGCCACCGATCTGGACATTGATACGCACCAGCTTCGCCAACACGATGCCGGACTTTTCCACCGCCGGCTTCACCCTGGATCACTACATCAACCTGGTGACCGGCCGGAACCTCGCCGTGAGCGCGGTCAATTCGATCGTATTCGCGACCTGCGCGACCGCGCTTTCGCTGATCATCGGCGGCATCCTCGCCTGGCTGATCGAACGGACCGACGCGCCATTGAAAGGCCTTGCCTACGTCACGACAATTGTTTCGCTGGGAACACCTTACATCCTCTATGTCACTGCCTGGCTTTACCTGCTGGGGCGAGCCGGGCCGTTCAACGATCTCTATCGCACATGGATCGACCCGGCATCGACGCCGTTCAATGTCAACAGCCTGACTGGAATGATACTGATCGAGGGATTCCTTTGGTCGCCGCTGGTCTTTCTGCTGCTATCATCGACGTTTCGTGCCGCAAATGCCGACATGGAGGAAGCAGCGCGGATGTCCGGCGCGTCCATTTTCGATACGATCCGGCTGATTTCGATGAAGCTGGCCCGCCCGGCGCTGTTTGCGCTCGCGCTGTTTGTTTTTATACGAAACATCGAGGCATTCGAGGTCCCCGCGTTGGTCGGGATGCCCGGCCGGGTCGATGTCCTGACCACGGAGCTCTACAAAAGCATCAAGGAAGTTCCACCTCGTATTGGTTACGCAAGTGCGTTTTCAGTTGTCATGCTGATCATCGTCGGCGCGCTTCTGTTGCTGTACGGCAGGATATCCAAGCAAGCCGAGCGTTACGCCAGCATTACAGGAAAGGGATTCCGCCCTCGTCCGTTTGCCCTCGGACGTGGCCGATGGATTGCGGGTCTCGTGATCCTTGTGAATTTCGCCATCGTCCTGGCGCTTCCCATGTCTGCGATCCTCTGGACGTCGCTGATGCCATTCGTCCGGCCGATGCGATGGGTGGCACTCGGCACGACCACGATCAAACATTACGAGGCGGTGGTTTCGTCACCCTACTATCTCGGCCTTGCACTCAACACGCTGTTGGTTTCCGCCGGTACCGCAACTGTCGTGATGTTGCTGGCGCTGGTGGCCGGCTGGCTTGCAGCCCGGCGAAAGCCAGGGGCCGCCATGATCGACCAGTTGATCACCATGCCGCTTGTCTTCCCGGGGCTGGTTCTCGGCATCGCTTTGCTCGAGATTGGATTGCGTTTTCCGATTCCGATCTACGGGACGCTTTGGCTGATCGGGTTGGCTTTCGTCATCCGCTATATGCCGTACGGCATGCGGTACGCCTACTCCGGCGTCATGCAGATTCATTCGGAACTGGAGCAGGCGGCAAGCGTGTCCGGCGCCAATATCAGAGAATCGCTTCGTTTCATCGTTGCGCCGTTGCTTATTCCCGCGCTGACGTCGGGGTGGTTGTTCATCTTCCTGATTGCCGCAAAGGAAATGTCGCTGCCGTTGCTCCTCGCCGGCCCGTCTTCGCAAACGATATCGGTTGCGATGTTCGATCTTTGGGCAAACGGCCAGGGCGGCGAAGTCGCGGCACTTGGGTTGATGTGGGTAACCTTCATGACAATTGTCGCGACGATCTTTTACCGGGTCGCAAGACGACTCAGTCTCACTTCCTTTGGGCACTGACATGTCTGCAGCAGAGGCCGATCTCGACGTCAGTCACCTGTCGAAAACCTTCCCCAACACCGGCGAAGGCCCCGCCGGCGGCGTGCAGGACGCCAACTTCGCACTGGCCTCCGGGACGTTCTTTACGTTGCTGGGCCCAAGCGGTTGCGGCAAGACGACGACGTTGCGATGCATCGCCGGCCTGGAACGACCGGATAGCGGCATCATTCGGCTCGGCGATCGCGTTTTCTTCGACCACGCCAGCGGAACGCACGTCCCGTTGAACTTGCGCAACATCGGGATGGTGTTTCAGTCCTATGCGATTTGGCCGCATATGACTGTTTTTGAAAACGTGGCGTTTCCTCTCCGCGTTGCCAAGGATCGGCGTTACGGCCGCGACGAAATCGATCGCCGGGTCGACGAGGCGCTGGATTCTGTCGAGTTGCTTGCGCTCAAGAGCCGCTCCGCCACTCGCCTCTCCGGCGGCCAACAGCAGCGCGTGGCGCTGGCGCGGGCCATCGTGCGCAAGCCCAGACTCCTGCTGCTGGACGAACCGCTGAGTAATCTCGATGCAGCCTTGCGAGAGGAGATGCGCAAGGAACTCAAGAAGTTGCAGGCGCAGATCGGCGTCACCACCGTGTATGTCACCCATGACCAGGCCGAAGCCCTGGAAATGTCGGACCGTATTGCCGTCATGCAACAAGGCCGGATCGTTCAACTGGCGAGTCCCCGAGACATCTATCGAAATCCCAGCAATGCCTTTGTGGCTGGCTTTGTCGGATCGACCAATTGGCTGAAGGGTATCGCCCGCGGCGCCGGACCCGATGTCGTCGTCAACCTGGATAATTCGCAATCGAGCCTTCGGTGTATCCAACATAACGCAGCGCTTGAAGGACGGAACGTGCTGGTTTCGATCAGGCCTGAAAAGATCACCTTGCGGGACGTCCGCTCGACGGTGCCGGATCGAACCAATCGTCTGATCGGGAGGGTTTCATTTGCCGGCTTCGCCGGCGGTTCGATGCGCTATCAGGTCAGCAGCAACGAGCTGAAGTTCGAAGTTTACGGATCATCCGACAGCATATGGAATGAAGGTGACGAAGTCTGCGTTGACTTTGCAACCGATGCCGCGTCTATTTTTGAGAGCTAACCTGAATGAGCATGATGTCACAGTTGCCTGCCATGCGTCTCTATTGGTCGTCTCGATCGCCCTTCGTACGCAAGGCGATGATCGCCGCGCATGAGACCGGGGTTGCCGCTCGCATTGAGACCATCCGGGTCGAGGTCGCCGTAACGAAACTGAATGCCGACGTGATGGCGCATAACCCGTTGAACAAGATCCCGACGCTGGTACTTGAAAACGGTGAAGTCCTCTTCGACTCTCGTGTCATTTGCGAATATTTCGACTCGCTGAACGCCGGTCCCAGGTTGTTTCCCTCCAACCCCGCCGAGAGATGGGTCGCGCTTTGCCGTGACGCCATCGCAAGCGGCATCATGGAAAACGGGGTCGCGCGCATCGGAGAAAACGCCAGACCGGGCGAACTTCAATCGCAACCCCATCTTGCCGCCTACAAAGCCAAGATCGAAGCCGCGCTCGACTATCTGGAAGCCGACGCCTCCGCGCTGACCAGGGATCGCTTCAACATCGGCCACCTCACTATTGGCTGTGCGCTTGGTTATCTCGACTTCCGCTACGCCGATGACGATTGGCGCAGGGGGCGCTCTGGATTGGCCGAGTGGCACAAGGGATTTGCAGAACGCGATTCAGTCAAACAGACGGCGCACGCAAATGTCTACTGACAGCACCAGGAGATAGTCCGTGGCATGGCGATTTCCTCCATTGAACAGCTTGAGGGCTTTCGAGGCCGCGGGCCGGTGCAAGAGCTTTACATTGGCGGCCGAAGAACTTCACGTCACGCCCGGCGCGGTGAGCCGCCAGATCAAGGCGCTGGAGGAGAAGCTCGGCGTCACCCTGTTTGCGAGAAACAATCGTGAGGTGCGCCTTACGCCGGACAGCAAGGAATATCTGGACAGCCTGACCGAAGCGTTTCGACGGATCGACAAATCAACTTCCGATCTGCTGGACACGCGGCGCGAGAAGCCATTGCGGATCATGTGCTCCATGATCGTCGCTGCGCGGTGGCTGTTTCCACGGCTTCCCCACTTCCTTGCCCTGCACCCCAATCGTCATGTGTCGCTGACGACCGCGCTGACGCCCTCGACCTCGCCGATCGATACCGACGTTACCGACCTCGTCATTCGGCTGGGAACCGGCGATTGGCCTGCGCATATCTGCAGTCATCTATTGCTGCCGAGCGAGCAGATCGTCATCTGCAGCCCCAAGCTTCTCGAGCGCGGCCCGCCGTTGCGCACCGTCGCCGATCTCAAAAGCCATACATTGCTCTATTCATCGCTGCGGCCGCACGCGTGGCCGAGATGGTTCGAGACCGCCGGCATCAAATCTGCCGACCTCTCGAATTCAATTGCCTTCGAGACATCTGCGCTTGCCTATGAAGCCGCCGTGGAGGGAATGGGCGTGGCACTCGGCGAAATCGCACTGGTCTCGGAAGATGTCAGAAAAGGCCGCCTGATTGCGCCGTTCAAGATCTATCAGCCGAATCCAGAAAGCTTCTATCTGCTCTACCCAAAGAAGATCGAGGCGGTACCGGCGCTGAAGGAGTTTTGCGTCTGGATTCTCAACGAGGCCGCCAAGAATGCCTCCGAAGCCAAGATGTTTCGGGACGTGGCCTGACCGGGCGCTGCGCCGTTTGAGAAATGCTCAAATGAGCGCGCCGGAATATCGTTTGACCGGACATTCCTCACGACAAAGAGTGGTGCGAGCGACGCTCAACAGAACACAAAAAAGCCAAGGGAGTTACCATGCCACCACGTCATGCGGTCATGCTTACCTGCGCAGCGACGGGCTCCACCCTGTCACCGTCGATGTCGCCCCATTTGCCAGTGACACCGGACGAGATCGCAACCCAATCGATCGACGCGGCGAAAGCCGGCGCCGCCATCATCCACCTGCATGCGCGCGATCCGAACGACGGACGGCCGACCAACGATCCGGCCATCTGGGAGCAGTTCATCCCGCGCATCCGCAAAAACTGCGATGCGATCATCAACATGTCCGCCTCGATGGGCAATACCGCCGAGGATCGTGTCGCCTCGGTTTTGAAACTGCGGCCGGATATTGCGACGGTCATTGTCGGATCGATGAACTATGGTCGCTTCAAGAAGGCGATCGATCAAGGTATTTCGGAATTCAAATATGATTGGGAGAAAGAGTTTTACGGGCCGGCCAGCCATTCGATCGTCACCCAGAATACATTCGCGAAGATCGATCGAATGATCGATATCTTTACCGACAATGACATCCTGATGGAGTTCGAATGCTACGATGTCGGTCACCTCTATGTTCTCGATCACCATCTCAAGAAGAAGAAGAAGATCAAGGGTCCCCTGATTGTTCAGTTCCTGACTGGAATCCTCGGCGGCATTCCCTCGGATATAGATCATCTGCTTCACATGAAGCGAACATCGGAGCGGCTGTTCGGCGACGACGTCATCCTGTTCACGCATGGGACAGGTCCGGACAACATGCGCGCGGCGGCCTATGGAGGCCTGATGGGTACCAATATTCGCGTCGGGCAGGAAGACAACTTGATGGAGCGGCCAGGGAGGCTGTTCAAGTCAAACGCGGAGCAGATCGAAAAGATCAAACGTATTCTGAACGAGTTCGACATCGGGGTCATGACGCCCTCGGACGCACGCCATCGATTGGGTCTTGCACAACTCAAGAACTGAAGGTGCGAGGGTAGCCGCCCGGCGCGAACCCCGCAGATCTTCTCTCCTTTTCGGATCGAGGCTGAGAAAACCTCAACAATGGCTCGGCAAGTCAATTGACCTCCGTGGTCGTGCGCACCATGATTTGGGATCCATTTGGGATCCCAAATCACGGCCAATAGCGCCAGATCAGGATTCCGGGGTTGATCGGCAAATCGCCCGCAAACGGGCCAAGAACAACAAGATCGGACGGAGAGAAACCGGGAACGCAGAATGGATTTCATTGAGTCAGGCGGCGTCGGGCTACGCTACGAGCTCAGCGGCAAGGGTGACCGCACGTTGGTGCTCGTTCACGAAATGGGCGGATCGCTCGAAAGCTGGGACGACGTCGCACCACGGTTGGCGGAAACTCGCCGCGTATTGCGCTATGACACCCGCGGCGCGGGAATGTCGCAGAAAGTGCGTGGCGAGCTTGGCATCGATACGATGGCCGGCGATATCGCGGCGCTGCTCGATACGCTCGGGATTGCCGGCAAGGTAGCGCTTGCGGGTGTCGCCGTCGGTGGTGCAATCGCGCTGCATTTCGCCGCCTGTTACCCGGGGCGCACAAACGCCGTCGCGGTCGGCAGCCCGGCCACCGGCATCGCGCCGGATCGTCGCGCCGCGGCCCTCGAGCGCGTCGCAAAAATCGAGGCCCTGGGCATGGCATTCGCTGTCGAGGATTCGATGCGAAACGGCTATGCGCCAGAGCTTCGCGGCGACATCAGGCGCTTCGAGCGATTCCGGGCGCGATGGCTCGGCAATGATCCTGCGAGCTATGCGACGATCTACCGAATGCTGGCGGGCACGGACATGCAGGGCGAACTGACCCGGCTGCGCTGTCCCGTGCTCGTGATCGGCGGCAGCCTTGATCGCGTGCGTCCGCCGCCACTCGCGGAAGCGGTGGCCAACGCCATCCCCGGCGCCCGCTACGTCGAAGTCCGCACCGGGCACTATATGGCGGTACAAACGCCTGATCTCATCTCCGATTGCATCGGCGAGTTCCTGCGAACAGTCGGCGCCTGATCGAACCCGATTATCCCCTCCATCGCACCAAGGTCTTCCCACATGCCTCCGCAACCCACACAGCAAATTCCCGGCGCCTATCATCGCAAGATCGGAGATATCGTCGTCACAGCCATCAGCGACGGCTATCTGGACGGCAACCTCGAGGTGATGCGCAATGTCGATGTCGAAAAGGCGCACCAGATCCTAAAGGACGCCTTCCGGCCGGCGCGGCGAACCAGCGTCAACACCTTCCTGATCCATTCAAAGGGCCGCATGGCCATCATCGACACTGGATCGGGCAATTATCTCCAGCCTACCGCCGGCCTGGTTCAACGCAACCTGGCGGCGGCCGGTATCGATCCGAAGTCGATCGATGCCGTGCTGCTAACCCACATGCATCCAGATCATTCCGCTGGGCTGACCGACATGTCGAACGGGCAACTGTTGTTTCCGAACGCGGAACTGGTCATGCACGAGAACGAACCGGCGCATTGGTTCGACGACGGCGCGATGACGAAGGTCGACGAGCGATCAAGGAAGCTCTACTTTCTGGCCGGCCGCGAGCAGGTCGCGCCCTACAAGAATCGCACGCGATTATTCCGAGAGGGCGAAGTGTTCCCCGGCGTGACCGCCGTGCCGAGCCTCGGGCATACGCCGGGTCACACCGCGTATCTCATCGCATCGGGCAAGGATCAGTTGATGATCTGGGGCGACACGGTGCACGTGCCGGAAGTGCAAACCGCATTTCCCGAAGCCGGCATGGCCTTCGATACCGATCTCGCCGCGGCCGCGGCTTCCCGCAAACGCATGTTCGATCGCGTCTCCGCCGATGGCGTCCTGATCGCCGGGATGCACCTGCATTTCCCGGCATTCTCGCGGCTGGCAAGGCGAGGCGACGCCTACGCGCTTTGTCCCGAGGCCTGGGTTCACACGCTGGATGCGGTCTAGGAGGTCGCGGGGGCTCCAGCACGAAAGTTGTGGAGCATTGTCATCACGAGAAATCCTGCCTCAACGTGGCCCCGATCTCCTCCAGCGCCCAGTCGACCTGGTCGCCCGTGATCACAAGTGGCGGGGCGATGCGGATCGTGTGTCCATGGGTGTCCTTGGCAAGGATGCCTCTGCTCTGCAGAGCCTCACAGTAGCGACGTGCATCGCCTGCTTCCGGGTGAAGCTCGACCGCCAGCATAAGTCCGCGTCCGCGCACGTCACGGATCGTGTTGCTGCGGATGCTCCTCAGGCCATCGAGGAAGCGCGCGCCCTGCACGGCTGCGTTCTCGATCATCCCCTCCTCGACAAGCACGCGCAGCGCAGCCCGCGCCACCGCACAGGCGAGCGGATTGCCGCCGAAGGTCGATCCGTGCTGGCCGGGTTTCAGGGTGCCAAGCACGGCGTTGTTCGAAAGTACGGCCGACACCGGGTAGAAGCCGCCCGACAACGCTTTGCCGAGTAACGTCACGTCTGCCTCGATACCATCGTGTTGCTCCGCGAGCAGTTTGCCGGTGCGGCCGAGCCCGGTCTGGATCTCGTCGAGGATCAGCATCACGTCGTGCGCGGTGCAAAGCTCGCGTACCCTGGTGAAATAGCCTGATGGTGGGATGATGACGCCTGCCTCCCCCTGGATCGGCTCGACCAGGAAGGCGACCGTGTTCGGCGTGATCGCCTCCTCCAGCGCCTCGGCATTGCCGAAGGGAATGATCCGAAAGCCCGGCGCGAATGGTCCGAAATGTTCGTGTGCGGCAGCATCGGTGCTGAAACCGACGATACCGAGGGTGCGTCCATGGAAGTTGTCGGCGCAGACGATGATCTCGGCCAGCCCATCCGGCACACCCTTCACCTCGTAGCCCCATTTGCGCACCGACTTGATCGCGCTCTCCACCGCCTCGGCACCGCTGTTCATTGGCAGCACCCGGTGGGAGCCGGTAAGCTCGGCGATCTGCTCGTAGAACGGAGCCAGTTGGTCGTTGTAGAAGGCGCGGGAGGTCAATGTCAGCCTGCCCGCCTGTTCCACCATGGCGGCCAGGATCTTCGGATGGCAATGGCCCTGGTTCACCGCCGAATACGCCGAGAGGCAATCGAGATAACGGTTGCCTTGCGTGTCCCACACCCAGACGCCTTCGCCGCGCGACAGAATGACGCCGAGCGGCTCGTAATTGTGAGCGCCAAGGCGCGCTTCCGTCGCGATGAAATCACTGACCGGCGGACTCATCTTTCGTCACTCCCGTTGCAGCGAACTGGCACCAACCGGGCTCTCCAATCGCGCTGGTGAAGACCTTGAGCATCAGGCTGCATGCGGTTGCACCACTTCTCGAGGGCGACGATGGCTTGAATGCAGCTTGAAGAAGAAGGACTTACGCGCGGCTCTTGCCAGATCCCTGCCGCCGAGGCTTCCGCTTCACGCTCGTTGTGGCGTCGCCGCGGTGCGGCACCAAGGTTGTTTGTCTGTCGACGTTGGTTTGTACGCAAAGGCCATCGACGAAGACATCCAACAGCCGCAGCACAGTCGCCTGCCAGCCGGGCTGATCGTGCATGTAGCACATGCCGACCAGTGCGCGCAGAATGTCTTCAGGACTGATATCGGAGCGTATCTCGCCGGCCGCGACGGCGCGGTCCAACAGGGCGCCGATGGCTTTGGTCAGGCGATCGAACGAATAGGCGTGGAGTTCCGACGAGCTTTGCACGGCAAGCGCCAACGCGGCCGACATGCCTTTTTTGGTGGCAACGAATTCGACATTGGATCGCAACCAGCGGCGCAGGGCGTCGACCGGCTTGGCCTCATTCTTCAACTGTTCCGCCAGTTCGCCGAGCTGCTCCACCTCGCGCCGATAGACCGCCTCAAACAGGGCCTCGCGGGTTGGGAAGTGACGGTAAAGCGTTCCGATGCCGACACCGGCCCGTCTTGCCACGGCTTCGAGACTGGCGTCCGGGCCACCGGCACTGAAGACAGCCTTCGCGGCCTCCAGAACGCGCTCGCGATTGCGAACCGCATCGGCGCGGGGCCTTCGAACTGGTTCTGCGGACCGAACTGTCATCTGATTATTCTAGATCACGATCTGGTTAGATTGAATTGGATTATGATCTCATCTCTTTGTTTGAGCATGATCTTTTCGCAAAACCAATTCCGCTTTTTCCGGATCATGCTGCGGTAGTCCCTGCTCTTGATAAACGGAGGATGCCTCCGTATATGTCAATAAGCATCAAACGCGAACGTGCCCGGCGATCAACCCGGCGGCGCGACCCCGGTTTGACCGTAGCATTGATCGGAGCCCTGCATGAATCTCTCCATCGGCCTCACCGTCAACGGTGTGCGGCGGGACGTCAAACTCGAAGACCCTCGCGTCACTCTGCTGGATCTCCTGCGTGAGCGTCTGCACCTGACAGGAACCAAAAAGGGATGTGACCGCGGCCAATGCGGCGCCTGTACGGTTCTGGTCGACGGGCGACGGATCAATTCGTGCCTGGCGCTGGCGGTCAGCCACGACGGCGCCGACATCCTCACGATCGAGGGCGTCGCTCGCGGCAACGAACTGCATCCCGTCCAGGCCGCTTTCATCGCTCATGACGGCTTGCAGTGCGGGTTCTGCACGCCCGGCCAGATCATGAGCGCGATTGGCTTGATCCGGGAAGGGCAAGCCGGCGACGACCCGGAACGCGTACGCGAAGGCATGAGCGGAAACCTCTGCCGCTGCGGGGCTTATTCCGGAATTACGAACGCGGTGCTGGACGCACAGGTCATCGTAGACCTCGTCGAGGCCGACCAGAGGCGCTCCGCATGAAAAATTTCGACTATTTCAGGCCCGCGACCGTCTCAGACGCTATCGCGGCCGCGGCCGAACCAGGTGCCGCATATCTCGCGTCCGGCACCAACCTGCTCGACCTGATGAAAGGCGGAATCGCGCGTCCGAACCGTCTCGTCGACGTCACGCGTCTGCCCGGGCTCGATCGCATCGAGCGTCTGCCCGATGGCGGCATCCGCATCGGCGCGCTGGTTCGCAATGCCGATCTCGCGCACGATGCCGATTTCGCCAAGTCCTATCCGGCCGTGGCCGAGGCGCTTCTGTCCGGCGCATCGGCGCAACTTCGCAATGCCGCGACCGTCGGCGGCAATCTGCTGCAGCGGACGCGATGTGGCTATTTCTACGATGCCGCCAGCGCCTGCAACAAGCGCGAACCGGGCGCGGGTTGCGATGCCCGTGACGGCGAGAATCGATTGCATGCCGTACTCGGCTGGAGCGAAGCCTGCATCGCCACCCATCCCTCGGATTTCTGTGTGCCGCTGGTCGCCCTCGACGCTGTTGTGGAAATCGAGGGCAGAACCGGCCGGCGCGAGGTCGCGGTCGAGGCACTTCACCGGCTCCCCGGCGACACGCCCGAGCGGGAAAGTGTACTCGATCCCGGCGATTTGATCGTCGCGCTGCGGTTGCCAAGCGAGGCGCGCAGGTTCTCGGCGCATGCACGTTATCTGAAGGTTCGCGAGCGCACTTCCTACGCCTTCGCCGTCGTATCGGCCGCCGCGGCGCTGCGGATCGAACAAGGTACAATCCGGGATGCGCGGCTCGCCCTTGGCGGGGTGGCCGCCAAACCGTGGCGGGCCCGCTCGGCGGAAGATATCCTGGCGGGGGCAAGCCCCGATCCCGCAATCTTCCGCCGCGCGGCGATGGCGGCGCTGGTCGACGCGAAACCCTCCGGCGACAACCAATTCAAGATCGAGCTCGCGCAGCGGATCCTGGTGCGTGCGCTGACACTCGCCGCGGCGGGAACGCCGGAGCGCATTCCGGCTCTTCCGGCCTCCCCTTTCGTATCCGTTCCCGGAGTCTTGCATGACGCCTGAGATCAGCCTTACCCAAACTCCTGCTCATGTCCGACACGGATCGAATATCGGACAGCCGCTGACTCGCCGCGACGGCGTCCTGAAGGTCAAGGGAGAAGCCCGATACGCGGCGGATAACCATCCGCCCGGGATGCTTCATGCCGTTCTGGCCGTCAGCAGCATCGCGCGCGGTCGCGTGACCTCTCTCGACGTAAAGGCGGCCAAGGCCCACCCCGGCGTCGTCGACGTCATGACCCCTGCTCACAAGCCGCCGCTCGCGGAGGACCCCGACGCGAAGACGCACCCGTTCATGTTCCGGCTCGACCTCCTGCAGAACGACCAGGTGCGTTATGCGAACCAGCCGATCGCGGTTGTGATCGCCGAGACGCTGGAGGCCGCGACGGAAGGCGCGGCGCTGCTGTCGCCGCAATACCAGGCGCTGCCGGCCCGCGTGGGCCTCGATGCCGGCGAAAGTTTCGTGCCGCCCGCCGTTGGTGTCGGCAATCCGTCCGAACTGCGACGTGGCGATGTGGAAGCGGGACTCGCGACCGCATCGAGGCGCATCGATGCGACCTACGAAACGCCCACCCAATACCACAACGCCATGGAGCCTCACGCTATCGTGGCGGCGTGGGACGGCGATATGCTGTCGATCGATACCCCGAGCCAGGCCCTCGCCATGGCTCAGGGACGGATCGCGGGGCTGTTCGGCATCTCCCCGGAGAAGATCCACATTCGCAGCCCCTTTCTGGGTGGCGGCTTCGGCTCCAAGGGCCTGATGTCCGGGCCGCAGGTCCTCGGCATCATGGCGGCCCGGCTGGTCGGCCGACCGGTCAAACTCGTGCTACGCCGTGAACAGATGTACGGCCCGGTAGGCCATCGTGCGCCGACCCGCCAGACACTCCGCATTGGCGTCGACAGCGACGGCCTGCTGACCGCGATCGATCATCGCGCGAAAACAGTGTCGAGCAGCTTCGACGATTTCTTCGAGCCGGCCGCTGACGCCTCGCATACGCTTTACGCAAGTCCTGCCATCGCCACGTCGCATGAGGCGGTCCGGATCGACACCGGCACGCCGTTGTTCATGCGAGCTCCCGGTGAGGCAACAGGTTCGATTGCGCTGGAGAGCGCGATCGATGAAGCGGCATGGGCCTGCGGGATGGACCCTCTCGCCTTCCGCATCAAGAACTATGCCGAAGCCGAGCCGATTTCCGGCAAGCCGTTCTCCTCGAAAGCCTTGCGCGAGTGTTATGCGCAAGGCGCCGAGCGCTTCGGCTGGTCGCGACGCCCGCTCGCACCACGACAGGTGCGTGACGAGGCGGGCCTGCTTGTCGGCTGGGGAATGGGCACCGCAACTTTTCCGGCGCTGATGTTCCAGGGCGAGGCTCGTGCGGTGGTGCGAAGCGACGGGTCCGGCCTGATGGAGACCGGAGCCCACGACATGGGTCAGGGCGCCTCGACCGCATTTGCCCAGATTGCAGCCGACGGGCTGGGGCTGGAGCTCGAACAGCTCGAGTTCAAATCCGGAACGTCCGACCTGCCGGACGCGGGCATCGCTGGCGGCTCAGCTCACACCGCCACCGCGGGCATGGCCATCCACAATGCAGGAGCCGCAGCCATCGCCAAACTCGCGGAACTGGCCACAACTGATCAGCGTTCGCCGTTGTTCGGCGCCGGCAACGCCGGGGTGGTCGCGCGCGGCGGCCGTCTGTTCCGTCGCGACGATGAAATGAGAAGCGAGAGCTATGCCGATATCCTCGGCCGCGCCGGCCTCGGCGAAATCGAAGCCCGTGGCAAGGGCGCCGCCGACCCTGCGGCGCAATCCAACTACGCCATGCATGCGCATGGAGCAGTATTCGCCGAGGTCAAGGTCGATCCCGATCTCGGTCAAATCCGCGTCACCCGCCTTGTCGGCGCTTTCGCCGCGGGACGAATCATTAATCCTCGTCTCGTCCGCAGTCAGATCTTCGGCGGCATGATTTGGGGCATGTCATTCGCATTGCACGAGCAAGCCGTCATCGACCGCCGCTCCGGCCGGACGCTCAACGCCAACCTTGCAGAGTACCACATCCCGGTGAACGCCGATGTGCCGAGCCTGGAGGCGCTGATGGTTGACGAGTACGATCCCCACGTGAACGCGCTCGGCATCAAGGGCGTCGGTGAAATCGGCGTCACAGGCTCGGCCGGCGCTATCGCCAACGCGGTCTGGCATGCGACGGGAATCCGGGTGCGTCGTTTTCCAATCGGGATTGACGATCTCGTAACGCCCGTTGCGAGCTAAATACTGCGCAGCTAGAGCGGAATGACTTTTCTTCGAATCGTCATCCCGCTCTATCTTTTTGTTTGAGCATGATCTTTTCGGAAAACCGGTGCCCACTTTTCCGGATCATGCTTTATTGACACGTTGATGTGATAACCGCGTTACCGGCTAATTCGAGATTACAGCGCTTCCAAAACGCTTTTCCCGCCCAATAGAAATCCCGACGCATTGTGGTCGCATCCCGTTCACGATGTCCTCGTAAGACACGCACGCAAAACTCAGCGTCTTCGAGGCATCATGAACGCAGAATTCGACTACGACCTTACGCCGGATCAATGGGAAACGTTAAAAGCGCTTCGTCTGCCCGCAGCGCAACGCCGTATCTTGAATCGATTCGTTGTCGACGGTCTCGTCACGCTGCAGCTTGCCACAATGACCGATGATTGCCCGATCATCACGCCCAAAGGCCGCAGCGTACTGCTGCGAGGCTCACCGCGGCTGTGGGATGTGGCGGCGTGATGACGAAACTTGCAACGTTGTCTCACTCAGTCGTCAGAAGTTGCCTGTAATACGGACACCGAAAACGGCGAGTCCTTGATTCGCTTTGTCTGTGCGAATGCACTCCTAGTATCTTAGCGTGCTTGTCAGCCCGAACACGGCGGCATCGCCTATCCGTGACAGGCCGCCAGGATCTGTCGGATTCGGGATGCCGCCGGATGGTCGAAACACATATTGAAAATATGGCGCCAGCAGCCAGCCTGGCTTCATATGCGCCTCGTAGATGAGCTCAAGCAGGGTCTCATTGCTTCGCACCGGGCTCGGCAGGCCGCTGAATAACTGGGTGTCGCGATCGAGGTTTCGGTCGGCGTTCGAAATCCGCATGTAGGCTACCGCCATCCCGAACCGGTCGAGGGGGCGGCCGGGGACAAAACCAACGAAGCCGATGCCGCCGTCGAGATAAAGGTCGATCAGATTTCGATCGGGTGGGCTGTAGGCGATCCGGCCGAAGGCTGTCACTCCCGGCAACGACGCCGAAACGCCCTTCTCGGTCACTGACGGTGGTCGATAGAGCGTCTGCTCCACGACGGCGAAGATTCCGAAGTTGCCGCGAAGCTTTGCCGCGATGCCGGTTCCGTTTGGGTCGGCGATCGACAGGCCCTGCGCGGTGAAGCGCTGATCGTCGAATTGTCCGAAATGCTGCCAGGCTCCCGGCGTAAAGTTGCCGGCGAGCGGACGGCCGCCGATGTCGATATCGTAATCCCAGCGGACCTGCCCGATGATCCATGGCGCGTCGTTGACGCGAAACGCCAAACCGTGATTGTCGCGAAGCTGCGGGTCGCCTTCTCCAGGTCGCGCCGCGTTGCCGTTGAATACCGCTCCGAAGGCGGTGATTTTGTCCGACAGGGCGGCCTTGACGCGAATGCCGGGCACCGCGATCGGCGGCGCCGGACCGCCGGCCGGAAGATTGGTGGCCTTGATGGCGGGCCAGCCGAATGTCCCGTTGATGAACAGGTCGTCGGTCTGGCTATCGAAGAACTCGACATCGGCGGCTTGCTGGCCGACCCTGATATTCAGGGCATTGTTGTAAAAGCTCTGCTCGAAATACGCCGTATAGAGCCGCGCTTCGGGCAGCGCTTCGATCTCGCTGATGGTCGCCAGGTTGTGGATGTAGTTGCGGGTCAGTCCGCGACCGTAGATCTCGTACATATTGGCAAAGATCCTGCCCCCGCTCCAGCCGACCAGTTTTTCGAGGTCGGCATCGACAGAAAAATCGAAGCGGCCGAGGTGGATGAAGCCGCGCGAAGTCCCGCCCGACACATTGCCGATGTTGTCACCGATATAGGTTGCACCGAAATTCAAACCCTTGGCGGCAAGTCCGTCATGCCATTCGTTGAACCATTTCGGAGCGAGCCATTCGGCCGCGCTTTCATCCTTGGCTCCGGCCTGTGCGCCCGTGGTCGCTATGGCGCTGGCAACATACGCCGCTGCTCCGACCAATCTGCGCAACGAAAACATCGGTGGTCCCGCCTCGTGACCAGACTTTTAAACTACCTGATGATACCGATGCGTTTCATGATGAGGTAAGCGGCGAACGAGGACAACACCATGAGCAGCGATGCCCACAAGAACGCCGTATCGAGATCCGTAAACGGCAGACCCTTGGTGTTCATGCCGAAAATGCCGGTAACCAGTGTCGGGGGCATCAGCACCGCCGTCAGCACCGAAAGCACCCGAATGTTGTTGTTGCCCTGCTCCTCGATCTTCAGATGGAGTTCTTCCTGCAGCAGCCGGCTGCGTTCCCGCATCTCCACCACCGTGTGATCGAGGCCATCAAGGCGTTGGGCAAGCTTGCCGGCACGAAGTTGCAAGGCGGGCTTCAGATCGCTGACGTTCTTCTGCTCGAGACGATGAAACACAATCCGCAATCCCGATAATTGCCGGTGCAGGCGCACGCACGTACGACGCAACCGGCCCAGTCCCTGGCGCAGATCGACTGCCTCGTCGGACAGCACCTGTTCCTCGATCTCATCAAGCGATCGAGCAATGCGATCGGCGATACGATCCATCGTATCGGCGACATTCTCGACGATTGTTTCGAGTAACGCCGCGACACTCTCGATGCGATGCCCGTCCTCAAGCGCGCGGCGGGTGGCATCGACCGCGCACAGCGCATGATGCCGGCCGCTCACCAACAGCCGTTCGGTCATGGCGAAGCGCAGGTAACCGGTTTCCTCGGTCGCTTCGGCGATATCGCGCAGCAGGTCGGAAATTACGCCGTATACGCTATCGTCGGTGGTGTGGAGTTGCTGGTAGGTGTCCTTTGACAATAACAGCGATCGCGCCTGGACCGGCGCTTGAAGGTCCGCGGATGCCAGCCATTGCAGCGCACGCGCGTCGGCCAAATTGAAGTGCAGCCAGAGCAATCCATCATGAGTAAACTCAATCGGCTGGTCGACTGCCAGCGATTCCGAACTGCCATCGGAATGGATACGAAACGCCCAAACCAGGCCCGGAATCGGTGCGGTCGCCTTCGGTGACCGCACCGTATCATCGCCGGTGACAGCCTCAGCGACTGAGGTTTCAGCCTGCATCGGACACCGCTCAGTTTGGCCGAACGCCGGGGATCACGGGGTACGCCTGCAAAACCGACAATGGACCTCGTTCAGGCATTCGAGCCCCGTGCATTTCCCAACGCCGCCTGATGGAATGACATTTCTGTCGCAGCCGAGGCCACCGCTCATCGCGGTGGCCTCGACTGCTTCAGAACAGGCGCGAGAACAGTACATATAACGCGCCCGACAGCATGATGGCGGCTGGCAGCGTCAGGACCCATGCCATCACCATGTTACGGATAGTAGCCACCTGCAGCCCCGATCCGTTGGCCGCCATCGCTCCGGCGACACCAGACGACAGCACATGCGTGGTCGAGACCGGCAGGCCGAACATGTCAGCCGCTCCGATGGTCGCGGCGGCGACCAGTTCGGCGGAGGCGCCCTGGGCGTAGGTCAGATGCGACTTGCCGATTTTCTCTCCGACCGTCACGACGATGCGCTTCCATCCAATCATGGTGCCGAGGCCGAGCGCCAGAGCCACCGCGATCTTCACCCAGGTCGGGATGAACTTGGTGGCGGCATCGAGTGAGCCCTTATAGGCGTTGAGCGCGCTGACATCTTCCTTACTGAGCGCGCTTTCCTTGTCCTTCATCAGGAACCGGATCGCCTCAGAGGTAAGATACATGTCATTACGGGTGTTGCCGACCGCTTCGGCCGGCACCTTGTCGAGGGTGCCGTATTTCTGCACCTGATCACCGACATCTTTCACCAAAACAGCAAGCGAAGGATAAGTGCCTTCGCTGATCGTATGCGCGGACACATATTGGGTCACCGCCGGTCGCGGATCGCCGATGATACTGTGCCCGGCGCCCTTTGCGGCAATCACGGTGGAGGCCGCGGCCGATGTCTTCTGGAACTGCACCACTTGCGATTCCGGCAGCGCGCGGTTCAACGCGTAGGCCGTTGGCACGGTGCCGATCAGGATCAGCATAATCAGACCCATGCCCTTCTGGCCGTCGTTCGAACCGTGCGCGAAGCTGACGCCGGTGCAGGTCAGGATCAGGAGGCCGCGGATCCACAACGGCGGCGCCTTGTTGCCTTCCGGTGCGGCGTACAGCGCCGGATTGCGGACGATCATTTTCAGCAGCAGCAGCAAGACCGCGGCGCAGATGAAGCCTACCAGCGGCGACAATAGCAGTGCATAGCCGATTTCGGTGGCTTTGCCCCAGTCGACGCCCGACGTGCCGTCGCGCCCGCGCATCAAAGCATTGGCAACGCCGACGCCGATGATCGAACCGATCAGGGTATGGGAGCTCGAGGCCGGCAGTCCCAACCACCAGGTGCCGAGGTTCCACAGGATCGCGGCGATCAGCAGCGCAAACACCATCGCAAAGCCGGCGCCGCTTGAAACCTGCAAGATCAGTTCGACCGGTAGCAGCGAGACGATACCGAAGGCGACCGCGCCGGTGGAGAACAGAACCCCGAGGAAATTGAAGAACCCCGACCACATCACCGCGAATTCCGCCGGCAGCGAGTGGGTGTAGATCACGGTCGCTACCGCATTGGCGGTATCGTGGAAACCGTTGACGAACTCAAAACCGAGCGCAATCAGCAAAGCGACCAGCAAGAGAAGATACGGCAGATATGTCGTGACCTTTGTTCCGGTAGCATTGACGTCGACGTAGATGCTGTAGGCTACGAACAAGAGCCCGGCCGCGAGAATGCCGAAGAAGGCAATCATCGTCAGAGGATTGAAGCCCTTGTCGAGATTGGGCCTTGAGGCCGGTTGAATGGGCCCGCTCTGGTCTACCGTCTGGCTGAGTGTAAAATCGGTCATGCCCAAACCCCTTAGAAAGATAAGTGAGCGTTAATCTTTGAACGATGGACTTGAAGGTTGGATGACAGCCGCGGCCAAATCCCCTTCCGAACCAGCTATTGACGTCTCATCCCTGGAACGAGAAAGCTCAATAAATTCAATCATATTCCCAGCAACGACGTTGCTGTTGCCGGCGACGCCTGATCCATTACATTATGATTTTATGACAAAATATTATGGTTTTATGACAAAATTGATCTCTGGTATCTCGGGCCAGTCGGAAAATGGCCTCTTGACTAGAAACCGAAGAATTTAGCGCGCAACGCGTCCTCGTATTTCGCCTTTGCAGCCTTGACGCTGTTGCGCATTTCGTCCTCGTCGAGGTGCGCCTGCTCCCACTTATCGATTTCGATCAAAGAATGATTTGCGGAAGCGAGTCCTTCCTCTTTTCGAATCGAGGAAATCCAGGCCTCTACCGCTTCCTTATATGTGAGCTGCAGGTCGTCGAGCTCCGGATGCTCACCGCTCATTTCAAACCTCCACATGGACATCAGCACAGACCGCTGAATACAGTGCCCAAATGAACAACAGAAGACACCGCTGGCGAAGCCGCGTCCCAATTGGCGCCGGTCGCCGGCCGATATTCACTGCTCAATAGCGGGCCGGCACGTACATTGCGGGTGGGACCGGGTTACGATGATAGTCCGGGTTCCGGACTCGTGGAGGTAGGACCACGGGATCATGCGCGATCTCGCTATACGGAATCTGTTCGAGCAGATGCGCAATGCAGTTCAGCCGCGCCTTCTTCTTGTCGACAGCTTCGACCACGTGCCAGGGAGCTTCTGCGATGTGGGTGCGCTCCAGCATCGCTTCCTTGGCCATGGTGTATTGTTCCCAGCGGCTACGCGCCTGGACGTCCATCGGGCTGAGCTTCCACTGCTTCAGCGGATCATGGATCCTCATGGTGAAGCGCAAGTGCTGCTCCTCGTCGGTGATCGAGAACCAGTATTTGATCAGCACAATGCCGGAGCGCACCAGCATGCGCTCGAATTCGGGCACCGAGCGGAAAAACTCCTCGACGTCGTCTTCGGTGCAAAACCCCATCACCCGCTCAACGCCGGCGCGATTGTACCAGCTCCGATCGAACAGCACGACTTCACCGCCGGCAGGCAAATGCGACACGTAGCGCTGGAAATACCACTGTGTGCGCTCACGCTCATTCGGTGCCGGCAGCGCCGCGACGCGGCAGACCCGCGGATTGAGCCGCTGGGTGATGCGCTTGATGACGCCGCCCTTGCCGGCGGAATCACGGCCTTCGAAAATCACCACCACCTTGAGCTTGTGGTGCTGCACCCAGCTCTGCAATTTCACCAATTCGCCCTGCAGGCGGAAAAGCTCCTTGAAATAGACTCGCCGGTCGACGGTCTCCTTGGCGGTGTAGCCGGAGAACTCGTTGGTTAGTGCGTCGAGGCGATCGTCGTCTATTTCGAGTTCGAGCTCCTCGTCGAAGCTGTCCAGCATCTCCGCCTGGATTCGGTCGTTGAGCGATCGCGCGCTATTGACGGGCTTCTCGGTCATGGAAGGCTCCACCTCCGGATACGCATAGGTTCGCTAGTTATGCGCAAATGCAAATGTCAGTAGTGTGACAGGAGATCGCTGGTGCACCCGCTGTCGCCTTATCGATTAGGCGACAATTCGGACTCTCATTCGCCGCCCTACCACAGCGATTGCCGCGCGCGTTCCGGCCAGGCCCTGTCGTAGTCGTCGCCGCCGACGCGATTCTCGCTCATGTCGGCGAGAATCTGACCCGGCGTCGGCAAACTTTTGGGGTCGACCCGGTTGTCGGGATTCCACAGGTCGGAGCGGACGATGGCCCGCGCGCACTGAAAATAGATCTCGACCACGGTCATCACGATGACCGTGCGCGGCGCCTTGCCGTCGATCGCAAACGATGTCAGCAAATCCGGGTCTACCGAAACCTGCGCATGGCCGTTGACGCGCAGCGTGCTGCCGGAGCCTGGAATCAGAAACAGCAGCGCGACCCTGGGGTCACGCACGATGTTGCGCAGCGAATCGACGCGGTTGTTGCCACGGCGATCTGGCATCATCAGCGTCTTGTCATCATGAACGCGGACGAAGCCGGGCAGATCGCCGCGCGGCGAGCAATCCAATCCCTCCGGCCCGCATGTCGCCAGTGCGGCGAAGGGCGACTTGTCGATCAGCACGCGATATTGCTGCGTCATCCTGGTGGCGACCTTGACGGTGGAGGCCTCGTTCGGCTGCCCGTAAATCGCTTCCAGATCTCCTATCGTTGCGATGATCGACATTGCCGTTCTCCCGATCTCGGCGCTTCACCGACGCGGCCCTTACCGCCCCTCAAACCCGCCCTTGATGACGCGTACAAGCCCGCGCGCATGTTGTTCCACGCTGCCGACATTGGTGATGGTCACGTCCGGCACGGTCACGGCATCATCGACGGCGCGGCCGAGTCTGTCCGCGAGCCGCCCGTCACTGCTGCGCGCCCGCGCTGCAAGGCGTTCGGCGAGAACTTCAGCCGGTGCCGTGATCAAGATCACCACGACATCCGCATAGGCACGGCGCAACGCCTCAACCACCGTGCGCGAGACATTGGCGACCACCGTGCGGCGAGCGCGAATATCGTCATCGATCGCGCGGGGCAACGCGTAGCAATGGCCATGCGCTTCCCAATCAACCGCGAAATCACCCTGGCTGCGCGCCTGCCGGAAGCCATCGAGGCTCAACTGCTCATTATCTTCGAAAGATGAGGCTTCCCGGGTCACCACGCGGCGCGGAAAAACAATGCTGCTGTCGTCGGCGCAGGCGGCCCGCGCCAGGCCGAGCAGCGTATCCTTGCCGGCGCCGCTCGGACCGACCACCAGGATGAGCCGACCCGGTCCGATCGTGGCCGGCCGATCACCGGATATTGCGGGCGCTTCCATCACGCCACACGATGTCCTTCGCGCCACACACTGCGCACCACCGGAATGTCGCGCGCCACGTGCACGCGGATCAGATCGGCGCGCTTGCCGATTTTGATCTCACCGCGGTCGGCGAGACCGACCGCTTCGGCCGGCGTCTTGGTGACGGTGCGGACGGCAGACGCCAGATCGATGGCCGCGACATGCTGCGGCAATTGCAACGCCGCCATCAGCAGGCTCGAGGGAATGTAGTCGGACGACAGAATGTCCAGCAGCCCTTCGCGGGCGAGATCGACCGCGGCAATGTTGCCGGAATGCGAACCGCCGCGCACCACATTCGGCGCCCCCATCAGGATGCCGATGCCGGCCTGGTGCAATCCCCGCGCGGCCTCAATCGTGGTCGGAAATTCCGCCACCGAAACCCGATCACGAATAGCGTCGGTGACGTTCTCGTCGGTGGTGTCGTCGTGACTGGCCAGCGGGATCTCGTGCAGATGCGCCAGTGCCACGATCTCACGCATGTTCGTGGCCGCATATGCCTTCTGATACGCAAAACGCCGCTCGAACAGCGTATCGAGTTCGGCGTCGGTCATGCCGGCGCCCTTGCCGCGATAATAGGCGCGCAGCTTGCCTTCGTCGCGAAACTGGCGTTGTCCCGGGGTGTGATCCATCAGCGACATCAGCCGCACATCCGGCCGTCCGACCAGTGCCTTGGCTTCTTCGATGACGCTCGGCATCGGAATTTCGCAGCGCAGATGCAGGAAATGGTCTGCTCTCAGCAGATTGGCATCGCGCGCCGATGTGATCGCGTTGGCCAGCACGCCTGCCCGGCCATCGACTTCCTCCGCGCCATCCTCGCGCCAGACCCGCAGCGAATCCAGCACCGTGGTGATGCCCGATGTCGCCAATTGTCCATCATAAGAGACGACGGCGGCGATCGGGTCCCAGAATACTTTTGGGCGCGGGACATAATGCGCTTCGAGATGATCGGTATGCAACTCGATCAGGCCGGGCATGATCAGATCGCCGGCCGCGTCCTCGCTGCCTGCAGGTCCGCTGCCCTCGCCGAATTCTGCAATGCGTCCATCGGCAAAAGCAATCCAGCCGCGCTCGATCACGCGGTCGGTGAGAACAATCCTGGCGTTGCCAAGCACGGTCTCGTCTTTTGTCGAAGTCATCTTAGGCGTCTTCCTTCATGCCGCGGCGGCAAACGATGTCACGTCGACGATCCGGTCGGCGATCAGATGGCGGATCTCATCGTCGTGGACGATGGCGACCATGGCAACACCCGCGCGCTTCTTTTCGCCGATCAGATCGACCACCACCGCCCGATTGGCGGCATCCAGCGAAGCGGTCGGCTCGTCCA
>DATHHQ010000188.1:0-11716 GCA_035490095.1 Bradyrhizobium sp.
ATTCTGGGGATCCGGCCCGAGGACTTTGTGATTTCGAGCGAAACCATCGCAGGCGGCATTGCGCTCGGCCTCACCGTGGAGGCGATCGAGCGCGTCGGGGCCGAGACCTTCATTTACGGTACCCGGGAACTGGAAGTGCAGGGCGTTGCCGCCAATCCCGGGGAATTGCCGCCGGGCGAGGTCATTGTGCGGATTCCCGGCGCCATCGCGCCTGCCATCGGCGAGCGAATCAGGGCGATCGCGCCACGCGAGAAGCTGCATCTGTTCTCGGCCGACGGCCGCAAGCGGATCGATCTCTGAGGGAGGCGCGACCGATGGACGCGCCTGGAATGACTTTTTCGGGGGATTCGGCAAGCCCCGCAGGCGCTTGCACACCCCCCAAACCATGCCCATATTGGCTGTTGACCGGAGGGCAAATCCGCCTGCCGGCCAAAAAGGGGCGCCGCAAGGGCCCTGGACGTCAAAGTCGCTTCGAGAGGGCTTTGTAAAATTATGTCTCGTGTTCCTTCGTTATCCAGTCCGTTCCTGCTGGGATTCGACGAAATCGAGCGTGCGCTCGATCGCGTCGTCAAAGGCGCCGACGGCTATCCTCCGTACAATATCGAGCGGTGCGATCGCAGCAGCGGCCAGCCCGAACGGCTGCGAATCACGCTGGCGGTGGCGGGTTTTACCCGCGACCAACTCGATGTAACCATTGAGGAAAACCAGCTCGTGATCCGCGGCCGCCAGCAGGACGACAAGGCCCGGCAATACATCCATCGCGGCATCGCCGCGCGCCACTTCCAGCGCACTTTCGTGCTGGCGGAGGGGATGCAGGTGCTGGGCGCGGACTTGAAAAACGGGCTGTTGTCGATCGACCTGGCCCGGCCCGAGCCGGAAAAGGTCGTTAAGACAATTGCTATCAATGAACATGAATAATGGAACGAGTAGCGGACTCGACCGCTTAGTCTGACAGAGGAGTCGAGACCATGACTGAAGGTAATGTAGTGTTCGAGGATGCGGGCGTCTCCACCGAGGCGCTGGCGACCCTGGGCGAGGGCCATATCGCCTATGTGAAGCAGATCCGTTCCGAGGACGTGCCGGGGCTGTTTCCCCAGGCGCCGAAGATCGCGCCGGGACTGAAGCTGTTTGCCCTGCATGCCGCCGACGGCACGCCGATCATGCTGACCGATAGCCGGGAAGCTGCGATCGCGAATGCATGGAGCAACGAGCTGCAGGCCGTCAGCGTTCACTGACGAAGCGATGCTGCGGTTACTGACGCACCGTTTGCTGCTGTCACTGACTTCAAATAGGATTCGCGATGCGCGGGAGTTTGTCTTCGGCTTTGCCGGGGACAGGCCCGCGTATTTTTTTGGCCACCCTTTCCTTGCCGTTGGACATAACATTCCCTATAATTCTAGTCACCGTGACTAGAGGGGCGAATCCATGTCTACAGCCAAGAAAGGGTCGGCAGCCGGCCACCGGGCCGGACGATGGCGGCTTCAGGACGCGAAGGCTCGCTTCAGCGAGGTGGTCCGGGAAGCGCAGCAGCGTGGCCCGCAGCGAGTTACGCTTCACGGGAAAGATGCCGTTGTTATCGTCGGCGCCGATGAGTTCGATCGGCTCCAACGCCCGGTGACCGGCCGGGATATCGTCACGGTTCTTGCCGCATCCCCCCTGGCTGAGGTGAAGTTCGACCGCCTTACTGTCAAATCCAGAGTGCGGAATATCAGTCTGTGAGGGGATGGCTGCTCGATACGAACGTCGTTTCCGAGCTGCGCAAATCCAAACCTGATTCCAGAGTTGTCAATTTCATCGCTGCTCAGTCTGGCGAGACGTTGTTTATTACCGACGTTACTCTGGCAGAAATTACATATGGCATTGAGCAATTAGGCGATGCCGCCCGCCGGACCGACCTTCATCTGTGGCTGGAGCGAAATCTGCGGCCACTGTTTACCGGCCGTACTCTTGCCATTACGGAAGACGTGATTGTTCGATGGAAAAGCATGGTTGTTGAGGGTCAGAAGCGCGGCCATACATTCGGTCAACCTGATTTGTTTATCGCAGCCATCGCCGCGCTACAGGATTTCGTCGTGGTGAGTCGTGACGTCAGCGAGTTTGTCGAAGCTGGCGTGCGGGTATTCGATCCTTGGGCGAGCGTGCTCCACATCAACGGTGGCAAGGTAACCCTAAAAGCTCCCGCGTCAGCTGAGGCGGTTGGAAAACTTTCGCTGAAGAATTGAGAAATCCACACCGCGCTCGCCGGCCATCGACCAGCTAGCTATGGTTATGTGAGCGTCGGATGGGCCGCATGAGTGATTCAGAGTTGCTGTCTATTGCACCAGCCGAATTATCGGGTGACGCACTGCTGGCCAAAACCATGCTCGCGCTCAACAACGCGCATGCCCAGGAACTGTCCTGGCTGGAGCCGGAGCAGCTGCAGCATCTGGTCGAACAAGCGTTCCTGGCGCAGAGGATTGGAGACCTTGACGCCTTTCTATTGGCGTTCGATCAGGACGCTCGATACGACAGCCCGAATTTCCTGTGGTACTGCGCCCGCTATCCGCGCTTTGTCTATGTGGACCGGATCGTGGTCGCAGCATCGGCGCGCGGGCGCGGCTGCGCGCGCAGGCTTTATCGCGATCTGTTCGAACATGCGGCTGAAGCTGGACACGGGCGCGTTGTCTGTGAAGTCAACAGCAGCCCTCCAAACCCGGCATCGGATGCTTTCCATGCGGCGTTGGGATTCGTCGAGGTCGGGACGGCAAGCGTCTATGATGGCCGCCGGACGGTCCGGTACTTGTCGCACGCGCTGTGACTCGTCATTCCGGAGCGCGCAAGGCGCGACCGGCTAACCAGAAGGCTTGGCCGTCATCCTACCTTGCAGACACTTCCGTTGGCGCTACTTCAAGGACGCCTTGAGCGCGAGCAGCACCTCCTTGAGCAGCGGCAGATCGTCTTTGACCGCCTTCCAGATAATCGAGGCGTCAACGCGCTGGTAGTCGTGCCGCAAGATGTTGCCTATTCCGGCGATATCCTTCCAGCGGATATTCTTGTGTTGTGCTTTCAGGTCACGGCCGAGATGACGGCTGACTTCGGAAATAACCTCGATGCCGCGCTCGACCGCCGAGCGCAGCAGCCACGAGCGTTCGTAGTCTCGCATCGTTTTCCAGCGAGCGCCTTTTCGATTCCACGGATGCTTTCGAGCATGTCGTGGATGCGCAGCAAAGGGGAGCGCGTGGCCATCTAGAAAACCCGAGTCGCCTCGGCCTCGACCTGTTTACGTATCAGCGGATGGAGCCCCTTGCGGGTGGTAAGATTAACCTCGACACGGAGGCTCTCCTCAAGCAATCGCTTGGCCGCCACCAGATCCAGGGCATTGAATCGCCCGCGCGGGTCATAGTCGATAAAAATATCCACGTCGCTTTTGGCACTGGCCTTGTTGCGAGCGGTTGAGCCAAACAAATAGAGCGCCGTCGCACCCAGCGCCTTGATGGCGCCCGCCTGCTTGCACAGTTCCCTGATCGCTTCAGCCCTGGTCATGGGGACGAGTATAGTACAGGTTGGCAAAAACCCGGCAAAGGCGATGCCCTGCGGATCGTTCTACGCGGCGCTCGCCGGCGGCAGCGCGAGCACCGAATAGATCGCCTGCGCGTCGCGCGAGGCGCGCAGCTTCTTGGCGACGTCCTGATCGCGCAACAGCCGTGCGATTCGCGCCAGCGCCTTCAGGTGATCGGCGCCGGCGCCTTCCGGCGCCAGCAGCAGGAACACCAGGTCGACCGGCTGGCCGTCCATGGCCTCGAAATCGATCGGGCGTTCGAGACGGGCAAACAGCCCGAACAGTTTCTCCAGCTTGGGAAGCTTGCCGTGCGGGATGGCGACGCCATAACCGACGGCGGTGGTCCCGAGCTTCTCGCGCTGCAGCAGCACCTCGAAAACCGAGCGCTCGTTCTGCCCGGTCAGGCTGGCTGCCCGCGCCGCCAGCTCCTGCAGCGCCTGCTTCTTGCTGTTGACCTTCAACGCAGGAAGTATCGCCTCGGGTGCGACCAGATCGGTAATCGTCATGGGGCGTTCCGAGGTGAATTTAACCGTCACGTTGCGAATGGGCTTCAGAGGGCGTCAGGAAGAAGAGGCGGGGAGGCGGGTTAAGATCCGGGTCCCTGGTTCGTGGGCTTCTACTCCAACGCAAGACCGGTGCCAACTGTTGCAAAGTTGTTACCGGTCATTACCCTCAAGGGCGGCGGACCATAGGGAGGGGCCTTCGGCGCGTCAATCCTACCCCCCGGAGTTAACCACCGGAGGATCGACCCAGCCAACATTGCCGTCCTGCCTCCGGTAAATGATGTTCACCCGCCCGTTACTGCCGTGCTGGAACACGATGCAGGCGGCGCCGGTCAGGTCCAGCTCCATCACCGCTTCGCTCACCGACATCCGCTTCAGCGACGTCGTCGCCTCT
Organism: Bradyrhizobium sp.; assembly: GCA_035490095.1. GTDB lineage: Bacteria > Pseudomonadota > Alphaproteobacteria > Rhizobiales > Xanthobacteraceae > Bradyrhizobium. Next base: position 4,436 of record DATHHQ010000188.1, read on the forward strand.
GCGATGATCACCGGACTGTAGCCGGTCTCATCGTGCTCGTCGTCTCCCGCGGGCGCCTCGATCACGTAGCTTGGGGCATTGAGGATGGGCGCAGTCAATTCCACCATCGCAACCGCTTCGGCGTGCGACTTTCGCGCCGAACGATCCTTCAGGCGGCTCTTGTAGCGGCGCAGCCGCTTCTCGATCTGGGCCAGTGCCTGATCGGCGCTGCTATAGGCGTCGGCGGCATTGGAATCGGCCTCGAGCGTGATCCCGGAATCCAGATGCAACGCGCAGTCGGTGCGGAAGCCGAAACCATCCTTGCTCAGCGTGATGTGGCCGGAATAATTGCCGTCGAAATATTTGCGCAAGACTTCATCGGTGCGCTCGGTGACGCGCCCGCGCAGCGCGTCGCCGACACTGATGCTTTTGCCCGAGATTCGGAGAGTCATTCGATGCCTCGATTCGCCTGGAACGGGGACAGTATCCCGAATTGACGGGGACGCAATCAAACGGGCGCGGGGTCGCGCGACCGATCGGACGAGGCGGCAGGTGCCGACAGGGCATTGCCGAGCATGCTTTGTTTGTCGCGGCGGCGCTGCACCGACGACGGGATGCGCATCGCTTCGCGATACTTCGCGACGGTGCGGCGGGCAATATCAATGCCCGACTCGCGCAATCGTTCCACAATGGTGTCGTCCGACAAGATCACCGCCGGGTCTTCCGCATCGATCAGTTGCTTGATGTGATGACGGACGGCTTCCGCCGAATGGGCCTCGCCGCCGTCGGCCGACGCGATCGACGCGGTGAAGAAATACTTCAATTCGAAGCTGCCGCGGTTGGTCGCCATGTATTTATTGGCGGTAACCCGCGACACCGTCGATTCATGCATCTGGATCGCGTCCGCCACGGCCTTCAAGTTGAGCGGCCGCAGATGCGCCACGCCGTGGGTGAAGAAGCCGTCCTGCTGGCGCACGATTTCGGTCGCGACTTTCAGGATGGTTCGGGCGCGCTGATCCAGCGCGCGCACCAGCCAGGTCGCGTTCTGCAGGCAATCGGTGAAATAGGACTTGTCGCCGTCCTTGCGAATCGTCTTCGACAATTCCGTGTAATAGATCTGATTGACCAGCACCCGCGGCAGGGTGTCGCTGTTGAGTTCGACATGCCAGCCGCCATCGGGGCCGGGCCGCACATACACGTCCGGTACCATGGTCTGCATCCGCGCCGAGCCGAATTTCAGGCCCGGCTTCGGATCGAGACGGCGAATTTCGCCGATCATGTCGGTGATATCCTCATCATCGACGCCGCAGAATTTTCGCAAGGAAGCGATATCGCGCTTCGCCAGCAGGTCCAGATGCTCGACCAGCGCCTGCATCGCAGGGTCGTAACGATTGAGCTCCCGCAGCTGGATTGCCAGGCATTCGCTCAAATTTCGCGCGCACACACCGGGCGGATCGAATTTCTGCAGCACCGTCAGAACCGCTTCGACGTCCTGCTGTGACGCGCCGAGCCGCTCGGCGGCCTGCCCCAGATCCGGCGGCAGGTAGCCGGCCTCGTCGACCAGATCGATCAGGTATTGCCCGATCATGCGCTGTGCGGGGGCTGTAAAAGCCACCGCCAGCTGCTCGGCGAGGTGGCTGCCGAGCGTGATCTCGGCGGCGACGAAGGCTTCGAGGTTGTAGCTGTCATCGTTGGAGGCGCCGCCGCCCCATTCGGTGTACGCGGTCGGCGCCGCGTCCTGCGCGGTGCGCGCGGCGGCCTCGGCGGGCTCCTCGGAAAACACGTTGTCGAGGCCGGTGTCCAGCGTCTGCTCGATCTCGGCGCGGCTGCCGAGATCGCTGTTCATCCATTCTTCCTGGACCGGCTCGAAACCGTCGCCGGTGGAACCGTTGGCCAGTTCGGAACGCTCGGCGGATGCATCGTCGCCATAGGCGGAACCCGTATCGTCGCGGTCGGAAAATTCGGCCCGCTCCGGCGCCGGCTCGCCCGCGACCGGCGGCTCGGTGCCGTCATTGGCGCGTTCGAGCAGCGGATTTCGCTCCAGTTCCTCTTCGACAAAGGCCGAAAGGTCGAGATTCGACAGCTGCAGCAGTTTAATCGCCTGCATCAGCTGCGGCGTCATCACCAGCGACTGCGACTGGCGGAACTCTAGTCTCTGCGTCAGAGCCATCGAAGCAAGAACCGATTTGAGAAAGTTGGTCCGATTCTTGCTTAAACTAGTCCAAAGCCGATGTACACGGCTTGACGAATTGGAAAAATGGACTATAGCGCGATCAACCAAAGTGTGAGCGGTTTTGCGTCCGATCTCGCTATAAATTATTGAATGAACGCATGACCTTAGCGCCAAACCGCTCACACTTTGGCGGCTCATGCGCTAAAGGCGGAATTCCTCGCCAAGGTAAAGACGGCGTACATCCGGGTTGTTCACAATCTCGTCCGGAGAGCCTTCGGTCAAGATCTCGCCGGCATAAACGATATAGGCGCGATCGGTCAGTCCCAGCGTTTCCCGCACATTATGGTCGGTAATCAGCACGCCGATGCCGCGATTTGTAAGGTGGCGGACCAGGTCCTGAATGTCACCCACCGCGATCGGATCGATACCGGCGAATGGTTCGTCGAGCAGCATGTAATTGGGGCGGGTCGCAAGCGCCCGCGCGATCTCGACCCGGCGCCGCTCGCCGCCCGACAGCGCGATCGACGGCGTTTTGCGCAGTCGCGTGATGTTGAACTCGTCGAGCAGCGAATTGAGCTCGGCCTCGCGTTTTTTCTTGTTGGGCTCGACGACCTCCAGCACGGCGCGGATATTCTGCTCTACCGTGAGACCACGGAAGATCGAAGCTTCCTGCGGCAGATAGCCGATCCCGAGTCGGGCGCGCTGATACATCGGCAGGCTGGTGACGTCGTGGCCATCGAGTTCGATGGCGCCGCGATCCGCCTTGATCAGGCCGGTGATCATGTAAAATACCGTGGTCTTTCCGGCGCCGTTCGGGCCCAGCAAACCCACCGCCTCGCCGCGGCGGACATAGATGCTGACGCCGCGTACCACCTGGCGGGTTCCGAAACTCTTTTCCACGTTATGCACAGCCAGATAGCCCGCCCGCGGGGTTTGCCGCGGAGCTGCCGCGCCATTGGTCCGGGCGCGCGGGCGCGGTTTTTCCGCTTGGCGTGTTTCTTGGCGTGTTTCCGGCCTCGGCTGTGCGGGATCACGCACGCCATCGCGAGCGATCCGGGGCGCGTCGCGCACCGGGTTCTCCAGCATATCCATGGCATCCTCGAGCGAGGTGATGTCCGGACGCGTGCGCGCAAATCCGGGCGGATTGCGTTTCGCCGGGCGTCGACGGAACATGCCGAGTAAATCCACCATCCCCCGCTTCGCTCAGCCTTTCACGGTGATTTCGCGACCCGACGCGGCGAATTCGATTCGCTCGCGCAACATGAATGAATGGGTAGCCATTGCCCAGCGAAACACCCTCGATGTGAGGGCCGATCGCGCATGATCCGCCAAAGTGTGTGTGGCTTGGCGAACAATCATACGCACTTTCAATAGTTTAAAGGACGAGCGGACGCAAAACCGGTCTCCGCTTTCGCTGATCGCGTTCTGCGCTGCCGGGTAGATACGGGCTGGGGCCGCGAGCTTCAACCTCGGCGCCTGCTAATAGCGAACAAGTGATTGATATTATTTAGGTTTATTTGGGGCACCCAAGGCGGGCAGGGGACTGCCCGAGCCCGACGACGCCGGCCCGCAGCCCGGTCCCGACTGGATGAACAGGCCCTGCACTTTTCCGCTCTCCGATTCGACCCGCGATACGCCGGTGGTCATGTCCACCAACAGACGATCGCCGCGCAGCACGTTCTTGCACTGGGTCAGCACGACGCCGCCAAGCATGGTGATCAGATTTGCCCTGGTGTCGAACACAGCGGTGTCGCCGGTCACGACCTGATCCTTCTGGGTCACAACCACGCTGCCTTTGGCCTCGAGCCGGCGGATCGACGAACTGCCGCCGGGACCGGGGGCGGCTGCCTGGATTGGAGCCGATTTCGCGGCCGTCTTCGGATTGGGAGCCGGCGCCCCGGCAGGGGGCGTGGTCGCATCGTAGAACACCACGAGGGTCTTGGACGTCATGGTGGTGTCACCCTGCACCACCTTCACATTGCCGGCGAAAGTCGCTTCCTTTTTTTTGTCGCGCATCTCGAGCGTGGCGGCTTCGATCTGAATCGGCTGGTCGCGATTTTGCGAAAAGCCCTGCATGGCATTGGGCACGCCCTGCATCGTACTCTGCGCACGAACTTCACCGGCGGCGATCACCGCGAATGCAAACGCCGCCATCCAGACGCCCTGCGCTAACCGCCTGGTCGGAGTGCTGCGCGGAGAAGACATCATCATCAAGGTCATTTCGGGTTGCCGGACTTGGAACGCGTCTTGACCGACGGGGCAGGGTCCGGGGATGCGGATGCGGTGGCGGGCTGGCCGGAGTCGGCGGCGGGGGTCGGGCTGTCCATGACCAGATTCATCACGACGTTGCCTTCGAATCTGACCACCTCTCCGCCCCCGGTAATCCTGAGCTTGTCGGCGGTCAGCGTTCCGTTCAGCAATTTGACATCGACATGTTCTTCCGAGGTCACCGTGCCCTTGGCGATATCGACAAACGCCTGGGTCAGGCGGGCTTCGTAGCCGGTCGAGGATTGCAGGAAGATCTCCTTGTGCAGGTCCAGCAACTGCTGCTTGCTATCGAACAGGCCGTCGTGAGCATCGAGCGTGACGGTGGTTTTATCCTCCATCAACACCTTGGCCCGTAACGACCTCAGATCGACGTGATCCGGATCGGTCAGATCCTGGGTCGCGGTCTTCGCCCACAGTTCGTAGGGCCGCTGATCGGTCGAATAGCCGGACAAATGCGGCGATTCCATCGTGATCTTGGTGCCGGAGACGACGAGGTTTCCCATGTCGAGCGGCAGCTTGGGCAGAAGCATCCGGAACGGATTGAAGACCGATACAAAGACGATGGCGGTCATCGCCAGGATCACGGCGCCGGGAACCGCGATGCGCAGCACCCGCACTATCCGGCTGTGGCGCGCCGCCATGGCGAAGCGCGCGTCCATTCCGGCCTGATACGCTGGGCTCCGAACCGAATTCACCGCTGCTCCAAAGCGCTGGCGTCGCTCGCCATTCTACCCGGCATCGCCGGACAATGCAGCCCGGACACTCGGCTTACGAGTGTGACCGAAACGGGGCCTGTCGCCTTTTCCGTTTCGATAGAATCGAAACGGGCTCTAAATTCTTGGTTTGACGCGTTTTCCTGGCGCGAACCGGTCCCCACGCCGGATCAGGTCCGGGGCCGGCTTTCGCTTGGCAACGCCTGAGCGGACCGGGAAGGTGCTTCAAATGGTCTCGATCTTAAGAATGGGCGAAAATGTCCTCGGTATCCCAACCCTGCAGATCAAGCTTTGCCCGCGTCGGCAGAAACTCGAAACAGGCTTGCGCCAGCTCCATGCGGCCCTCGCGCGCGAGCATGGTATCCAGCCGTTCGCGCAAGCCATGCAGATGCAGCACGTCGGACGCCGCATAGGCCAGTTGCGCCTCGCTCAAGGCCTGTGCGCCCCAGTCGCTCGATTGCTGCTGCTTCGACAGGTCGATGTTGAGCACCTCGCGCACCAGATCCTTCAGGCCATGGCGATCGGTGTAGGTGCGGCACAGCCGCGAGGCGATCTTGGTGCAGTAGACCGGCTGCGGCATCACGCCGAAGGCGTTGTAGAGGGCGGCCAGATCGAACCGCGCGAAATGAAAGATTTTGGTGATTTTCGGATTGGTCAGCAGCGCCTTCAGATTGGGCGCGTCGGCAGGATCCTTGCCATGATCCTTGGGGATCTGCACCACGTCGGCGCTGCCGTCGCCGTTCGACATCTGCACCACGCAGAGCCGGTCGCGATGCGGATGCAGCCCCATGGTCTCAGTATCGATCGCCACCGAATCGGTGTAGCGGGACAGATCGGGCAGATCGCCGCGATGCAGGCGGATGGTCATGGCGTTCGGTACCTCGTCGAATCGGTGGACTAAGGTAGCGTTGAAATCGTCAACAAACGAGGGGCGCAGCCGCGTCCTCGCCTTCTGCAGGATCAAATCACGGGGCGGCTGCATGTGGTAGAAGCCCGGGCTCCTTCTCACAAGCTACTGAAAGATAACAGAGTTTTCGATAGCGCTGGCCATCGAGAACGTTCGACCGTCGTGGATTCCGGCGCATTTTTTCCGGAATCAGCAGAATTCCTCCAATATCCATCCACCGCCCACCCAAACCGAAGGTGCCGTGATGAAAGCTGAACAGCAGCGCCTGCCCCGTTTTGCCGTGCTGATCGACGCCGACAACACCTCGCCGCAGATCGCCGGCGGATTGTTCGAGGAGGTGGCGAAGTTCGGCGAGGCCAGTGTTCGCCGGATTTACGGCGATTTTTCCGGCCCGCAGCTCAAGTCGTGGTCCGATATCCTGCAAAAGCACGCCATCGATCCCTATCAGCAGTTCGCCTACACCAAGGGCAAGAACGCCTCCGACATTGCCCTGGTCATCGACGCCATGGACCTTCTGCATAGCGGACGGTTCGACGGTTTTTGCCTGGTGTCGTCCGACAGCGACTTCACGCGGCTGGCCTCGCGCCTGCGCGAACAGGGCGCCGACGTCTACGGTTTCGGTGCACAGAAAACGCCGGAGAGTTTCCGGCAGGCATGCCGCCGCTTCATCTACACCGAAAACCTGTTGCCGGAGGCTGTAACTTCCGGCGCCAATACGACGTCGAAATCAAAATCGTTGCAGCCGCCGAGCGCCGCAATTCCGATCCTGGAAAAGGCGATTTCGCAAATCGAGAGCGAGGATGGCTGGGTGATGCTGGGGCCGGTCGGCCAGCACATCTCAAACCTGTTCTCGGATTTTGACACTCGCTCTTACGGCCACAGCAAGCTCAGCGATCTCGTCCGGAAGACAGGCGCCTTCGACGTCGAAAAGACCGACGGTGGCCATATGCGCATCCGGGCCAAGCCTGCAACCGGCAGCACGAAAGCGAAGTGACTTTTCGCGGCCTGACTTAGAGCGGGATGACTTTTCTTCGAATCGTCATCCCGCTCTATCTTTTTGTTTGAGCATGATCTTTTCGGAAAACCGGTACCCGCTTTTCCGCAGCGCAGCGCCTCATAAGCGCGTTCACGCGCGTCTTCGACACGCTCGTAAGCGCGTTCACGCGCGTCTTCGACGCGCTATGGGGCGGTACACCGCGGAGCCCAGACACAAAATCGCGAAAACAACCCCATGCAAAGTA
>DATHHQ010000189.1:0-9719 GCA_035490095.1 Bradyrhizobium sp.
ACCCTCGGCGCCAACGCGGACTTTTACGATCCGTACCAGGACAACGCCCGGCGCTGGTACAAATTTAGCCAGGAGCGCGTGCCCTTCATCAATCATGCCATCATCCATCCACCGATCGATCGCGACCGGCCGCCGAACGAGGTCAGCGATGTCTGCTGCCATGTCGAGAAGGAGACCGACGCCGGTCTCATCATCTCAGGCGCGAAGGTGGTCGCCACCGGCTCGGTGCTGACGAACTATACGTTCGTCGCCCACCACGGATTGATCCCGGTGCAGGACAAGAAATTCGCGGCGGTGTTCATGCTGCCGACCAACTCGCCGGGCGTGAAGTTCATCTGCCGCACGTCATACGAGATGAATTCGACGGTCATGGGTAGTCCATTCGACTATCCGCTATCGAGCCGTCTCGATGAGAACGACGCGGTCTTCATCATGGACAAGGTGCTGGTGCCCTGGGAGAACGTGTTCGTTTACGGCGATCTCGAGAAGGCGAACAACTTCTTTCCGCGCACCGGATTCCTGCCCCGCTTCGTGGTGCACGGTTGCACGCGGCTCGCGGTGAAGCTCGATTTCATTGCGGGCCTGCTGCTCAAGGCCACCGAGGCCGCGGGTACCAAGGATTATCGCGGCGTGCAGGCGAATGTCGGCGAGGTGATCGCGTGGCGCAACCTGTTTTGGGGACTTTCGGACGCCATGGTGCGCGATCCGAAGCCGTGGATCGGCAACTATGTCTTGCCGAACATGGATCCCGGCAACGCCTATCAGATCATCGCAACGATGGCCTACACGCGGGTCAAGTACCTGATCGAGCAGACCGTCGCCTCGGGTCTCATCTATCTCAACAGCCACGCGCTTGATTTTAAGAATCCGGAAATCCGGCCCTATCTCGATCAATATCTGCGAGGTTCGAACGGCTACAAGGCCGAGGAACGCGTCAAGCTGCTCAAGCTGTTGTGGGACTGTTTGGCGAGCGAGTTCGGCGGCCGGCACGAGCTTTACGAAATCAACTACGGCGGGTCGACCGAAGAGATCCGGCGCTACTGCCTGTTCGGCGCACAAGCCTCCGGCAATGCCGATAAATTCAAGGGATTCGCCGAGGAGTGCATGGCCGAGTATGATCTGGATGGCTGGAAGGTCCCCGATCTCAGCGATCCAGGCGAGCTCAGCTATCACGTCATGCGCGGAGCCAGATAGGTCGCAGTATCCGGCAAAGCGTCTGGCTTTTTCCAACCGCTCAGTATGTGAATGGCCGCTTTGCGCCAAAACCAGGCGTTCGACGGCGCACCTAGCCGGCCGCCCGTCGAGGCACCGGATCCGAGGCTACGTCGGCCGGCGCGGCAACCTGCATCAGAATGGTTTGACCTGCGGATGCGATTTCGATTCCACACTCCTGGAATCGTCGCTTCATGCGGCGGTTGAATTCGCGCTGCACTGGCCAGCGACCAGTGTCGGTGCAGCGAATCTGGCCGACGATCGACGCCATCGAGCCGTCCACCTTGTCTACGCCCCACAGTTCGAGATCGCCGCGGATCGCCTGCCGGTATTCGGGCTCGCGACACATTTCGGCGACGATATCCTTGAGTATCTGGCCGGCGCGATCGGTGTCTTCCTTGTAGGAAACGTTGACGCTGACGGCCGCATTACCGGCACCACGGCTTGAATTGGTGATCGTCGTCACGGCGCTGAAAGGAACGATGTGCACCGAGCCGTCGCCGGCCCGCAGACGAATGGTGCGGATCGAAACATTCTCGACTGTCCCTGACAGGCCGGACACACTGACGTTGTCACCGACCTGGACGGTATTTTCCAGCAAGAGAAACAGCCCGGTAATGAGGTCCTGCACCAGTTTCTGCGAGCCGAAGCCGATGGCGATACCGACAATCCCGGCGCCGGCCAGCAGCGGCGCGACGTTGACGCCGATTTCGCTCAGCGCGGTCAAACCAACCACCGTGACGATCAGGCACAGCAGCGCCGTTCGCAGCATCGGCTGAAAGGTACGCAGTCGTGCCGCGCGCGCGAAGTGACCGTCGCGCGACAGTACATTGAGCCGGCGATCCATCAGCGCGTTGCTTGCCTCCCAGATCGCCGCCGCCGCAAGCGCCGCGATTCCGATCGTCACTATCGCCGACAACAACCGGCTGCCGATCTGGCCGCCGTAGAACCAGACGACGGCATCCACACCCCAAACTTCAAGCAGTGCAACGAAGCCGATGAAGGCGATGGCAGCCGAGACGATCTTGCGCAGTAGCGGCAGATAGCGATTGGCGCGGGTTTCGAGGCCGGGGAAGCGCTGCAGGATATCCGGGCTGATACGGAAACCGCGGTCGATCAGGCTCAGCACCGCGATGGTGGCGAGACGAGTGATCAGGGCGATCGCAATGGTGCCGATAAAATACTGCAGAAGCAGGGAGTAACCGTTGCGGATATTCAGCGCCCACACAGACCACAGCGCGAGGTCCAAAGCGATCGCAAGATAGTGCCACAGGCCGGCGACGCGATTGCGTACCCTAGCCGCTGCGCCCTCGCCGCCGGCGGGCGCGCGAATAGCCTCGGCAACCTGCCGGCGACACTGCAGGATGATGACGACAATAAAGAGATGCACGATCAGCATCACCAGACGGAGCAACGCCGCGTAGCCAGCGCGATGCAGGCCCAACAGCAGGGCCACATTCGCAAAGGCGATGCCTGATACGCCGACGGTGACGATGCGCCGCGCCCAGATCTCGATGTAGGCCGCGGTCTCGGCGCGAACGCGAAACAGACCGAAAGGCCCCGCCAACGCCCGCACGACACAGATCAGCCCGCGCGACAGCGCGTATGCATTCGCGACCGCGAGGATCACAAGCCGGCTAGTTGCGAGATCGCCGATCTCGGTACCCAACAGCATCGTGGCGACACCGACGAAGACGAGCACCGGGAGCAGTTCGAGTGCGACACGTCCCAATACGAACGGCAGTCTGACCAGCGACTGCCAGGCGCGCGCCAGACTGAGACGCCGTCGATGCAGTTCGGGCTCCACGGTTACATCCGCCGCGGAGGCTGGCGGATCGACCATCGCCAGCGTCTGCGCCGGGGCATGCGCGGTTTGCGGAAGACGCGCTTCCAGCAGCGCCACCGGCCGCTTGATGACACGGAAGATCAACCATTCGGCAGCGAAGGCGCAACCGAACACCAATGCCAGTTTCCACGCGACATCGAGCAACTGATTATAAGCGGACGGATCGTTGGCTGTTCGCACGATCCAGTAGTAGAACGCTGGAAAGTGCGTCAGCGTCCGCGCGATACCGGCGATCTCGTGCGAGATCTCGCCGACCTGTTCGGACACCGTCAGCAAGAGCTGTGCGCCGAGGCTATCCGCCGTGAGTGGAACCGCGCGTTGTGGTTCGGGCACGGGTGGTGCGGCTTGCGCCTGCGGTGAGGCATTGGCGATAGCGCGCAGTGTATCGATCATCTGCGCACGCTTCTTGTCGTCCTGAAGTGTATCGAGCGCCCGCTTCGCCTGATCGGGCGTCAGTGCATCGGCGTTGTTCGTGGCTGGGGCGGCTATCTTAGGCGTAGCGCCGGTCTGAGCAAAAGCAGGGAAGGCAAACAACGCGAAGGCGAGCAGGATCGACAGGAAGAATTTGTGCGACACGAAGGCCCCTTTGAATATGTGCACGACAGCAAAACCGGAATCGGTATTTGCCTTCGCGCATGCGTCATGTCGGATCGCCCCTTTTCGCCGTCATCGTGTGTCGGAAGTTTGCCACCGTGGCGGCTTTATCTTGGCATTTGCCGCATCGCAAAAATGCCGCGGCGATTAATCGCCGTGCAGGAAGAACCCAGAATTCATCTCCTCTCCATTCACAATGCAGCGCGTCTGGGAATTAGCACCCAGCCGACATGGGCCATTTGCTGAACGTCCGCTTTGCGCCAACCGGCGGACGTTCGGTCCAAGCCGGCTTTTGACCTTAACAGGACATTCGTGCCAGCCGGCGAGCGTTCCGCTACCTCATCGATCACCCGCTGGCGCGGACAGATCACATGCGCGCTGCGCGCAGGGCAGCAAATCTCTACCAATGAAGTCCTTAAGGACACCAGCCGGTCGGAATTCGAGCCGGACGCAGCTGGCGGTGGATTGACAAGATGGCTAATGCTGGAAAAATTGCCTGACGCGGGCGAACAATCTCGCTTGAAGCTCGAGCGGCCTGTCTGCATCCAGAGACTACTGGCCAAGGCCTCACCTTCAGCTCAATTGGAGCCGACTCGAGCATTGATGGCTTATGATTTTCGCCGATTTGCACGATTATAGGGGATCGAACTACTGTTGTCTCGACGAGTATAGCTCGGCCGCGCACGTATCGCGACGACGCACGATGACCCTCATCGAGCATTTTGAGATCAATCCATGCCTTCATTAGTGCATCCTCGAGCGAAAGCGGTTCCTTGCGGGTGTCGAGCCCGTCAATAATATCAGGTCGCGGACGCAGCCAATTTTGGCTCGATATGCGGTACGGCTTCGACCAATTCGCGTGTGTAAGCGGTTTTCGGATTGTCGAACATGGCCCGGCTTTCGCCCTGCTCGACGATACGGCCGTTTTGCAGAACGATGGTCCGATCGCACATCATGCGAACGACGTTGAGGTCGTGACTGACAAAGAGGAAGGCCAGATCATCCTCTCGCCTCAACCGATCGAGCAGTTGCAGCACCACCGCCTGCACCGATACGTCGAGCGCCGCGGTCGGTTCATCCAGCACCAACAGCCGCGGCCGGCAGGCGATGGCGCGGGCGATGCCGACACGGGCCTTCTGACCGCCCGAGAGCTGATGCGGGAAGCGCGTCAGCAATTCGATCCCCAATCCAACGCGCTGCGCGCACTCCTCCACCCGCCGCCGCAAGGCGTCGCCTGAGCGCATGCCGCCAAGCCGCAGCAGTGGATGGGCGATACAGTCAAAGGCGGTGAAACGCGGGTTGAGGCTGTCGCTCGGATCCTGAAAGACGATCTGGATATCCTTGCGAAACGGTGACCGGTGAAAATCGCGTGCCGGGATATGGCCGATCGACTGTCCCTCGAACGCGATCTCGCCCTCGCTCGGATCGATCAGCCGGCAGATGATGCGCGACGTCGTGCTCTTGCCGGAACCGGATTCGCCGACCAGACCGACGCTCTCGCCGGCGCTGATCATCATCGAAAAGTCTGCTACCGCCGCGGCGCCCTGATCGAACCGCTTTGCGAGTTTCTGCACCTCCAGCAGCGGCGGCGTACCTGGCGCTGGCTGCGGCCTGGGCGCGATCTGCTTTGCGACGCAGCGCCCCTTCTCCTCTTCCGGCACCAGGTCCGCGATACGGGAACTCGCCGTCGGCGAAGCCGCAACGAGCCGCTTGGTGTAGGGGTGCCGTGGAGCGCGGAAAAGAGTCGTCGGCTCGGCCTCCTCGACCAGCCGGCCCTGCTCCATCACCACGACGCGGTGACAGTAGCGGGCGGCGAGACCGAGGTCATGGGTGATCATGATGGTCGCCATGCCGCGCTCGGCCGCAATCCCGGTCAGAAGGTCCATCACGACCTTTTGCGTTGTGACGTCGAGGCCGGTGGTCGGCTCGTCGGCGATCAACAGGGCCGGGTTGCAGGAAATCGCCATGGCGATCATCACGCGCTGGCACATGCCGCCGGAGAGTTCGTGCGGGTAAGCCGCCATCCGCTTTTCGGGATCGCGAATTTGTACGGCGCGCAGCAGCTCCAGCGCCTGCGCGCGCGCTTCTTGTCGGGGCATTCGCTTATGGGCCGTAATCGCATCGGCGATCTGGTCCCCGACGGCACGGATCGGATTGAGCGCGGCACGCGGGTTCTGGAAGATCATCGCCATCGCCGCGCCATGCAGATGGCGGAAATCACCCCCCGATATCCTCGTGATGTCCTGCCCGCGAAACCGGATATGGCCTGCCGTGATCCGCCCGGCCGCGTCGAGCAGCCGCGTGATCGCAAAGCCGGTGACGGACTTGCCCGAGCCGCTTTCGCCGACGAGGCCCAGCATCTCACCCTCGCCGAGCGACAGCGTGACGCCACGTACCGCCTCGACAAGGCCACGCCGTGTCGAGAAAGTGACGTGCAGGTCGCTTAATGCCAGCAGCGATTGGCTCATGTTCGCATGCGGGGGTCGAGAATATCGCGCACCCCGTCGCCGAGCAGGTTGAAACACAGCACTGTCAGCATCAACGCCAGGCCTGGAAAGGCGACCAGCCACCATTTGCCGGTGGAAATGAAGCGCGCTCCCTCCGCAACCATAATGCCCCATTCCGGCGTCGGCGGTTTGACGCCGAGGCCGATAAAGGAAAGTCCGGCAGCATTGAGGATCGCCCAGCCGAGATTGAGCGATATTTGCACCGCCATGGCCGGCAGCACGTTCGGCAGCAGAAAGCGCAGCACGACCGAGATGTGGCTGTCGCCGCAGGAGCGCGCCGCCTCCACCCAGCCGACATTGCGGCGGACATTCACCTCCGCCCGCGCAAAGCGGATGTAGAACGGCAGATTGATGATGGCGGTCGCGATGATGATGTTCTCGACCCGGTTGCCGAGTGCCGCGACCATCGCCATGGCCAACACGAAAAGCGGAAAAGCCATCAGCACGTCGACGAAGCGGCCAACGCCGCGATCGAGCCGGCCACCGGTATAACCGCAGATCGCGCCGATGACGGCGCCGATGGCAAAGGATATTCCGACCGCCGAGACGGCGATGGCGAGATCGAGCCGTGCGGCAACGATGAGGCGGCTGAACACGTCGCGGCCGAGCTGATCCGTGCCGGCGATATGGGCCGCGCTCGGCGGCATCAGCGCTTGCGACACGTTCGAGACGATCGGATCGTATGGCACGATCCACGGCCCGAAAATAGCGATGAGCGCAAGCAGGAAGACGCCAGCAGCGGCAACAGCGGTGAGCGGGTTGCCGCGCAAAATCCAGCCGGCATGGCGAAACGTCGCGCTGGTCATCCGATTGTCACCCGTGGATCGGCGATGCCGTAGAGAATATCCACCAGCAGATTGACGATCACAAACACGCTGGCCATCAGCAGCACGAAACCCTGCACCGGTGCATAGTCGGAAGAGAGCAGCGCATCGAGCGCATAGGAGGCGACGCCCGGCCAGGAGAACACCTTCTCCACCAGGACATTGGCGCCGAGCATGGTCGAGAATACGATGCCGGCGATGGTGATGACCGGCAGGATGGCGTTGCGCAGCGCATAGGTGACGACGATTTTCCACCAGGGAAGGCCCACGGAACGGGCGGTGCGCACGAAATCGCTGCCGAGCGAAACCAGCATCGAGGCCCGCGTGATACGCGCCAGCGGCGCCACCACGAACAGCGCCATGCTCAGCGCCGGCAGGATCAGTTGCCTGAAGGCGGCCCACCATCCATCGGTATCGCCGGCGAGCAGGAAATCGATCAACAGGAAGCCGGTCCGCCTTGGCGGCAGGGAGGCGAAGATATCGACCCGGCCGGTCGGGTCAGGCGCGAGGCCGAGCAGATAATAGAAGACATAGATCAGCAACAGGCCCGAAACGAACGTCGGCACGCAGACGCCGAGTGCGCAGAAAAATCGCACACTGTGGTCGATCACCGAGCCCGGTCTCAGTGCCGCCAGCACACCGAGCGGCACCGCCGACACCAGCGCGATCAGCAGCGCCGTGAAGGTCAGCTCCAGCGAGGCCGGTAGCCGGTCGCGGAGATCCTTGGTGACCAACTGCCCGGTCATCATCGATCTGCCGAGGTTGCCGCGGCCGACATCATAGAGATACAGCATCAGCTGTTCGGGCATCGGCTTGTTGAGGCCCATCTGCTTGCGGATGACCTCGATCTCCTCTTTGCCGGAATTCGGCCCGGAGGCGAAGAACACCGCCGGATCGCCCGGCAGCACCCGCATCAGCAGAAAGGTGAAGACAAGCACGCCAAACAGCGCCGGCAGCGAGGACAGGAAGCGCCTGCCCGCCCGTATCACCGTTGCTCCAAAGGTCGCCATCATACCGACCGGTTACTTGCGATTGAGATCGCGATAATCGACCTGGCGGTGGAACTGGTAGGTGTAGCCTTCGACCGAGGGCGCCATCACGGCGTCTTGGCTGGGCTGCCAGAGCGGAATCTGCGGTATCTCGCTGAAATGGATGGCGTTGAGCTTTTTGCCGTCCTCCTCATACTTGGCCGCATCGGCTTCGAAACGGGCTTTCTGCGCGATCTCCACCAATTCCGGATTGTTGATCGATGAGTAATTCCAGCGCTGATTGCCGGTGTAGAAGTTGCGGTAGAAATAGTCGGTCGACGGCAGCCAGGCGACGATGCCCTCGGTGAAGAAGGGAAGCTTCTTCTCATTGATCTGCGTCGACATCTGCGCGTCGGGCAGCTTCTGGATATCAACCTTGATGCCGATCTTGGCCAGCGATTCCTTCACCAAGGCGGCCATCGGTTCTGCGGTCGAAGCCTGGCCGACATTGAAGCTAAACGTGGTCGAGAAGCCGTCAGGCATCCCTGCCGCCTTCAGATAGTCCCTGGCCTTTTCGAGGTCGAGCTTCACCGGTTGCGGGATCGGATAGGCGCCGCTCGATGGTTTGCCGTCTGCCCATGTTGCACCGAACAATGGCGACCCGCGGCCGAAGAGCGCCGCCTTGAACATGTCGTCGTAGGGCAACGCAAAGGCGATGGCGCGGCGCACATTGATATTGTCGAAGGGCGGGATCTGGTTGTTCATCGAAACGAAGGTGACAGCATTGTATTGTGGCGTCGAGATCACCTTCAGCTTGCCCTTTGCCTCGAGTGACTGAACGTCACTCGCCTGCAGATCGATGACGAGATCGGCATCGCCGCGCTCGACCAGGTTCGCGCGCGTCGCCGGCTCCGGCACCGACTGCACGATGACGCGCTTGAAGAACGCCGACTTGTCGGCCGTGCCCCGATTCCACGCCTCGTTGCGCATCATGATCACCTGCTCGCCCGGCTTGAACGTCTCGATCTGATAGGCGCCGCTGCCGGCCGTGTGCTCCTTCAACCAGGCTGTTGCCCAGGGATCTTCCGCCGTCGCATGTTCCTTGGCGACCTTGGAGTTGATGATGATGGGATAGACGGTCGCGAGATTCGGTAAGGCAAGCTTGTCCGGCTTCGGCAGCGTCACCTCGAAGGACAAGGGATCGATCACCTTGAACTGGTCGGCTGATGTCATTGAACCGGTGAGCAGCTGTGCCTTGCCGAGGACCGGCGCCGTGACGACGCGGTCAAGCGACCATTTGACGTCTTCCGCGGTGACCGGCGTGCCGTCCTGGAACTTGGCATCCTTGCGCAGACGAAATGTCATCTTCAACCCGTCCGGGCTGACTTCGTAGGATTCCGCCAACTCCCCCGTGATCTTGCCGAGATCAAACACCCATTTGCCGTTGAGTTGTTTGCGGCCGAAGGAAACCAGCCGGTCGTAAGTGCTCAGACTCACCGCAAAGGCTTCGCGGGTCGAACCGGGAATATTCGGATCGAGCGTATTGACGGATGCTCCGGTCACGTAGCGCAACGTTTCGGAACGCGTTTGCGCCTGTACCGAGCCGGCGGCCAGTGAAACCGTGATAAAGGCAACCACCGAAAGCAGACGCCTGGACCCTGTAACGCTCATCGGACTTATTCCCTGTTTTGCCACGTTTATTTTCTGAATGAGATCATCAACTTAAAGCAAGGGATATGCCAACCGGACCCGTCGGAGACACAAGCAT
>DATHHQ010000190.1:0-14231 GCA_035490095.1 Bradyrhizobium sp.
GGTGGAAATCGAACTGCCGTCGCCGAAGCCGCGCACCGGTTGCTGCTTCATGGAGGTCGCGCGCCGGCGCGGCGACTTTGCGATCGTGGGTGTGGCAGCAATGATGACGCTTGGGGAGCAGGATGAATGCACCCATGTCCGGCTGTCGTTTTGTGGGGTGGGCGAAACGCCGGTCGATGCAAGTTCGGCTGCCGACGTTGTTGTCGGAAGCGTGCCGGGCGAGGACGCTATCCGGGATGTCGCCGCAATCGTACAGACGATGATCGCGCCAAGTGGCAGTGTTCACGCCACAGCGGATTACCAGCGCCATATCGCGGGCGTTCTCACCGAGCGCGCACTGCAGACAGCTTATCAGCGGGGGCGTGATGGACACTGACTTCCACGACATCACGCTATCGGTGAACGGCAAGCAATATCGGCGCCGCGTGGAATCGCGCGTGCTGCTGAGCGACTTTATTCGCCACGATCTCGTCCTCGCCGGCACCCATGTCGGCTGCGAGCACGGCGTCTGCGGCGCCTGCACGGTGCTGCTTGACGGCGAGCCCGTGCGCTCGTGCCTGATGCTTGCGGTGCAGGCCCGGAATCACGAAATTTCGACCATTGAAGGTCTCACGAACAAGGACGGCGAGTATCATCCGCTGCAGCAGGCGATGCACGACCACCACGGCCTGCAGTGCGGCTATTGCACGCCCGGCATTCTGATGACGATGACGGCGTTTCTCGATGAGAATCCATCGCCGGGTGAAGACGAGGTGCGCGAGGCGCTGTCGGGCAATTTGTGCCGCTGCACCGGCTATCAGAACATCGTCGATGCGGTCTTGGCCGCCGCCGAACGAATGCGGGGTTGACCGGGAATGTCCACCCGCACATTCGGTGAACCCGTCAAACGCAATGAGGATCGCAGGCTTCTCACCGGCCAGGCGCTGTTTATCGACGACATCGAGTTGCCCGGGATGCTGCATGTCGCGTTCCTGCGTAGCCAGATCGCGCATGCGAAAATCATCGGCATCGATGTCTCGAGGGCACTGCAGCGCCCCGGTGTCGTCGCCGCCTATGTCGCCGGCGACCTCGGCGACTACTGGCAGCCCGGCCCCATACTGGTGCCGCCTCCCCCGATCGCCGGCATTGTCTTCCACGAGCGAACCCAGGTTCCACTCGCCAAGGACAAGGTCCGCCATGTCGGCGAGCCCCTGGTGATTGTGATCGCAGAGAGCCGCTATATCGCCGAGGACGCGCTCGATGATATCGACGTCGAGCTTGAGCAGCTTCCGGCGGTGGTCGATCTCGAGAAAGGGCTCGCTGGTGGCTCAGCGCTGGTCCACGACGACGTCGGTTCCAACGTCTCCGCGCACGTGCGGCAAACCAAGGGTAACTATGCGGCCGCCGTGGCCGCCGCCGACCATATCATCAGGCGCCGATTTCTCTACGAGCACGGCATCTCGTCTCCGATCGAAACCCGCGGCGTCGTCGCGCAGTGGGATGCGCGCGCCAACCAGATGACGATCTGGGATACCACACAGGCGCCGGTGTTTGTCCGCAACGGTCTCGCCGGCATGCTCGGCCTCAACGAACGGCAGGTCCGCGTGATCGCACCCTTCGTCGGCGGCGGCTTCGGCCCGAAGATCATGATGTTTTATCCGGAGGAAGTGCTGCTGCCATGGGTGTCGATGAAACTGAACCGGCCGATCAAATGGATCGAGGACCGGCTTGAGCATTTCTTCGCCACCACCCATGAGCGCGGACAAATTCATGACGCCGAGATCGCCCTGACAAAAGATGGCCGCATCCTCGGCATCAAGGACGTGTTTCTGCACGACGGCGGCGCCTACGATCCGTATGGCCTGACGGTACCGATCAACAGCCAGTGCACCCTGCTCGGCCCCTATGTCGTGCCGCACTACGACAGCAGCTTTACGCAGGTGTTCACCAATCTGCCGACCGTCACGCCATATCGGGGCGCCGGCCGCCAGCATGGTGTGTTCGTGATGGAGCGGTTGCTGGATTTCGCCGCCCATGAACTGAACATCGACCCGGCCGAGATCAGGCGGCGGAATCTTATTCCGCCCGATGCGTTTCCTTACAACAATGAAATCATCTATCAGGATTTCGAAGTGCTCGAATACGACAGCGGCAACTACGAGCCGGTGCTCGACATGGCGCTGGAAGCGATCGGCTACGGCACTTTCAAGGACGAGCAAAAAAAGCTGCGCGCCGGAGGCCGCCATGTCGGTATCGGCCTGGCTTGCTATGTCGAGGGCACCGGAATCGGCCCCTATGAAGGCGCCAAGGTTCAGGTTCAATCCAACGGCAAGGTCAGCGTTGCCACCGGGATCGGCACCCAGGGACAGGGACACTTCACGGTATTCGCGCAAATTGCCGCCGATCAGCTCGGCGTCGCCGTCACGGATGTCGACGTCGTGACCGGCGATACCGATCAGTTCTATTGGGGCGCCGGCACCTTTGCCAGCCGCGGTGCCGTGGTCGCGGGCAATGCCGTCAACGAAGCTTCAAAGATGGTGCGGAAGAAGGCGCTGAAACTGGCGAGCGATCTGTTCGAATGCGCCGAGGAAGATCTTGTGATCGAGGACGGCAAGGTTTCGATCGTGGGGATCCCCGGCAAATTCGTGAAGCTGGGCGATCTCGCCAATCATGCCAATCCGATGCGCGGGGCGGTCGAACCGGGCACCGAGCCGGGACTCGAATCGACCCAGTATTTCGGCCCCAAAATGGGCGCAACGGCCAATGGCGTCCACGCCATGATCGTCGAAATGGATCCGCGTACCTTCGACCTGAAAATCCTAAAATACGTCGTGGTGCATGATTGCGGCACCGTGATCAACCCGATGATTCTGGCCGGCCAGATTCATGGCGGCGTCGCGCAAGGGATCGGCAATGCATTCTACGAGAAGCTGGTGTTCGACGATCAGGGCCAACTGCTCAACGCCTCGCTGGCGGATTATCTGCTGCCGACCGCACTCGAAGTGCCACGCATGGAGCTCGGCCACACCGTGACGACGTCGCCACTCAATCCGATGGGCATCAAGGGAGCCGGTGAAGCCGGCGCTATTCCGGCAGGACCATTGTTCGCGCAAGCCATCGAGGACGCGCTCGATTTGAAGGGCCGCGGCGTCGAACTGCTGGAAATCCCGCTCAGCCCAAGCCGGCTGTTCGAGCTTACCCGGAACGCGCAGCGCTAGCTAGCGCATCGCCGGGATATCACGCACATGATCCTGGTCACCGGCGCGGGCGGAAAAACGGGCGTGGCCGTGCTGAAGGCGCTGGTCGCGCGTGGCGCAGTCGTTCGTGCCTTGGTGCGGAGCAACTCGTGTCGCGCGGCCTTGAACGCGTTCGGTGTCCACGACATCGTGGCCGGCGAGATGGATGATCCGCGCGCGTGGTCGCGGGCGCTGCATGGAACCAACGCGGTCTATCACATCTGCCCCAATATGAGCCCCCACGAGCTGCCATTCGCAAGAGCCCTTGTTGCCGCCGCCGTCGCCCACGGTGTCAGGCGTCTTGTCTATCACTCGGTGCTGCATCCGCAGATCGAGGCGATGCCGCATCATTGGGCCAAGCTGCGGGTCAAGGAGATGCTGTTCAGCTCCGGGCTCGACATCACCATCCTGCAGCCCACCGCCTATATGCAGAATTCGCTCACCGAATGGGAGCGCATGGTTGACGACGGCCTCTATCGCGTGCCCTATCCGGTCGATACCAAGCTCAGCCTCGTCGATCTCGACGACGTCGCGGAAGCTGCCACGCTAATACTGACGGAGGCCGGCCATTCCGGCGCGAGTTATGAACTGGTCGGCACGGCGCCCATGAGCCAGATCGAGGTCGCCGAGACGTTTGGACGCGCCTTGCAACGAGACGTCCGCGCCGAGGCCGAACCGATCGAAGTCTGGAACCATCGCGCGCGCAACGCCGGCATGGGTGACTATCCGCGCGAGACGCTGACAAAAATGTTTCAGGCCTATGCGCGCGACGGGCTCAAGGGCAATCCCAATGTGCTCGGCTGGCTGCTCAAGCGTCCGCCGACATCGCTGGCGGCATTTGCCGCGCGGATGGCTGCCATTCACGCATGAGGCGGCCAACCGATCGGGTGGATCTGCTGCACGATCTTCATGACAGATAGAATCAGGGGTTCTTCGAAACGTGGACCGACGATCTGGATTCCCACCGGCAATCCGTCGCTGGTCATCCCGGCCGGCACGCTGCCGCCGGGCAGGCTCATCAGCGTGATCAGGAACGAGCCTGCGATCCAGTCGGTGTAATTGTCGAGTTTCCTGCCATTGATCAGGGTGGGGAAATTCATCTCCACCGGAAACTGCTTTACCGGCGATTGCGGCGTGATCAGCAGATCGTATCGTTCGAACAACTCCGCAAAGCGCTGGAACAGTTCCTGCCGCTTCTGTTCGGAGGCGCCAAAATCCAGCGGCGTCACCTTGAGACCTGCCTTGACGTTGCCCTTGAGATTGGCGCCGAAGGCTTCGAGTTGACCGAGATTGGCGAATTGTTGGCCGACCATCCACAGCCCGCGCCAGGCCTGATAGGGCGACTTGCCGTCGGAAATATCGAACGCGATCTGCTCTACCGTGGCGCCGGCATCGCGCAGCGACATCGCGGTACTCCGGCAGATATCGTCGATTTCCGGCTCGACGCCGATATCGGCGATATCAGACACGTAGGCGATGCGCAGGCCCTTGACGTCGTTGGCTTTCGCAACGATCGCACGTGCGCTGGCCCAAGGCGGCGTCACCGAAATCGGCGACGCCCGGCTGAAGCCTGCGATCGCATCCAACATCAGCGCGGCGTCTTCCGCCGTGCGCGCCAGAGGGCCGTGCACCTGGCCAGGATCCCAGGCGAGCGGCATCGGCCAGTTTGGCGTCAGCCCCGGCGTGGGCCTGATACCGACAATGCCACAGAACGAAGCCGGCATCCGGATCGAGCAGCCGAAGTCCGTCCCCTGCGCCAGCGGCACCATGCCGGTCGCCACCGCCACCGCCGATCCGCCGGAAGAACCCGCCGGACTCAAAGCCGGGTTCCAGGGATTTCGGGTAACGCCGAACACGTCGTTGAAGGTGTTGGCGCCGGCGGCAAACTCCGGGGTGTTGGTCTTGCCCAGCACGATCGCGCCCGCGGCTTTCAGGCGCCGCACGGCTTCGGCATCCTCGGTCGGCACATTATCCGCAAACAGCGGCGAGCCATAGGTGGTGCGAATGCCCGCAGTCGGCGTCACGTCCTTGATCGCGACCGGCAAGCCGTGCAGTGCGCCGAGCTTGTCGCCCCGCATCACGGCGGCTTCGGCCTGTTTTGCCAACACGCGCGCCCCGTCGGCGACCAGCGTCACGATGGCGTTGAGTCTGGGATTCACGCGCGCAATCGTGGCAAGATGCGCGTCGAGCACCTCGACCGGACTAACCGCCTTGGTGGCAATCAGCGACGCCAGTTCGACGGCCGTCTTGCGGCTCAGACTCTCGGTCATATCAGGTTCCGTTTACTTGCCCGACCAGTGCACGAAGCGACGCTCGATCGTGAGGAACAGGAGATTGAGGCCATAACCGAGCGCGCCGGCGGCGAAGATCGCCGCATACATGTCCGGCATGTCAAACAACTGCTGCGCCTCGAATACGCGCTGACCAAGGCCATCGGTCGAGCCGATGAACATCTCGGCGACCACGACGATCACCAGCGCCAGCGATACGCCGTTGCGCAGGCCGACAAAGGTCTGCGGCAGCGACTCCAGCAGCATCACGTCCCACAGCACCCGAATGCGGGATGCACCCATTACCTTTGCCGCGAGAATCCGCGTCTTGCGCGCATTCATCACGCCGTAGGCGACGTTGAACAGAATGACCAGCGCCGCGCCGAACGCCGCCACCGAAATCTTGGTGCGGTCGCCGACGCCGAACAATACCAGAAACAACGGAAACATGGCGGAGGCCGGGGTCGAACGGAAAAAGTCGATCAGGAACTCGACCGAGCGATAGACCTTTTCCGACGAGCCGAGCAGAATACCGAGCGGAATTGCGATCACCGCCGCGATCACAGTGGAATAGATGGTGCGCTCTACCGTCTTGATGAAATCGACGCCAAGCTTGCCGCTGGTCATGCCAACCCACATCGCCTTGAACGTCGCGACCGGCGACGGCAGCAGCACGGGATCGACCACACGCGCCCAGACCGTCAGCGACCAGACCGCGAGCAGCACGGCGACGCCAACGAACGGCAGCAATATCTCGAGACGTTTCATCCCTTGCGCACCTCGCGCTGGAAGATTTCGAGGCAGTGGGCCTTGGTGCTGATGAAGTCGGCCTCCGACAGCGTCTTGTCGGTGCGCGGGCGCGGCGCGTCGTAATGCACAAATTCGACGGCGCGGGCGGGATGGCGTGACAGCAACAGGATCCGGTCCGACAGATACACGGCCTCCTCCAGGTCGTGCGAGACCAGCACCGTCGTGGTCGCGGTCTCCACGAAGATACGCTGCATCTGCTCGCGCATGAACAGCGTCATCTCGTAATCAAGCGCCGAGAACGGCTCGTCGAGAAACAGGATTTCCGGATCGACGACCAGCGCGCGCATGATCGAGACCAATTGCTGCTGCCCGCCGGACATCTGGTACGGGTACAACCCGAGATCGATCTTGACGTTGAGATTGGCGACGATCTTCTCCACCCGCGCGTTGCGCACGGCCTTCGGCACCCCCACCACCTTGAGCGGATACGCGATATTGTCGAACGCGCGCAGCCATGGAAACATCGCCTCGCGGTAGTTCTGAAATACGTAGCCGAACTTGATTCTGTTCAACGGCTGACCGTCGAACAGGATTTCGCCGGCGTCGACCGGAAACAGCCCCGCGATCATGTTGATCAGCGTGCTCTTGCCGCAGCCGTTGGGACCGAACACCGACGTCAGCTTGCCGCGCGGAATGTCGAAATCGAAATTATCGTAGATCGTGGCGTCGGAAAATCGCTTGGTCAGTCCGCGGATCGTGACGTGGGGAGCGGTTCGCTGCGACGAATCGTGGACCTTGCCCGCCGATTCGATCTTCACAACTGGCTGTGCCCCGGCCACCGGCGCCTCAGAATTTCTGCAGAACTTTGGTGACGTCGAGCTTTTCGGGGACAACGCCGATCGAATTGCCGAAGTCCGCAAGCTTCTGAAGATCGCCAATTTGTTTTGGGGTCATATCGCCGGCCATGACGTAGCCGAGCATCGAAACCATATCGACCACGTTGTCGGGCGTGAACGTGTTCTTGGCGAGATATTTGCGCGCTTCGTCGGGGTTCTTGTTGATGAAATCGATGGCCTTGCTCCACGCCGCGGCAAAGCGTTTTGCGACTTCAGGCCTCTTTCCGATAAAATCGCTGGTCACCGCGCAGCCGGCGGCATAGGCGTCGGCGGCCTCGTCGCCCAGGATATATTTCGAGATCACGCCGGCCTCGAGCGAACGCGCGACGCCGGCCTTGATCATCATCGAGGCGTTGGGCTCGAGCGTGTATCCGCCGTCGAACGTGCCGGCGGTCATGGCGTTGATATGCTGGCCCATGTCGAGCTGGTCGATGGTGTAATCGCCCTCCTTCAAGCCATTTTTGGCAAGAATGGCCTTGGCGGTGTTGAGGTTGGCCGGGCCCGGCGCCGACATCAGTTTTGCCCCTTTGAGGTCGGCGATGGTTTCCGCCTTGAAGCCGTTGCGCACCACGAATTGTTCCATCTTCCAGACCTTGGTCTGGCTATTGACGCTGATGTACATCGCCACGCCGGGCTTCTTCACATTGGCATTCAATCCCTCAAGCGTGACCAGAACCGCCGAAACCTCGATCTGGTTGGTCATCATCGCCGCGACGTTCGGCGGACCGCCCATCAGCTTGGTCATCTCGGGCTCGATGTTCTGCTCCTTGAAGAAGCCACGCTCCAGCGCGACGAAATAGGGCAGCGATGAACTGACCGGAAATACCCCGACCGATACCTTGTCCTGCGCCGCCGCGCGATCCGGCCCGGCCGCGCTCAGGGTCAGCGCCGTGACGGCGCAGATCGCGAGATTCAGCAATTTCATCCTGTGCTCCAGTCGTTCGTCTTCGAGCGCCTGCCGGCCAGTCACCGGCCAAGCGCTCATATTCGAGCAAGGAACGTGCCGGTTTTATTCATCCAGTTCCACGATCGCGATCACCGGGCCGCCGCCATGCGGCCCCTGATGCATGGCATCGACCGATACGAATACCGCCGGATCGCCGATCGCCAGCGCCGCCACACCCCCCACCGCCGCCTTCGAATGGCGGTGATGATGGACGTCGGAATCATCCAGCATGATCTGCCGCCGTCCGCGCAGCGTGCCCCTGCGGTCGGCCTCGCATTTCATGAAGCAATTGACGACGCGGCCCTTGAGGTCTTCCGACCGCGGCCGCTCCGGCAGCTCGATCCCGGCGTCGCGAATGGAATCGTAGATGCCGTCGATATCAAGCGCATCGCGCATGACCGAATGGCCAATCCGGTAGCGGCCGCCGGCGCCGGCCTTGTTGCCGAGCAGCACGATCTGCGCCTGGGTCAGTTCCACGCCGGAAGAACACGACGCGACCGACGAATACAGATCGAGGTCCTTGCAGATTTGTTCGGCTTTGGGCATCGGCACCTCGCCCAGCGCCACGGCGATGCCGAGCGCGGTGGTGCCGTTGGAGACGCCCATGGAGTCGTGGACCTCGCAGGCCAGCGTCTGGTGGCGCGTTTCAGCGTCGCGAACCGAATCGATGGTCAACAAAGGCGTTTTGGTCTGGACGTAATGGACGTCCTTCGGATCTGATATCCCGGCATCCTTCATCGCCGCCTTGACGGCGTCGGCGACCTTCTGAACCATCGCAAGACGGCCGATGTCCTCAGGCAGCAGCTCCGCGCTCAGCGCGGTGCCGATCACAAGCCGCGACTTGTCGGCCGGACCGGTCTTGTTATTGCGCGCGAAAATCGTGGCGTGGGGCGTGATGACGCCGTCGCAGCCGCCCGACCAGACCATTGGCACGTTGTGAATCGCGGCTTCCGGGCGCGTGCCGTTCTTGAGCAACACGCGCCGAAATGCCTGGTCGGCGAGAATGCGGGTGAAATCGTTGACCCCGCCATTACCTTCGGTCTTGCCGATCACCGCGATGACCTCATCAGCGCCGAACTTGCCGGCCGCGATCAATCCCTCAAGGCCACTCGCATCCTGCACGGTCTTCAATTCGACCTTCGCGACTTCAATCGCCATTCGCTTTCAACTCCGCTATCGCTTTGCCTGGTTTCATCGCATCCGCGGCCTGTGTTCGCCGCGCAGCATCTTTTCATAACCCTCGCCGCGGTCAATCATCGCCGGCGGGGAGGTTCGCGCCTTCTCTATATCGGCTCGGCGTTGCCTTGTCGCCACTTCGTCAATTATCGGCCGATCCGCAGCGCTCGCGGTTGCGAACACGACGCCATAATCGGCTTCAGCGCTGGCGCGCGAAACCCGCCCCTCGATCACGTCGCGCAGCACAAATTCGAGTTCGCGCCGCAGCGGATCGCCCCAACCGCCGCCGCCCGTGGTCACCACGCGCACCACCTGGCCTTTGAGCACGGCTTCGCCGTCGACGAGGCCGCCAAGGTCGCGCGCTTCGCCTTCGGCGTCGATGGTGACGCAAAACGGCTGACCGGCCTTGCCGCCATTGAGGCCGTAACAGCCCAGCCGCACGCGATCGGCGGTAACGATGGTGCGGCAATCGACCAGCGCGCGATAGTGCTTCTCGTAGCCCTGCCCGCCGCGCCGCAGGCCGGCGCCGCCGGAATCGGTTCGCAACGCCAGCTTCTCCACCAGCAGCGGAAACCGGGTTTCGGTGAATTCCGCCGGCTGGTTACGCGAATCCGGCACGATGTGGATCGCATCATTGCCGTCGGCATAATAGCGGCCGCCGGAGCCGCCGCCGAGCACCTCGCGCGACAGGAACGATTTTCCGTCGAGATCGGTGCCAAAAAATCCGGTGTAGCGGATGGTTTCCTGATCTGCAGGCATCCGTCCGTCCACCGCCTGCGCGACCACGCCAGCGAGCAGGCCGAGGCAGCGCAGCAGCACAAAGGACCGCGCGTTGGTCGCCGCCGGCCATTCCGGCGTTATCAGCGTCCCCTTGGGCGGGAAAATCACCTCGAACACGTCGCAGACGCCTTCGTTGACGTGGATCTCGGCTGCACGCTCCGGGGTATCGGCGAGATTGCGCAGGATCGGCGCGATCCATTTGATCAGGAACGCGCCGTCGGCATAGTCGGCCGGCCAGTTGATCGGCCCGGTCGATTGCGGATCGGTGCCGTTGAAATCGAGCGTGATCTTACCGCCCTGCTTGGTCATCTTCAGCGCGATCTTGTGCAGCTTTGGATCGGTAATGCCGTCATGCTCGACGTAATCTTCCCAGGCATATTCGCCGTCGGCGATCTTCGCGAGCAGCTCATTGCGGTAGATGTCGCGGCATTTGTCGAGAATGGCCTGGAAGCAGGCTTCGACCTGCTCCCTGCCGAACCGCTCGAACAGCCCGGCCATCCGCCGGGCGCCCATCAGGCAGGCCTGGATCTCGCTGTCGAGATCGGCCGAGAGCATTTCCGGCACGCGGGTGTTGCGGCGGACAATGGTAAAGACGGCGTCGTTGCGCACGCCCTCGCTGTAGATTTTGACCGGTGGAATGGCGATGCCTTCTTCGAATACCGTCGCCGCGGTTCCGGGCATTGAACCGGGTACACGGCCACCGACGTCGTCGTGGTGACCGAATGCCTGGATGTAGGCGACCACGTCGCCCTCATGAAACACGGGCACGGTGCTGCAGAGGTCCGGCAGATGGCCGATGCTGCCCTCGGTGAGATAGGTGTCGTTCATCAGGAACACGTCGCCGGGCTTCATCGTGTCAGGCGGAAAGTCGCGCACGACGCCATTGGGCATCGCCGAATAGGATCGCCCCGTGAGCTTGCGGCAATAACGGTCGAACAGCCCGACGCGAAAATCATGCGCTTCGCGGATCATCGGCGACCGCGCGGTGCGTTCGATGGCGTATTCGATTTCAGCCTCGATCGAATTCAGCGTGCCTTCGACGATCTGCAGCACGATCGGATCGACCGACACGCTTTCGCGCAACGGGGCGGTCGGCCACGGATGAGCCTTGTGATGGAGGTTCATCGGATCATCTCTGGCAAGCGTTTCAAGTGCCGAATAACGAGAATACCGTGCGGATCGACCTCGACATACTGGCCGGGAAATATCACGGTCGTCGAGCCGAACTCCTCGACAATAGCCGGTCCGTCGATCCGGCCGCCTGATGGCAGCGATGCACGATCATACACCGGCGTATCCTGAAACTGCGCGCCAAAGTAAACCGCACGGCTTGACTTCGGAGTGGCATTGCCCGTGCGCCGGGCGAGCTTCGGCATTCCCGGCCGCTCGATCACCCCAAAACCCGAGACGCAGAGATTGACCAGCTCGATCTTCTGCCTGCCGGCGTAATTGTAGCCGAAGGTCTTGAGATGCGCGGCGTTGAAGGCGCCTATCAGGCCGGACAGAAATGACCCATCCACCGCACCGCCGGGCGCCGTCACCCGCACCTCCATCGATTGCCCGGCGTAGCGAATGTCGGCTTCGCGAACGAGGCGAATGCGCGACGCGTCGATGCCGTCGCGCTGCAGCGTCGCGGTGGCCTCGTGCTCCAGCGCGCTGTAGCGCGCGGCAACGTCCACCAGATCGATTGTCTCCTCGTGCATGACCTTGGTGACGATGTGGTCGGTGCGCCAGTCTACTGCGAGCAGGCCGAATGCCGAGAGATTGCCCGGGTTGAGCGGCACGATGCAGGCTTTCATGCCCAACAGATCCATCACACCGGCCGATTGCGCCGGTCCCGCGCCGCCAAATGACAGCAATGCGAATTCGCGGGGATCGATGCCGCGCTGAATCGTCATCTGCCGGATCGCATTGGCCTGGTTCCAGTTCGCGATTTCGATGATGCCGCTGGCGAGTTGTTCCACACCCATCCCGCCCGCCAACCGTGCGGCGAGCGCAGCGATCCCGCCGCGCGCGCGGTCCACGTTCAGCGCAATGCCGCCCCCGATCAGGGATGGCGGGATCCGGCCGAGCACCAGATTGGCGTCGGTAATGGTCGGCTCATTGCCGCCGTTCGGATAGCACATCGGCCCCGGTTCGGCGCCGGCGCTGCGCGGGCCTACCTTGAGATGGCCCTCCCGGCTGATCCAGGCAATCGAACCGCCACCAGTGCCGATGGTTTCGATGTCGATCATCGGAATCCGAACCGGAAAAGGTCCGACCGATCCCCCGTTCGTCACCTGCGGCTTGCCACCTTCGATCAGGCAGAGGTCGGTCGAGGTGCCGCCGGCATCCAGCGTCACGAGATCGGGAAAGCCGGCGATTTCCGCGACCACCGCACTGCCAAGCACCCCGGCGGCGGGACCGGACAGCGCCGTGGTAATCGGCTTGCGCACCACCTGCTCGGCGCTGGCGACGCCGCCGCTCGATTGCATCACGAGGAATGGCTTGTCCTGCAGGCCGACGCCGAGCTCCTGATGCACACGCTTGAGATAGCGTTCCATGTGCGGCTTGACAAAGGCATCGACCAGCGTCGTCACCGCCCGCTCATATTCGCGATATTCCGGCAGCACCACGCAGGACAAGGACAGCGTCGCGTCCGGATATTCTTGCGTGACGATTTCGGCGGCGCGGCGCTCATGCGCATCATTGGCGTAGGAATGCAAAAGACAGATGCCGATGGCGCGAATGCCCTGCGCGCGAAAATACCGCGCGGCTTCGCGAACGGTCGCCTCATCGAGCGGGCGCAATTCATGACCGCGAAAATCCAGCCGCCCCGTGACTTCGCGAACGAATTGCAGCGGCACGATGCGGTCGGGCTTCACCCAGAAATAGGAATTGCCATAGCCCTCCGGCACCGACTGCCGGGCAATTTCGAGGATATGCTTGAAGCCGCTGTTGACAATCAGGCCCAGCGAATTGATCTCGCCCTGCAACAGCGCATTGGTCGCCACCGTGGTTCCGTGGGCCAGCCCCGCCACATCATCGGTGGTCGCGCCGGCAGCGGCGAGGATTTCGTTGACGCCACGCACCAGGCCGATCGCGGGATTGGCCGGCGTGCTCGCAACCTTGGTCACATGCGTCTTGCCGGATACCGTATCGACCGAAACGATGTCGGTGAACGTTCCACCGGTATCGATGCCGATGCGAAAGCGCGCGGCAAGCGATTGAGATGACATGCTTTCGTACCATCCTTCCGGTGACGGGAACGTGGGCGCGCCTGCCTTGCCGGCGTCGCCGTACCGCGGCAGCATGGGTCGGACGCTCAAGGCGAGTCAAAAGCCGATTATCGATAGCACTATCGGAAAATCCGATCAGTTATGCCTTAAGCAATTCCCGCAATTTCAGCAACGCCGTCTCCTTGCGTCGCGACAGCGGCTCGTGCCGCCGAAACAGGCTGAGCGAGACATTACGCGCCGGCGCTATCGCCAGCGCTTTCAACAACCCCAGCGCGACCTCGTTTTCCGCGCAGGCGCGCGGGACGATGGCGATCCCTCCCTCCGCTTGCACAATCATCTTCATGGTTTCGATATTGTCCACCACCGCAAGAATGTTGGGCCGAATCCCGAGATCGGTGAACAGCGAAAAGACCACCTGGCCGTATCCCACCGTCAATTCGCTCATGATAAAGGGCTCGGCGACCAGGCGTCCGATATCGATCGGTTGTTTTGAACGCGCCAACGCATGCTTTGGATGTGTGATCAGCGCCATCTCGGCATCGACCAGACGGTCAAATATCAATCCCGCCGGCAATCGATCCGGGTTCGATTCGATCGCAATACCTGCGTCGATCCTTTCCTCATGAAGCTCGTTGAAAATGTTCTTGGTGGGCGCCGTCATGATTTCAAGCCGCACGCCTGGAAGATCTCTTTTGAGATCGGCGAACATGCGCGGAATGAAGATCTGCGCCATGCCGGACCCCATGCCGATCGTCAGCGTGTCGGAAAGCGCGCCCCGCAATCGCCGGGCCGTGTCGGTGAGGCTGAGCAAATCGCCCATCACCCGTTCGGACTCGTATAAGAAGGTGCGGCCGCGATCCGTGGATTCGATACCGCGCGACGTGCGGTGAAACAGCTCGAAGCCAATTTCCTCCTCCAGCAGTTTTACCTGTTCGCTGACGGCTGACTGGGAGATATTGAGTCGCTTCGCCGCCCCGGTG
>DATHHQ010000191.1:0-9761 GCA_035490095.1 Bradyrhizobium sp.
GGGTCCTTTATCGAAACAGAATTGATCTCATTCGAAATCAAGTTACTAGCCCCGCGTTTTCCCGCAAGCACATTCCTTGCCGAGATTGCGTTCGGGATACGAGGCTCACCCCCGCGCGAACATTCGCGCCTCGTCATGCAGCACCGGCGCCACCGCGTCGATCAAACGCGCGGCGGCGGCGTCCACGGAAAGGCCCGCGGTATCCACCACCGCAGACGCCCGGGCGTACAGCGGTTCGCGGCTGAGCAGGATGGTGCGCAGCTCGGCCATGGCCGAGCGATCGTCCGCCATCGGGCGCAAATCGCCCTGCGCGCGCACCCGCGCCATGTGTTCTTCCGGCTCGGCCTTCAGCCAGATGGTATAGAACGACGACAGGATCAGGTCGAAGGTCAAGGGCTCCGAGACGATGCCGCCGCCGGTCGCCAGCACCATCAATTCCTTGCGCGCCAGCAATTGCCCGAGCGCGGCCTGCTCCAGCCGGCGAAAACCTTCCTGGCCGTACAGCGCGATGATCTCGGCGACCGACAATCCGTTCTGCGCCTCGATCTCCTTGTTCAACTCGACAAAACTCAAGCCGATCTTCTTCGCCAGCATTTTGCCGAGCGTGGATTTGCCGGCGCCGCGCAGGCCGATCAGGGCGATGCCGGCGAACGACATGCGTCGCTGCGCCGACGCGCCGTTGCCTTGGCCGGCGAGGGCGTCCTTGGCCTGCGCGATCTGGTTCGGCGTCGCCTTGCGCACGAGATCGCGAATGACGGGCCAGTCCGGCGAAGGCTCGGTTGCGGGAATGAGGTCTTCGAGATGCGCGCCCATCGCATTCGACACCCGGCGCAGCAGCACGATCGAGACGTTGCCCTTGCCGCTTTCGAGCTGGGCGATGTAGCGTTCGGAAATTCCGGAAACTTTTGCCAGTACCTTTCGCGACATGCCGCGCAGGGCACGCATGGTGCGGACACGCTGGCCGAGCTGCTCGAGAAAGCCGGTTTCGGGATCGAGATTTTCGGTCATGTCCCTCGTGGTTTGGTCTGGTCGCGATGCGGGCTTCAGGAAACATAATGCCGACAAGGATTGACAGCAAGCGCGTCTAGTGCCTTTCTATGAATTATAATTCTTAAAAACTGGGGAGAAGACGCGTGAGTGCCTACAACGCGGTGACCTGGCTGCTTGATCGCAATGTCGATGAAGGCCGCGGCGGAAAACTCGCGTTCACCGACACCGTCTCTGAACTGACCTATGGCGATCTGCAAAAGCAGAGCTGCCGGGTCGCCAATCTGCTGCGCCGCCTCGGTGTCCGCCGTGAAGAGCGCGTGGCGATGATCATGCTCGACACGACAGACTTTCCGGCGGTGTTTCTCGGCGCCGTTCGCGCCGGTGTAGTGCCGGTGCCGCTCAACACGCTGCTGACCTCGGATCAATATGCCTATGTGCTGGCGGATTGCCGCGCGCGGGTGCTGTTTGTTTCCGAGGCGCTGCTGCCTGTGGTCAAGGACATGGTCGGGCGCATGGCCGATCTCGATCACGTCATCGTCGCCGGCAACGATGCGCACGGCTACAAGAAATTGTCCGATGAGCTCGCGGGCGAAAGCTCCTCATTCGCGACCGCCGCGACCCATGCCGACGAGCCGGCGTTCTGGCTCTATTCGTCGGGCTCCACCGGTATGCCCAAGGGCGTGCGGCATCTGCATTCCAATCTCGCCGCCACGGCTGAGACCTACGCCCGGCAAGTTCTCGGCATTCGCGAGGACGACGTTGGTCTATCGGCGGCGAAACTGTTTTTCGCCTATGGCCTCGGCAATGCGCTGACGTTCCCGATGTCGGTAGGCGCCACCACTGTCCTCAACTCCGAGCGTCCGACGCCCGCTGTGATGTTCGCGCTGATGAACAAATACAATCCCAGCATTTTCTTCGGCGTGCCGACCTTGTTCTCGGCGATGCTGAACGACGAAACCCAGAAGAACGAACGTGGTGGCTCCCGCTTGCGCATCTGCACCTCCGCGGGCGAGGCGCTGCCGGAATCGGTCGGCAACAGCTGGAAGTCACGCTTCGGTGTCGATATTCTCGACGGCGTCGGCTCGACCGAGCTGCTGCATATTTTTCTCTCCAATGCCCCCGGCGATATCAAATACGGCTCATCCGGCCGTCCGGTGCCGGGCTACAGGGTGCGGCTCGTCAATGAAGCCGGCAGCGATGTCCCCGATGGTGAAGTCGGTGAACTCCTGGTCGATGCGCCCTCGGCCGGGGAAGGCTACTGGAATCAGCGCAGCAAGAGCCGTCAGACGTTCGAAGGCCACTGGACCCGTACCGGCGACAAGTACATTCGCGACGCCGATGGCCGCTACACCTTCTGCGGCCGCAGTGACGACATGTTCAAGGTGTCCGGCATCTGGGTGTCGCCGTTCGAGGTCGAGAGCGCGTTGATCACGCACCCCGCGGTGCTGGAGGCCGCCGTTGTGCCCGAGGCCGATCCGGAAGGATTGCTGAAGCCAAAGGCGTTCGTGGTGCTGCGCGCGGACGCGGACACCGACGGCCTTCATGATGCGCTGAAGGAGCACGTCAAGCAGAAGATCGGCCCGTGGAAATATCCGCGCTGGATCGACGTCGTCGATAGCCTGCCGAAAACCGCTACGGGCAAAATCCAGCGGTTCAAGCTGCGGGAACATAATTAATCGTCATGGCCGGGCAAAAGCGCGAAGCGCGTCTTCGCGCTAGATGACCCGGCCATCCACGCCTTGTCTGGCAGCCAGGAAAGACGTGGATGCCCGCGACGAGCGCGGGCATGACGAACGTGAGTTTTAGGCCGCAGGTATAAGAAACATGACCGCGCTCGCATCCTCCGGTTTCTTGCGCATCGGCGCCTCCGATCTCGAATACCGCATGATCGGTCCGGCGCCGGATGACGCGCCGACCATCGTCATGCTGCACGAGGGCTTGGGGTGTGCCGCGCTGTGGGGAGATTTTCCGGACCGGCTTGCCGCCGCCACCGGCGCAGGTGTGTTCGTGTATTCACGCGCCGGCTATGGCGCCTCGACAACGGTCGCGCTGCCGCGCCCGCTCGACTACATGCACGTCGAAGCGCTCGATGTGTTGCGGAAGCTGCTCGATAAAGTCGGCTTTCGCCGCGGCCTGTTGCTCGGGCATTCCGACGGCGCTTCGATTGCGGCGATCTATGCCGGTGGTGTGCAGGATCATCGCGTCCGCGCGGTGGCGATGATCGCGCCGCATTTCATCGTGGAAGATATCGGGCTGGCGTCGATCGCGGAGACCCGGAAGGCCTATGAGACCGGCGGCCTCAAGGAGAAGCTGAAGCGCTGGCACGGCGATGTCGACAACACCTTCTACGGTTGGAATGACGCGTGGCTCGACCACAGGTTTCGCAAGTGGGATATTTCGGAGTATCTCGCCTACATCCGGGTACCGCTCGCGATCCTGCAAGGCGCCGACGATCGGTACGGCACCATCCGTCAGATCGAGATCGCGCAAGAAGAATGCTATTGTCCGGTCGAAGTGACGATGATTCCCGGTGCCGGACATTCGCCGCATCGCGAAGCGCCGGAGCCGACGCTCGATACGATTTCAGAATTTGTTGAACGCATTTTGTATTTGCATGAAGGCTCGGAAGGCCGAGCCGCTTAAAACATTGGCCGTCGCGATGCCCAGATGAGCATCTCTCCTTCGACCGTCGTCAACCTTCCGCTGCCGCGCTGGGCCTATGTCCCCGGTGAGAGCGCGGACGCCGCGCCCGATCACGACACGTTATGGCAGGCCAAGGCGCTGGTGCCGCCGCAATTCCGCGGCTTTGTGCCGGCGCGGCATCCGGCGCTGCGCTATGGGATTGCGCTCAACGACGCCGGGTATTTCTGGGAGTCGCATCAGGTGCTGGAAACGGTATGGGCTGCGGTGCCGCAGGGCGGGCGCGAGCGGATCCTGTTGCGGGCCTGCATTCAGATCGCCAATGCCAATCTCAAGCTGCGGATCAACAAGCCCCACGCGGCGGTGCGGCTGTTCGGCGAAGCGCTGGAAGAACTCAATGCGCTCGGCGCGCGCGTGGCGACCGTCGCGGGCGGCGGATTTGCCGATGTTTTCCCGATAGCCGCGCTGACGGCGGTGCTGCAGATAAAACTGGGGAAGCCCTCGTTATCCGCATCCGATTGGATGAAGATCGGGTCGGCCGGCCGGACATGAAGAAAAATGCAGATTTTAGGCTCTCAAAGCCCTGGACCGCGTCTAGAACATGCACTATTATGCATGATAAGATAATCCAAACCAAATAAGGGTGGCCCATGGCCGGTGAAGATCGCGTCCTTGCTGGCGGCGCCAGGCACATCGATTTCCAGACCGATCCGTCGCGCTACCGGCACTGGAAGCTTGATGTCGAAGGCGATGTCGCGACGCTGACCATGGACGTCGACGAGAACGGCGGGCTGTTCGAGGGTTATCAGCTCAAGCTGAATTCCTACGACCTCGGTGTCGACATTGAA
This sequence comes from Bradyrhizobium sp., assembly GCA_035490095.1. Taxonomy (GTDB): domain Bacteria; phylum Pseudomonadota; class Alphaproteobacteria; order Rhizobiales; family Xanthobacteraceae; genus Bradyrhizobium. Next base: position 4,479 of record DATHHQ010000191.1, read on the forward strand.
CTGGCCGACGCGGTGCAGCGGCTGCGCTTCGAACATCCTGGCGTGAAGGTGGTGTTGCTGCGCTCCGGCAAAAACCGGGTGTTCTGCGCCGGCGCCAACATCCGGATGCTGGCGGGTGCAACCCACGCCCACAAGGTCAACTTCTGCAAGTTCACCAACGAGACCCGCAACGGCCTGGAGGATTCATCGGAAAATTCCGGCCAGCGTTTTGTCACTGTCATCAACGGTACGGCTGCGGGCGGCGGTTACGAACTCGCGCTTGCCACCGATCACATCATCCTCGCCGATGACGGCTCGGCGGCGGTGGCGCTGCCGGAAGTGCCGCTGCTCGCGGTGCTGCCGGGCACCGGCGGGCTGACGCGGGTGGTCGACAAGCGCAAGGTGCGCCGCGATCACGCCGATTATTTCTGCACCATCGAGGAAGGCATCAAGGGCAAGCGCGCGGTGCAATGGCGTCTCGTCGACGAGATCGTGCCGAACAGCAAGCTCGAAGCCAAGGTCGCCGAGCGCACACGCGAATTCGCCGCGGCCTCAACGCGCAACGGCAACGGAAAAGGCATTTCGCTCGCGCCCCTAACGCGCAGCTTCGACGACAACGGCATCCGCTACGGTTTTGTCTCCGTCGATATCAATCGCGCCGAGCGCATCGCCACCATTTCGATCAAGGCGTCGGACGTAAGTGCGCCCGTCGATGTCGACGGCATGATCGCGCAAGGCGCATCGTTCTGGCCGCTGCAGGTGGCGCGCGAACTTGACGATGCGATCCTGCATTTGCGCATCAACGAACTCGAAACCGCGATGCTGGTGTTCAAGTCGCATGGCGAGCGCGCAGGCGTCTTGGCCTGCGACGCATTTCTGGAAGCCAACAAGGCGCACTGGCTGGTCAACGAAATCAGGCAATACTGGAAGCGGGTGCTCAAGCGCATCGACGTCACCTCGCGCACGCTGGTGACGCTGGTCGAGCCGGGGTCCTGCTTCGTCGGCACGCTGGCCGAACTCGTGTTCGCGGCTGACCGGTCCTACATGCTGATCGGGCAGAAGCAGGGCGACAACCGCGCGCCGCCGACGATCGAACTCTCCGCGATGAATTTCGGCCCGTACCCGATGAGCCACGGGCTGACGCGGCTGCAATCGCGCTTTCAGGCCGATCCAACGGATCTGGACCGCGCGCAGGAGAAGATCGGCGAGGCGCTCGATGCAAGCCAGGCCGAGCAACTCGGCCTCATCACCTTTGCGCTCGACGATATCGACTGGGATGACGAGGTCCGGGTGTTCTTCGAGGAGCGCACCAGCTTTTCGCCGGACAGCCTGACCGGCATGGAAGCCAACTTGCGTTTCGTCGGACCCGAGACCATGGAATCGAAAATCTTCTCGCGCCTGACCGCGTGGCAGAACTGGATCTTCCAGCGCCCCAACGCGGTCGGCGAGCAGGGCGCGCTGCGGCGCTACGGCACCGGACAGAAGGCGCAGTTCGATATGACGCGGGTGTGAGTTGGTGTCCCGGGCGCTGCGCGGCACGCTTGTGACGCGCTGCAGAACCGGGACCCACACCGTCACTGAATGGATCCCGGCTCTGCGGCGCACCGCTTCGGGCTGCACCGCGTCCGGGACACGAGACCGAACACGGGAGAGCACGCCATGAACATCATGAACGTCGATTACAGCACCAAGATTCCCAACAACGTGAATCTCAGCGAGGATCGGCAGGTGCTCAAAGCCCTGGAAGGCTGGCATCCCGGCTACATGAACTGGTGGGGTGACATGGGGCCGGAAGGCTTCCAGCAATCGCTGGTGTATTTGCGCACCGCCTATTCGGTCGATCCGCGCGGCTGGGCCAAGTTCGACTACGTGAAGATGCCGGATTATCGCTGGGGCATCCTGCTCGCGCCGCAGGAAGAGAACCGCGTCATCCCGTTCGGTGAGCATTACGGCGAGCCGGCGTGGCAGGAAGTGCCGGGCGAACATCGCGCCATGCTGCGCCGCCTGATCGTGATCCAGGGCGATACCGAGCCTGCCTCGGTCGAACAGCAGCGCCATCTCGGCAAGACCGCGCCCTCGCTCTACGACCTGCGCAATTTGTTTCAGGTCAATGTCGAGGAAGGCCGCCATCTCTGGGCGATGGTCTATTTGTTGCAGAAATATTTCGGCCGCGACGGCCGCGAGGAGGCCGACGATCTGTTGCGCCGCCGCTCCGGCGACGCCGACAGCCCGCGCATGCTCGGGGCCTTCAACGAAGCGACGCCCGACTGGCTCTCGTTCTTCATGTTCACCTACTTCACCGACCGCGACGGCAAGATGCAGCTGCACAGCCTGGCGCAGTCCGGCTTCGATCCGCTGTCGCGCACCTGCCGCTTCATGCTGACCGAGGAGGCGCATCACATGTTCGTCGGCGAGACCGGCATCAGCCGGGTCGTGCAGCGAACCGTTGAGGCGATGAAGGCCGCCGGCATCAGCGATCCCTCCGATGTCGCAAAAGTCCGCGCGCTCGGCGTGGTCGATCTTCCGACCATCCAGAAGAAGCTGAACCTGCATTACACGCTTTCGCTCGACCTGTTCGGCTCGGAGGTTTCCACCAACGCGGCGAACGCCTTCAATGCCGGCGTCAAGGGCCGCTTCCACGAGACCCAGATCAAGGACGACCACCGGCTGCAGAACAGCACGTATCCGGTGCTCAAGCTGGTGAACGGCGAGATCAGGCGCGTCGACGAGCCGGCGCTGACCGCGCTCAACATGCGGCTGCGCGACGACTACACGCAGGACTGCGTCAAGGGCCTGCTGCGCTGGAACAAGATCATCTCAACGGCCGGCTACGACTTCAAGCTGACGCTGCCGAACGTCGCGTTCCATCGCCAGATCGGCGAGTTCAAGGATATTCACGCCACGCCGGACGGCGTGCTGATCGACGACGCGACCTGGAACAAGCGAAAGGGCGAATGGCTTCCTTCCACCGATGACGGCGATTTCATCGCTTCCCTGATGATTCCGGTCACCGGCGTCGGCGAGTTCGCCTCCTGGATTTCACCGCCCAAGGTCGGGATCGACAACAAGCCGGGCGATTTCGAATATGTGAAGATCGAGACGTGAGTCCCACGTCGTCCCGGCGAACGCCGGGACGACACCGTTTTTGCCCACGCTCTGCCTCTAATCCCACCCATCGCCCTTGATGCCCGGGTTGGCGTAGACGATGCCGCCATCGACCGCGATGGTGGCGCCGACCACGTAATCTCCGGCGCGTGAGGCGAGATAGATCGCCGCTCCTGCCATATCCTCATCCGTACCAATCCGTCCGGCCGGCACGCGCCTCGACACCTCGTCGGCGTTGTCGCGCGCCGCCTTGTTCATGTCCGACTTGAACGGTCCCGGTGCGATCGCCGACACCACGACGTGGTCGCGGATCAGTTTCACGGCCATCCGCCGCGTCAGGTGAATGAGGCCCGATTTGCTGGCGGCGTAGGAATAGGTCTCCATCGGGTTGACGAAGATGCCGTCGATCGATGCGATGTTGATGACCTTGGCGGGCTTATCCGCGGTGGCGGCAGCGCGCAAGGGTGCTGCCAGCGCCTTGGTCAGAAAGAACGGCGTCTTGAGGTTGAGGTTCATCACCTTGTCCCAGCCGGTTTCCGGAAACTCGTCGAAATCCGCGCCCCACGCCGCACCGGCATTGTTGACCAGAATATCCAGCTTCGGCTCGCGCTTGCCGATCTCGGCCGCAAGCATCCCGATGCCCGTCATGGTGGAAATATCGATCGGCAGCGCGATGCATTCGCCGCCATATTCAGCCGTCAGCTCTTTGGCGGTCGTCTCGCATGGTCCGGCCTTGCGTGCGGTGATGTAGACCTTCGCCGCGCCGTGGCTGAGGAACCCGGCAGCGATCATCTTGCCGATGCCGCGCGATCCCCCGGTCACCAGCGCCACACGGCCCTTCAGCGAAAACAGATCCTTGAACATGTCGCCCTCCGTTTGATTTTGTCAGCGGTTTTGGGCGCGGGGGTTGGATGAGTCAAGGAAGGGACTCTTCCCCTCTCCCCTTGTGGGAGAGGGTGGCTTCGCGGAGCGAAGACGGGTGAAGGGGTTTGGATCTATCGATCAGCCGCAACCCCTCATCCGGCACGGACTTCGTCCGCGCCACCTTCTCCCACAAGGGGAGAAGGGAAGTGAAGGAGCGTCGAGTGAGCTCACGCCGCGTCGATGCGCCGAAAGCCGTTCCACATCGCGGTGGCGGCGCCGGAGGTCAGCACCGGCAAAATGCGCGTGTCCTGATAGTTGCCGTTGAGCGAAACCCGCGGCAGCGCCATCAGATGCCCTGCGCTTTCGGGAAAGATCATGCCCGGCCGCGTCGTCACCGCGGTCTTGTATCCGGCCGCCTGCGCCAGCGCGAACTCGCGGGGGCCGGCGGCGGTCTTGTCGCCATAGGGATAGGCAAGATCGACAACGGGACGCTGCAGCACGTCTTCAATCCGCGCGCGGCTGATCGCCATTTCGTGGGCAGCGACCTCCTCGGTCTGCCTCGCAAGATTGCAATGCGTGACCGTATGCGCGCCGATCGTGATCAGGGGGTCGTCCGCGAACGGTTTCAGTTCATCCCACGACATGCACAGTTCGCGGCAAATCGCGGTTTCATCGACGCCGTGGCGCGCGCACAGCGCACCGATTTCGCGCCAGAGATCATGTTCGCCGGGCAACCCGCGCAGCCAGTCGTGCAAACGGTCGAACGCTGTTCGTTTTGCAGCCGGCGTAGAGGTATCGAGGCGCGTCGTGGTGCCATCGATCGGGACTTCGATAAAAGAGGCCTTGGCGATCACCGCCTCCAGCGCGATCCACCACACCCGGCCGGTACCTTGTGCGAAATCGCTGGCGACATAGACGGTGCACGGCGCCTCGAACTCCCGCATCACCGGCAATGCAAAGTCTCTGTTGTCACGATAACCATCGTCGAGAGCAAAGCAGGCAAAGCGTCGCGAAAATTCATGTTCGACCAATCGCCGATGGACCTCGCCCATGGTGATGACATCGATGTCACGCGCCCGAAGGTGCGTCAGCATGGCGCGGAGAAATTCCGGCGCGATCTCGAGATGTCGATTAGGCTGGAATTCGGCGTCACGGCGTGGGCGGACATGGTGCAGCATGAAAATGGCGCCGACGCCCGCGAAAATTGGTCGCAGGAGATAATGTGCCCCGCTGAAGTAAAGCGCTTCCAGTCCGGCGCGGATGACGTTGTTGCGAAACTGCTTCATTAACAATGGCTGGCCGGTTGGGCGTGATTCCGAAGCTAGCGGGGGACCG
>DATHHQ010000192.1:0-6384 GCA_035490095.1 Bradyrhizobium sp.
TTGCCGGTGCCGGCGGCGTAACCTGATCGATCATATTGCCATCAACATCCGCGCAAGCGGTATCCGAGTATCCCAGCGCGCTTGCGATGCAAGCGTGACGCGGGCGCTCCCGTAATTTTTTGCGGGCCTGGGAAATTCACCTGCAATTAGTCTTGTTCCGATATTCCGTTCTGAATGGGGCGGGCACAGAACATCACGACGTCTTGGTGGCCGGCCTGGCTCAATGCCGCGGCTCTGTTGCTCGCAAGCGTTGGTGCGGTCGCCGCGCTGTCGCTCCAGGTTCCTCCCGGCGCCGCGGTTGTGGCGGTTGCCTTTCCACCGTGGTGGAGTTCCCAACAAATTTTCGAGGCCACTGCTTCGGCTGACGCCGCGATCGTGCGAACGACCGCCGTTACCGCCCTGCTTGTGGTCAGACCCAACGATCATGAAGGCCTGAGCCGTTTGCGCCAGGCCGGCGCGTGGCTGACCATCAATCCGCAAGCCGTCGCCGGCTGCTTCAACAATACCGACAAGGAAATCTGAACATGAATACCGGCAGCAAGGATCTCGACGCTCTACGCGAAACCGCCAGCAGAGCATTGATCGGGTTGCTCTGGTTGCATGTCCCGGTCGCGGCGGCGATCGGCATGGCGCGCGGCGCCGATTGGCTGATGCCGACTATCCTCATGGTCGCGTTCGCGGCAGCCGCTACGATTTCGTGGCGCACCACGGGCAATGGACTTTCGACCAACCTCGTCGTGGCCGTCGCGCTCATGGGCGGGGTTTCGGTATTCACGTTCCAGCTGTCGGGGCATGCCTGGCAGATCGACGTGCACATGTACTTCTTCGCGGTGCTGGCAAGCCTTGTCGCCTATTGCGATTATCGGCCAATCCTGGTCGGAACCGTCGCCGTCGCGCTGCATCATTTGGCGCTGAACTTCATCCTTCCGGCAGCAGTATTCCCCGGCGCGGCCGACTTCGGACGCGTGGTTCTACACGCGGGCATTCTCATCGTGGAGGCTGGCGTGCTGGTCTGGGTCGCTCATCAGCTCGCGCGCTTGTTCGAGACGACCGCGCGGAAGACAGCCGAGACCGGCGTTGCGCAGGCCGCCGAGGCTCGTGCCAACGCCAACCGTGCGGAAGCCGACCAGAAAGCCAAACAGGAAAGCGACGCGGCGCTGCGCCGGCTTGCCACCGAGTTCGAGCGCAAGGTCGGCCACATCGTCGAGGCCGTCGCCGTGGCTGCTCGCGAAATGCAGGGCATGTCCTCATCGATAAGCGGCATCAGCGGCGAAGCTGCGCGACAGACGGCTGCGGCCGCCACTGCATCTACTCAGGCCTCGCTCAATGTCGGAACGGTCGCCTCGGCGGCCGAGCAGCTGACAGCCTCGATCAGCGAGATCGCGCAACAGGCGATGCGCTCCGCCAAAGTTACCGGAAAAGCGGCCGACGAGGCCCGCCGCACCAACACCGTGGTCGAGGGCCTAGCAGCCGGCACCCATAAGATCGGCGAAGTATTGACGCTGATCCAGAACATCGCCAGCCAGACAAATCTGCTGGCCCTGAACGCCACCATCGAAGCGGCGCGCGCCGGCGAGCACGGCCGGGGATTCGCGGTGGTGGCCAGCGAAGTGAAGGCGCTGGCCAACCAGACCGCGCAGGCGACGGAAGAGATTTCGACGCAGATCCAGAGCATTCAGGCCGCGACCAGCGAAGCCGTCGGCGCGATCCAGTCGATTGGCGGAACCATCGCCGAAATCAACGAGATCTCCAACGCCATAGCAGCGGCCGTGGAGCAGCAGGGAACGGCGACACGCGAAATCTCCGGCAACGTGCAGCAGGCGGCGAACGGCACCAAAGACGTCAATGACAACATTGTCGGGGTCGCGAAAGCTTCCGGCGAACTCGGCACCTCCGCGTCGAAGCTGCTCGACGCCGCCAACGGACTGTCATCGCAATCCGAACGGCTGAAGCTCGAGGTCGACAGCTTCTTAGGATCCGTGCGCGCGGCGTAAGCAGCGTCATCACCTGCGAAAGCGGACGATCTTGCAAACAAGCACTGTTGTCGTCACCCGCGAAAGCGGGTGATCCAGTATTCCAGAGTGCTGGCGATGAATCGAGAAGCTGCGGCGTACTGGATACCCCTTGGGTTCGCGGGGTATGACGGCGGTATATGCCGTGCGCGACGCGTAGGGGAAACGCAGCTTTCGCGAGATCCTCAGATCTTCTGATTATATTCGCCGACCTCGGGATGGGTGCGCAGCACTGAATCCATTGCCTCGAACAGGTCGCGCATGCGCTGCTCGCTGACCGGACTCTCGACCACCACCACCAGTTCCGGCTTGTTGGACGACGCCCGCACCAGCCCCCAGCTGCCATCCTCGACCGTGACACGCACGCCGTTAACGGTGACAAGGTCGCGGATCGGTTGTCCCGCAACCTTCTCGCCCTTGTTCTGCATCGCCTCGAAATGCTTCACCACGCTGTCCGCGACGCCGTATTTGGCCTCGTCGGCGCAATGCGGTGACATCGTCGGCGACGACCAGGTTTTCGGCAGCGCGTCTTTCAGGTCCGCCATCGACTTGCCGGGCGCACGATCGAGCATCTCGCAGACCGCAATCGCCGAGATCAGACCGTCATCATAGCCGCGGCCGAGCGGCGCGTTGAAGAAGAAGTGGCCGGATTTCTCGAAACCCGCCAGCGCCCCCAATTCATTGGTGCGGCGCTTCATGTAGGAGTGGCCGGTCTTCCAATAGGTGGTCTTGGCGCCCTGCTTCTGCAGCACCGGATCGGTGACGAACAGCCCGGTCGATTTCACGTCGACCACGAATTGCGCGTTCTTCGTGATCGCCGACATGTCGCGCGCGAGCATGACGCCGACCTTGTCGGCGAAAATCTCGTCGCCGGTATTGTCGACCACGCCGCAGCGGTCGCCGTCGCCGTCGAAGCCCAGGCCCACATCGGCGTTGTGCTCCAGCACCGCGTCGCGAATGGCGTGCAGCATTTCCATGTCTTCGGGATTGGGATTGTATTTCGGAAAGGTGTGGTCGAGTTCGGTATCGAGCGGCACCACCTCGCAGCCGATCGCCTGCATCACCTGCGGCGCGAATGCTCCCGCGGTGCCGTTGCCGCAGGCGACCACCACCTTCAGCTTGCGTTTCAGTTTCGGCCGCCTGGTGAGGTCCGCAATGTAGCGCGCCGGAAAATTCTCGTGAAACTGATACGAACCGCCCACTTTATTTTTGAAGTCGGCATTGAGCACGATTTCCTTCAAGCGGTTCATCTCGTCGGGGCCGAAGGTGAGCGGACGATTGGCGCCCATCTTGACGCCGGTCCAGCCGTTGTCGTTATGCGATGCCGTCACCATCGCGACACAGGGAACGTCGAGTTCGAACTGCGCGAAATAGGCCATCGGCGTCATGCACAGGCCGATGTCGTGAACCTTGCAGCCAGAGGCCAGCAGCCCCGAAATCAGGGCATATTTGATCGATGCCGAATAGCCCCGGAAATCATGCCCGGTAACGACCTCCTGTTTGGCGCCGAGTTCCACGATCAGCGCCCCTAACCCCATGCCCAGCGCCTGAATTCCCATCAGGTTAATTTCCTTGCCGAACAGCCAGCGCGCGTCATATTCGCGAAAGCCGGTCGCCTTCACCATCGGCTCGGATTCATAGGCATAGGTATTCGGAACCAGCACGGATTTCGGCTTCGGAAACATTCAAATGGCCTCGTCGCGAAATTGATAAGGAAAGCACCGCAGCCTTAGCCAATGCGCAGCCGCAGCGGAAGGCGGGACAGCCGCTTTGTGGCGATTAATTGCGGCATGCTTAAAGGCTGCGAGGCAGCCTTACTGCTCCAGCACCATCTTGCCGTTGGCGTATTCGAACCGTTTCAGCTTCGACAGGAACGACAGGCCGAGCAGGTTTTCCGACAGCGCTTCGTCGGGCAGCACCATGGCATCGACATCGCGCACCACCAGTCCGCCGATATCGACCAGCGCCAGCCGCGTGCGCGCCCCCTTGATGGTTCCATTGGCGGTGGTGACCGTGGCGTTGTAATCGCCACGGGACGGGCGGAGCCCGAACTTCGCCGCCGACGTTTCGTTCAATGCCACCACCGATGCGCCGGTATCGACCATGAATCCGATGCGCTGGCCATCGATCCGGCCTTCGGTCTGGAAATGGCCGCGGGCGTCGCGCGGCAGGCTGATGCTGCGAACACCGTCCTGCGCAGAGGTTTCGGCGGGGGCGGCGTTATGGGACGCGGTATTGGCGAACGCGGGCGTTGCCGTCATCTTGTCCGCCACCTGCGCCATGATGGTGCCGAGGCCCGCTATGAACGCGGCAATAATCATTATGTTACGCATTACGCCACACTCGAAACAGAGGGTCCGCCGATATCACCACGTCGGCCACCAAACTGCCATGAACGGCGGCGGCGACGGCTACAAACTTGGCCAAAAGGGTGAGTGGGGGGTTAACAGAAGCCACTTTACCTCTCCCCGCAACGAGCGGAGCGAGGCGGCGACGGATGCCGACGGCCTGGCCCCTATGTCCCGCGCGGCTTCACGCGCCGGGTCGGCATCGCGCTCGCCGGATCCTCCGGCCAGGGATGCCTCGGATAACGCCCGCGCAGATCGGAACGAACCGCCGCATAGCTGCCGCGCCAGAAGCCCGGCAGATCGCGCGTCACCTGCACCGGCCGGTGTGCGGGCGAGAGCAACTCCAGCACCAGCGGCACCGCGCCCTTGGCAATCGACGGATGGGTGTTGAGCCCGAACAATTCCTGCAATCTGACGGCAATCGTCGGGCCCTGCTCGGCCTCGTAGTCGATCGCGAGCATGGTGCCGGTCGGTGCCTCGAAATGCGTCGGCGCCTCACGCTCGAGCCGCGCGCGCAATTCCCGGGGCAGCAGCGTCATCAGTGCATCCGACAGGTCGCCGGCGGAAAATTCCTTCAGCGAAGTCTTGTCATAGAACGTCGGCATCAGCCAAGCCTCGCGTTGCGCCGCGAGCGCATCGTCGGACAGATCGGGCCACGGACTCTGTGACACCTCGCGTTCCGCCTTGCGCAAGAACATCACCCGATCGCGCCATTGCTGCAGCGGTTTTGACCACGGCAGCTTGTCGAGACCGGAGCCGACCAAGCCATCGGCGAGCACCCGCGCGGTCTCCGCTGAAGGCGACAGCGCCAGCGGTGCCTCCGACAGCGTGATGGCGTGCAGGGTTCGCTTGCGCCGCGCCCGCAGCGCCATCGCGGCGCGATCGAACGAAATCTCGTCCGCGGTCTCGATCTGATCGGCGAAGCGCAATTCGATGTCCGGGAGCGTAATCGGCGCCGCCAGAAGAATGCGCCCGCTCGCAGCGGTGCCGGTCAATTCGGCCACCGCGATATAGGGCGCGCGCGCCAGCGCGGAGGTCTGGTCCACAGCAGCGCCACGCCCATTGGCGAGCACGAAGCTGCCATTGCCGCGGTTGCGCGCGACGCGGTCGGGAAATGCCAAGGCGAGCATGACGCCGGTGGAGAGTTCTTCTCCCCCTTGCGGGGGCTGTTCTCTCTTATTTGGTTGGGAGCCTCTCTGCTCCCCTCCCCCTTGCGGGGACGAGACGGGTGAAGACACCCGCTCTGAGGGGTCGGGGGTGGGGGTAGCTCCAATGGAAGCCGTGCTTGGAGCCCCCCCTCCCCGACCCTCCCCCGCAAGGGGGGAGGGAGAAGAAGGCCCGACTGCTCCGACATTGCCCGCGTCCGCCGACCTCGCCGTCACGCTCTCACTCGCCGCTACCTGCGACGCCCAGCGTTGCGCGAGGTTGCGTGCGCTGCTGGCGCGCGGCGAGCGGTCGCGGCGGAATTGATCGAGCCGTGCGTCAAGGTCCACGCCGTCGCCGCCGAGCCCACGCTCGGTCAGCACGGCGGCAATTTCGGCGGCGTCCTCGCCCGCGCTCAGGCGGTGCGAGTCCACGATCATGCGCGCCAGCCGCGGTGGCAACGCCAGCGCGCGCAGGCTCTTGCCCTCCGCAGTAATCCGGCCATCGCCGTCGAGCGCACCGAGTTCACGTAACAGACTTCGCGCTTCCTTCAGCGCAGGTGCGGGCGGCGAATCGAGAAACGCCAGCGCGGAGGGATCGCTGACGCCCCATTGCGCAAGGTCAAGCACCAGCGAAGAAAGATCGGCGCTGAGGATTTCGGGCTGGGTGTAGGCCATAAGCGACGCCGTCTGCGGCTCATCCCACAACCGGTAACACACGCCGGGCTCGGTACGTCCGGCGCGGCCGCGGCGCTGATCGACGGCGGCGCGCGAGGCACGCACGGTTTCCAGCCGCGTCAGGCCGATGTCGGGCTCATAGCGCGGCACCCGCGCCACGCCGGAGTCCACGACAATGCGAACGCCCTCGATGGTCAATGAGGT
>DATHHQ010000193.1:0-28280 GCA_035490095.1 Bradyrhizobium sp.
GGCCGCCGAGCGTGATGCCGTTAAAAACCGCACTGAGGAACACCTTCTTCCGGCCGAAGGCGTCCTCCAGACCTTGCGGCCAGGTCGCGAAAATCAACCACAGCGCCGCCGCGACTGCGATCAGGATGACGAACGCCCATAGCGGATTGCGTTCGATGAACTTTGTCATGAGCGCCGTCCATGCTCTGTCAGGGCGCCGGCGCAGGTGGGCGCCCGGCCTGCGCCAGCCGATGCGCGATGAAGGGCTGAAACGTTCGACGCCATGTCGGCCCTGGTCCTCCCCAAGCGCGACGGTCGTTCTCCGTCTGCATCCGTCGCCATCCTATCGGCTGGCGCGGCCCGGACTTGATCGCCAGTATGCTTTCGCGCGCCCGCTTCGCCGGTCAGGCCCTCAGAACCTTGGCGGCGCGCCGATAGTCCGTTGGGGCCATGCCGACATTGGCGGCGAAGAAGTGGGCAAATCCGCTCTGGGACGAGAAGCCGAGGTCGAAACCAATGTCGGCGATAGAGGCTTCGGTCGTCACCAGCGAGTCCAGCGCTTTTTCCATCAGTAGTGTGTTGACATAGAGGTGCGGCGTGACGCCGGTCTGGGTGCGGAAAAGCTTGTAGAAATGCGGGCGCGAAAGGCCTGACTCGCGCGCAATCGCATCGAGCTCGATCTCGGCGCTCACACTTTCCGCCAGCAGCTTGATCGACTTGCGTACGCGAAAGTCGGTTATTGCGGCGCAAGCACGACCGTCCGGCGAGGCCTCCGCCTGACGCCAGCTTTCTTCGTGGCAAGCGTCGATCAGACCCCGCAGTTCCCCGTCGAGACCTTTGAGCGATGGAGCGCCGCAAATCATTGCCGCCGCGTGCCGGATGGTCTGGTCCAGGGTCGAGGTGCGCTTGAATTTGGTGCAGCCAAAACGCAGGCCACGAACGTCCGCGAACCACTCGGCGTTTACATAGAGGACGAGGAAGAGCGCCCCGTTTGCCAAATCGTTCGGCAGGAAATTGTGCGGTTCCCAGGGATTGACCGCGACGACGGTATCTTCGCAGAGCAGGTTGGGCTGCTCGAGCACTTCCACGCAGCCCGGCGTGCCGCCAATATGGAAAATCAGATGCCCTTCGCGATGCGCGTGTACATTGAAGGGACGATTGAGCTGATAGACCGTCGCGCGGCCGAAATGGCCGTGAAAGACGGCAAGAGCCCGGCTCATGCATTCCTCCCGCGAATTGTGTCTTATTGTTTTTTATAAGGTTGATCATTCGCGAGGAGAATGCAAGGGCGCGTTCGAGAGCGGCTCGAACGTCGGGATTTTGAGAATGGGCGGCCAACGCCGAGGGCCCTGGCCGGCCGGTCTGTTTCAGTACTTCTTGCACTCAGGAACCGTGCGGCTCGGCAGGCCTATCTTGGCGAATACCGCCGGGTCGTAGCCGAGCGTCTGGTTCACGTTCGGTATGACCTTCACGACCTTGCTGAACAAGGCGCCCTTGCCATCGTCGACGACTTCGGTGACGAAATTGGTGCCGATCGCCTGCCGGTTGGCGTCGAGCTTGATTTTCCCGTTGGGCGCATCGATTTCAAGTGAAGCCAGCGTAGCCTTCAGCTTGGACTGATTGTCGCCGAGGTCACCGTTCACCTTCGTGAGCGCCATAATTAACGCCATCGTCGAGTTATAATAATTGGTTGCAAGCAGGGACGGGCTCGGGAAGCGCTTCTCCGGCGGGAAAGCGGCCTGATAATCCTTCACGAAGGCCTGCCAGCCCGGATCTTCCCAGGTGTCGGCCTGGCCGCTGGCGGCGAGCGTGCCGATCAGCGCGTTCTTGGCGTTGCCCTTGGCCGAAAGGATGGTCTGGTCGACCATGATCGAGCCGCCGAGCAGATGCGCCTTGCCGCCCGCCTGCTGGTATTGATTGAGGAAGTTGACGGCGTCGGCACCGCCGAGCCCGAGATAGATCGCGTCGACGTCGTCGGGCAGCGCGGCGATGACCGAGGCGAAATCCTTGGTTCCGAGCGGAACCCATTGCCGATTGGTGACCTTACCGCCGGCGCCGCAGAATTCGAGCACCAGCCCGAAGACCTGCGTGTAAATGAAAGAGTAGTCCTCGCCGACCGTCGCGATCTTCCGATAGCCTTTGGTTTCATAGGCATATTTGCCCAGGCCGACCTGCCATTGCGCGCCGTCCATATTGTAACGGAAGAAGTTTGGCGCCGGATCGACATAGGTGGTTTCCTGCGCGCCTGACGCGGCGTTGACGAACGTCAATTCCGGGTGGGTCTTGGCGAAATTCTTGACCGCAATGCCTTCATCGCCCGACAGCGGTGAAAGCAAAATCTGTACCTTATCCTGCTCGATTAGTTTGCGAACCGCGCGCACCGCGGAGTCGGGCGTCGCGTCGGTGGAGGCGATGACAAAATCGAGTTGCTTGTCGCCTACCTTTGTGCCGAATTTTTTCAGCGCGGTCTGAAAGCCGCGGATGCCGTCCTCGCCCAGCACTGTGTATGTGCCTTCCAAGGTCGCGGTAACGCCAACTTTGATTTTCTCCTGAGCGAAAGCAGCGCTCGACATAAACAGGCTCGCCAGCGCGGCAAGACACAAACTGCCCTTCAACATGAACTCCTCCCATTCGCGTTTCGTCGATGTTCTTTTGCGCGGAGATTACGGCGCATTGAACGTGATCGATTCTATTCCGCCCTTCCGCGGAAAGCGGATAGTGCGCATCGCGCGGCCGCGAGGATGCATGGTAACTTGACCGCTAGTCTCATTTTGTTTGCTGCGGCGCAGCGAGAAAAATCGCTCGCGCAGCACTTTCAAAGGATTGCTCCAGCCGCAGAGCAGACGATCAGATGGCAGATCAGCCCAGGGAAGGGGTTCGGAGGCCGCACACCGGCGCGATTCGCAATCGCGAGCGCGTTTGATGCATGTCCGTTATCAGGGGAGGGTCAATCGGACTCGGTGGACATCGCTTCTGGTCGGCTGTGACTCTTTAAAGGCGCGAACCAATGGAGGCTGCACGTGCGCGGTCTTCGCTCGCCCGCCAATTCGTTGAAACGATCTTCGAAGATCTGGGATACAATCTGAGACACAAATCGGGATACATCGATTCTGTGAAGTCAAAAAAACTAAATGAAATCAATCCCATGTCGGGAAGTTGACAAGCGCTGCGAGCGCACCAAGAAAATCTTGCAGAGTACCTTGCCGGCCGAGAGCAGGGAGTTAAGGCGTGCTGGTGGTGAGGCGAATCCCGGCAGTTCGAACCGGTCAATGCCGCTGATCCGTTGCCTTGCTGTAACAACGTAGGCATACATCGACAAAGGCGGTGGCGGGATACTGACCTGCCGTGGGCGTCCCTCGGATCGCGTCCGACCTAAACTACCCGGCTGATCATCGATCGGAGCAGATGCATGAAATTCCTCGGTTACGCCTACCGGTTTCTCTCCAATTTCGTCTTTCTGGCGCTGGTTTATTACAGTTTGAACTTCATGGAGAGATATCAGCAACGGGCGGTGGTCGCGATTCTCGTGCTGGTCTATGCCTTGATGCGCGCGGCGACCGCGCTGCGGTCATTTTATTTCTTCCAGCGCATTGAGCGGCTCGAGCTCGAGGCGCGCCGCCTCTCGGGACTGACAGGGGAGGGCCCTGCGGCAGCAGCCTCGCGCAAGCACATCGTCAATGATGTCGGGGTTCTCCGCCGGGACGGCGAAGTCAAATCGTATATCGATCTGTTGTTTCTCGCTTTGGTCGTGGTGCTATGCGTTTCAAAGATCGTGACGGATTGAGCCGTCGCGAGCTTCCTGGTTCGGATGCAATAGCTCAGCGCGTCCCGATCGGCGCGCGCAGCAGGCCGGGTTTCACGACCGGCAGGCTTCCGGGAATCGCGCGCCGGGAATCATCGGCGTCGGCCGAAATCAGCCTTTCCAGGCCGTTCGCTTCAGGTCCGGCTGGGAGCGTTTGTTCCGCATGATGTGAGGATGGTGCGACGGCTGGCAGAGCCGCGCGCGGCTTTTCCTGGAATTCGAAAATGCTCTGCGCCGGTACCGGCAGGACAATCGCAGCACTCCCCAGCTTGTTCGGCGACAGCCGGGGCCATGGCGCTTGCGGCGGCAACGGAATTCCGCGCGCACGCCGTCTGGTGCGATCGAGCGGCTCCGCAAGCCGTAGCAACTGTCCGTCATGCCACCCCGAATCCTGCAACGAGGGAGCGGGGAGCGTGCCGGCATCGGCAAAGACGAATTTGGGGATTCTTGGCCAGTGCGAAATCGCCACCGTCTCCGACGGCGGATGCAACTGCCATTGCGGTGGTTCGGTCGGCGTGTTCGCTTGCTGCGGCGTTGCAGGCACGACATGGACGATGCGATAGCCCCGGGCCTTCATCTCATGCAGAATCCTCGGCAACGCGACGACCGTTCGCGCCTGGATGTCGTGCAGCAGCAAAATGCCTTTTCGCTTGGCTTCGAGCCGTTTCATCGCGAGTTCATAGACCCGCGACGGGGAAACATGCCGCCAGTCGTCAGCCGGAAAATCGGCGCTCCAGAGCTGGATACCCTTCGATGCCAAATAGTCCTCAACCGCCGGGGAGCGCCGCAAGCCAGGCGGCCGGAAGAACGGGGTGAGCCCGCCACCATCTCCGAGCGCTGCAGTCACCGACGCGATTCCGTCGTCGATTTCCTGCCGGGCCCGCTCGATGGAGAATTTGTCGAAGCTCGTCGGATGATTCTGGGTGTGGGTGCCGACGCTATGCCCGGCGTCGCGGACCTTGCGGACGCCTTCGGGAAAGCTTTGGGCCATGCGGCCGACGGTGAAGAAGGTCGCCTTCACACATTGCGAGGCGAGAATTTCCAGGATCTGATCGCTGTTGTGCGGCAGCGGGCCGTCATCGAACGTCAGCACCACCTCGTGATCTCTCAGCGGCAGCGTCTCGGTATAATTCATCGCTCCGATGCGGGGATGCGCTTTCGGATCAATCACCAGCGTTCGCGAGGTGCCGAGCGCATCGGGATGGCCGGGGCAATCGGCCGCGGACGCAATTGATGCGGTGATGCAGGTCAGTAGCCCCAGGCATAAGGCGGTCCATAACCGCATCCGGACGCCCAACAACACATTACCGACCATGAAACACCGTCATGCATCCTATCTGATCTGATCATTACACGCGGCGCCATGAATGCGACCTCAATTCCGCGTAATCTTTACAGTATCACTTGGCAAACCATGGCTTTGGGCCCAATCCAAGGCTGGAATACGGTCCGTCGCGCCATTTTTCATGAAGGCCGCTGCCGCGAGCGAGTTATCGACGGTGCTTCGCCAAATTGGGCGGCATAGAGGGCCGCAAACTCGCCCAGATGCCAAGCAATTCACGGATCAGGAACTGAAGCTCGATCAGCACGCGATGCAGTTCTTCTGTTGTCATCGACTGGTCTTGCCTATCGGCGCTGCGAATTAGCGCGAATAGACGACGAACAGATTGGCGCGCGCTTTCTCCAGGCCTATCGAGCTGACAATCGACGAAGATGCGGCTCTCGCGCCCCGCACGGACCTCGAGCGCTTTCTCACCCAGTGAGCTGTGTTTCCAACGAGGCTTCGTAACATGGAAACATGGGCTCAGGGGGTGTGGTCGGTGTCGAGGCCGGACGCAGCCGGCACCAGATGGACCACGCGATATTGATTGTCCCGCAGATAGCGCAAGAAATGCGGTAGCATCGCCGCGGTTTGCGCTTTGGGGTCGTGCAGCAGGATAATCCCCTTTCGGGCCCGGTTAAGCCGATCGATCAGTACCTTCAATTCCTGCTTCGGCGTCATGGGCTTCCAATCACCCGCCCACAGATCGGCGCCGAACACGGCGATGCCGCGCGATTGCAGCAGCTCAAGCGTGGCCGGTGTGGATTCGAAGCCGGGAAACCGGAAGAACGGTGTGGTCGGCGTGCTGCTCGCGACACCGTGGAGCGCCAGCTCAACCGCGGCAATACCGTGGTCGATTTCCTCTGTTGTCTCGTCTGGCGGGATTTGCATCAGGCTGCGGTGCAGCCAGGTATGATGCCCGACGGTGTGGCCCTCGGCCGCGATCCTTCGCACCATATCTGGATGCTCGGAAGCCGGCTTGCCGATCAGGAAGAACGTCGCGCGCACGCATTCATCAGCCAGCGCCGCCAGCACCCGCTTCGTAGTCGGAGGCCACGGGCCGTCGTCGAACGTCAGCACCACCTCGTGATCCCTGAGCGGCAGTGTCTGCGGAAAGCTCTTCAGCCCAACCCGCGGCGTGTTGGCGGCATCGACGCCAAGAATCCGCGAGGTGCCGAGCGTCCCTTTGCGCGGACAGTCGGCCGCCCGCGCCGCCGCCCCGGCCATCGAGGCGAGTAGGGCAGCCGCAAGCGCGTTCACGAACCTCCGCACCCGTATTGGCCGTCGCATATTTATCATTGCGCTTGGTGTTGCCCATTGGGTAATGCCTGAGGCGATAACTCAGACGAGTTCAGCAATTCTGTCAAACCGGCGAGGCGCGGCATGGCCGATGATGTGGACGTTGCCAATTCCGCCGATGCGTCGGTGCTCGACCGGCTTCCGATGCGCGACGAAGACGGCCACGTTCGGCCGGAGTTTGTCGAAGAAATCTCGGGCGCGATAGATACCGCCGACACGGCTTTTCTGCGCGCAATCGTCGCGGAACTCCATGAGGCGGATCTCGGCGACCTGATCGCGGCGCTCAAACCGGACGACCGTGTCAGCCTTGTGGAACTTACGGGCGCGGATTTCGACTTCTCGGCGCTGAACGAAGTCGACGACTCCGTCCGTGAGGAAATCCTCGAGGAACTCGAACCGGAGACGGTCGCGGAGGGTGTTCGCGAACTGGAATCCGACGATGCCGTCGAATTGCTTGAAGGCCTCGACGAAGAAGACAAGGTCGAGATCCTCGAAAAGCTGCCGCCTTCGGAGCGCGACGCGCTCGAGCGCAGCCTGCTTTATCCGGAAAATTCGGCAGGCCGCCGGATGCAGACCGAGTTCATTGCCGTGCCGCCGGACTGGACCGTGGGGCAGGCGATCGACTACATGCGCGACACGCCAGACTTGCCGGACCGGTTCTACGAAATCTACGCCGTCGATAAGGCGCAGCACTGGCAGGGCGCGGTGTCGCTGGACGCGCTGCTGCGCTCACGCAGGCCGGTTCCGCTCGCCGACCTGATCGATGAAGACCGCCGCCGCGTCTCCGTCATGGATGACCAGGAAGAGGTGGCGCGGCTGTTCGGCAAATACAATCTGGTCGCAGCCCCCGTCGTCGATACCACGGACCGGCTGGTCGGGGTCATCACCATCGACGATGTGGTCGACGTGATCGAGGAAGAGGCCGATGAGGACCTCAAGGCGCTCGGCGGCGTCACCAGCGACGAAGAATTATCCGACAATGTCTGGACCATCGCCAAGGGCCGCTTCAACTGGCTGCTGGTCAACCTCGCCACCGCCTTTCTGGCGTCCTCGGTGCTGGGCCTGTTCGAGGGCCAGCTGGAAAAAATGGTGGCGCTGGCGGTACTGGCGCCGATCGTCGCCAGCCAGGGCGGCAATGCCGCGACCCAGACCATGACGGTTGCGGTGCGCGCCTTGGCCACCCGCGAACTCGGATCGAACAATGCATTTCGCGTGGTGATGCGCGAGGGTCTGGTCGGCCTCGTCAACGGTCTCGCGTTCGCCGTCATCACCGGTATTGCCGCGGTCGCCTGGTTCAAGATTCCAGCGCTTGGCGTCGTGATAGGCCTTGCGATGCTGTGCAATCTGGTTGCCGGCGCGCTTGGCGGCATTCTGATTCCGATGGTGCTGGAGCGGGTGCGCGCCGACCCGGCAGTGGCGTCAGGAACGTTTGTCACGACCATTACCGATGTGGTCGGCTTCTTTTCGTTTCTGGGCATCGCGACGCTGTGGTTCGGGCTGAAATAGCGTTTTCGAGCGAAGCCGGCCATACCGTCCCTTCGGCGGTGCACGGCAGGGCCTGGACAAAAAATCGCGAAAACAACCCCATGCAAAGTAGAGTGAACCCCGGCTCGCAGCACTCCTGCTGCGCTGCGTCCGGGCGCGAGAAGAAAAATGCGCCGTCGTCGTGGCCCCAACCTAATCTCATCCCACATCTAGCCGCTACGCCGCGGGCGGCGCATCGTTAATCAGACCTTAAGGCGCATCGCCGACTATTCCGCTGGTGGGGTCGAGCATGCAGCGCTTGCGGCTGAAAGCGGACGGACGGATCGTCGAACTGCGGGACGGGCAGGAGTTCCCGCTCGCACCGGTGATGGCTTCCGCCGCGCTGGCGACCGCTTCGGTGGCGCCCGCCGGAATGGAAGCGCTTCCGGCGGTTCGCGAGCTTCGCCGGCGCGCGCGCCTGACGCAGCTGGAATTCGCAAGCCGGCTCGGCGTTCCGGTCGAGACCATCAGGAATTGGGAGCAGGGTAAACGGATGCCGCGCGGACCGGCGCGGGCGCTGCTCGCCGTGATTGCCCATGCCCCCGAGACGGTGTTTGCCGCACTTGCGACCAGCGTATAGCCCTTCTTAAGGGTGACGCCCTTGCAATGTTGGCAGCGCGACCGCCGGAGGACATAATGGGTCTAACCTGTCTGAGTACCCGCGATGCTATTCGTTGAGGCTAACGGCGCAAAAATCCCCGCGATCGGTCTGGGGACCTGGGAACTGCGTGGGCGAACCTGCGCACGCCTGGTCGAGCAGGCGCTGAGGCTCGGTTATCGCCACATCGACACCGCTCAGGTCTATGAGAACGAACGTGAGGTCGGCGAGGGCCTGCGTGCTTCGGGTACGAGGCGCGATGAGGTGTTCGTGACGACCAAAATCTGGACCACCCATTTCGCGCCAAACGATCTTGAGCGATCCACCAAGGAGAGCCTGGCAAAGCTGCGTCTTTCCGAGGTCGATCTGTTGCTGCTGCACTGGCCAAATCCGCACGTGCCGCTGGCGGAGACGTTAGGCGCGCTGGCGCATGTCAAGAAGCTCGGTATGAGCAGGCACATCGGCGTCTCGAACTTCACCGTGGCCTTGATCGACGAGGCGGTTGCCGCCTGTTCCGAGCCACTGGTGTGCGATCAGGTCGAATACCATCCCTATCTCGACCAGACCAAGGTGCTGAACGCCTGCGCGCGTCACGGCATGGCCGTCGTCGCCTATAGTCCGATAGCG
This sequence comes from Bradyrhizobium sp., assembly GCA_035490095.1. Lineage (GTDB taxonomy): Bacteria > Pseudomonadota > Alphaproteobacteria > Rhizobiales > Xanthobacteraceae > Bradyrhizobium. Next base: position 9,151 of record DATHHQ010000193.1, read on the forward strand.
AAGGGGCGTATCAAGAACGACGAGACGCTGGCGCAGGTCGGGCAAACCCACGGCAAGACCGCTGCGCAGGTCTGCCTGCGCTGGCTCGTGCAGCAGAATGTTTCCGCGATACCGCGGACGTCGCGAATCGAACGGCTGTCGGAAAATATCGACATTTTCGACTTCGCGCTGTCGCCTGACGAGATGCACCAGATATCCCAGATGGCCAGCACCAAAGGCCGGCTCACCGATTTCGGTTTCGCGCCGAAATGGGATTGAGGTGGGCGAACCGGCGTTGCTCGAAATTGTCGAAAAAATGATCCACGCGGCGCCGCTGCCCGGCTATGCTGGCGGCTCGGGATGACTTCCAAACGTTGAAAGCACGGTGGAACCAGGGCGGTTCATAGGCTCAGGCATCGCAGCATCGGCGATCGGCCATCTGTCAGTTCTGGCGATGGTCCTGCTGTTTGCCGAGGTGCATCCGTTCGGTTCGGTCACGGCCGAGCCGATCGTGGTCGATATCGTTTCGCCCGCCGAGGTCGCGCCGCCGCCGAAGGACGAAGAACCACCGGCGCCCACAGCGCAGCCCTCGGACGCCTTTGATCTTGCTTCGAAATCCGCGGCTTCAAGTTCCCCGCCACCTGCCGCCTTCCCGGAGGCTGCGGCGCCGCCGCAACAGCAGGCGGCATTGTGGACACCGCGTCCGAACAGCCAACAGGCGAACGCCCAGTCCGAGTCGCCATCGACATTTCCATCGGTCGGCTACACCCCTCCGGAGCCTGATCTTTCCATCAAGTATCATGTGATGCTTGGGCTACCCCTGGAGCTGCCCCCGAGCCTGCCGCAGGCCAGGGCTGGCGATCCATTCGACGCTCCGGCGTCCAAGGCCGCCGACGTAGCATCCAGCCTGGTGACGGAATTTCGACGTCGTCTCAGGACCTGCGCGAAGCTGCCGGCATCGGTCGCTCCCTCCGACAAGATCAGCATCAAGCTGCGGGTGTTCATGACGCTTGAAGGGAAGCTCGCGGCGGAGCCGATTTTGATCGAGGCCAGCGCATCGGCCAAAGGGCCCGCCCTGATGCAAAGCGCGATCGGCGCCCTGCAGGCCTGCCAGCCCTACGCGATGTTGCCGGCGGACAGATACGGTGAGTGGAAAGTGCTCGATCTCAGCTTCACGCCGCAGGATTTTTCGGGCTCGTCTTAGCGCGAGGATGAGGGTTAGCCCCCCATCGCGCGCCAGGCGTCCGAGGCGAACTGCCGGCGCCAGGTGACGATCACGACCAACGCCGTCGTGACGAACAAAACCCAGGGACTGACGAACCAGCCGAGATAGCCGAGCGCGAAGAAGAACGCACGCTGGCCGCGATTGAAATGCCGGCCCGCGGCCTCGAACAATCCTGTCGTCCTGATGACATGCGCTTCGGCCTCCGGCGTGTCGCGTTGCGCGGCCGGCGGCATCGCCCCGAGCAAGATGGCGACGTAATTGAACAACCGGTAGGCCCAGGCAAATTTGAAGAACGCGTAGACGAAGATCAGGATCAAGCCGACGCATTTAATCTCCCAAAGCGCGGGCGAGGGACTGAGATTGATCGGCAATGCGCCCAGGATGCCCAGTGCTTCGTTGGTCGATCGCAGCAGAGCCAGCGCGCCGCCGACCGCGAGCAGGCTGGTGGAGGCAAAAAAGGCCGTGCCGTTTTGCAGCGACCCCATGATCTGCGTGTCGACCATGCGGGCCTCGCGGTCGAGCAGGCGTCGGATCCAGATCTCGCGATAGGCATGCATGCGGGCAGACAGGCTGTTGCGCCCATACGCGGTATGCTCGAGCGTGACGGCGTACACCGTCCATTCGAGCAAGAAGAAGCCGACCGCTAGAATATCGACCGAATATGCACCCACGTTGCATCCCCCGGCGGTTGTGAATGCATGGCATGCATGACCGATCGCGGCAACCGCGACGGGGGCCCATCTCGGCGGGTTGGAGGTTTCCCACGCGCTATGGCAGGATGACAGGCGAAAAGGGGGTCTCGCATGGCTTTGAAGCTCGTCATCGGCAACAAGAACTATTCGTCGTGGTCGATGCGGCCGTGGCTGGCGCTGCGAGCCAACAATATCGCCTTCGATGAAGTTTTTATCCCGCTCTATGCCGGTGATGCCGACAAGAAGCGGATTCTTGGTTTCACACGTTCGGGCAAGGTTCCCGCGCTGATCGACGGCGACGTCACGATCTGGGATTCGCTGGCCATTATCGAATACCTCGCCGAACGGTTTCCGGAAGCGCAGCTGTGGCCCGAGGACCGCGCTTGCCGCGCCCATGCGCGCTCGATTTCAGCGGAGATGCATTCAGGCTTCATGGCGCTGCGCAACGAATGCGGCATGAACCTGCATCGGCCGGTCGGCGCCATCGCGTTGTCGGCTGATGCGCGCGACAACGTCGCGCGCATTCAGCAGATCTGGATCGACTGCCGCGAGCGCTACGGGCAATTCGGGCCGTTCCTGTTCGGAGCCTTTGGCGGCGCGGACGCCATGTTTGCGCCGGTGGTGCATCGCTTTTGCACTTATGCGATCGAGGTGGCACCTGAGGCACAGGACTACATGAATGCGATGATGTCGCTGCCGGCCTTTCAGGAGTGGACCACCGCGGGCCTCGCCGAAACCATCGTCATCGAGAAGTTCGAGATGGTGTAGTCCCGCGATGCGCGACGTTGGCCGTCATCGCAGCCTGAAAGGGAGTTGGAAGACTGTCTGAATTTGGGACGGCGTTGCGCCCGGAGCCGTCGGGGGGAGGGGTCCTGACGACCGGAGGATAGATTCATCCGCGACCGGCGGGAGCGTGCTTATCGTACTGAAAAACCTGCAAAATTCTCCTACTGGCTATGTCCGGATGTAACTGGCCAACGCGACTTGCCCTGTGGTATAGGCTGCCACAGGGGTTTTAGTCGGCCATTGCAGCGGGACCGTGGGCATGGCCGACGTTTTTGCGTGATGGGAGAGGGCGTTGAAGCATAAATATACCGTTGGAGAGACCGTCTATTTCACTGCGAGCAATGTCGCGCGTCCAGCCGCCAGCGGCACCTATGAGGTGATCCGGCTGCTTCCGACCGACGGCGATGACTGCCAGTATCGGATCAAAAGCTCGACCGAGGCTTTTGAACGGGTGGCCAAGGAAAGTCAGCTCGACATTTCCTAAGAGCTGCGCCCATGACCTGGTGACGGTTCAGATTTCACTTGTCGTCAAAAGGCCCGGATCGCAGAAGCATTATGCAATATGCGGTAAGCTGAGTGCGGGAGAATCGGCACTCACTTCCGCCGCGTGCGTTCTATGCCGCGTTAAAGGAAACCGCGCATGAACTGGGCCTGGACGACATCATTTGATCAACTCTGGCGTTCGCCGACCTTTCCGATGTGGCTGACTTTGGCCGCGGCGGGTTTCTTCGGGATCATCCTTTTGATCACGCTGTTGCGCGCCGAGAAATCGGTCGCCAACGGCGCATTGACCGTAATTACGTTGCTGGCCATCGGCATCGCGGTCGCCGCCACCATGCGCACGTTCGGTCCGGGCGATCGCGCCGCGTCGGGTGAAGCCAGATCGCTCCAGCAGACCAGTGCTGTGCTGCCGGCACTGTCGTGTATCGACGATCTGGCGGGAGAGACCGTTTTGGCGGCATGCGAAAAGGCATTGTTCGGTTCCGCCGAATCCGTCGCCGCGGGGGTATCCTATGCGGGCTCTCAGATCACCCGGCTGACCGCGTTCGGCGATGCCGCCGTAGCCAACAAGAACATGACGTACGAACTGTTGACGCTGCGCCGTGCGATCGAGCGCGACCGGTATGGGCTGATGGCGCAAGTGCTGATGGCGCGGGACCAATGTACGCCCGCCCAATGCGCGGCTTTCCGGGCCCTGACGGATTCCCACCAGATCGTGGTCAACATGGCCGAGCGGACGTACGACGCCCTGATTTCGCGTTACGCGCCGTCGTGGAACGCGCCCGCGGCAGCGCCGGTGGCGGCGCTTTTGTCATCGGTGCCCACCGGTAAGCCCACCAATGCCGAATTTCCCACGGCAGCCTCGACTCCCGCCGTCAACATCATGACGCCTGAGCCGGGTCCATCGCCGTCGCGGGCGTCAGCATCGGCGCCAGCCTCGACTACGACACCGGCATCGGCGGCGAACGCGGCATTGCTTTCACCGCGCACGACGTCAAGCGCATCTCCCGCCGCGCTGGGGGCGGCTAAAAAGCCGCCGGCGGCGCCGAAGCCCTCGCGTGCCGCGGCCGCACCGGTTCAGCTTGCGCCCCCGGCGTCAGCTTCCGGGGCGGCGAATGATTGACGCTTTCAAAAGCCGTCGCTGACCGCTAACTTCGAAATCATGCCGCTTCATCTCATCAAGCTTGCCGTCGGCTGCGAATCCGTCAAGGAACTCAAGAGCTGGGTCGCCCAGCGCATGCAAACCGCGAAGCAAAAAGGCTTGCCGCGTCACCATATTCATATCACCCGGATGACGCCGAAACGCGGTGAAGAATTGGTGGCGGGCGGCTCGCTTTATTGGGTCATCCGGGGAGAAATCGCGGCCCGCGAAAAAATCCTCGCGATCGAGCCGTTCCGCGACCGCGACGGGATCGGACGATGCCGGCTGGTGATGCAGCCCAAAGTGGTTGCGGTGCTGCCGCGGCCGATGCGCGCGTTCCAGGGCTGGCGCTATTTCGCCCAAAGCGACGTTCCGCCGGATCTGGGTTCCATGGGCGCCGGCGTTGCGGCGATGCCCGAGCCGCTGCGCCGCGAATTGCGCGATCTCGGGCTGCTGTAAACCCCGGGCTGTTTCAGCGCGTTTTTCAAGCGAAGCCTGCCCCGGACTTGATCCGGGGTGGAGGCCGGTTCGCGTCAAGAAAACGCGTCAAATAAAACGCGTCAAATCAAGAATCTAGAGCCGCGTTTCGCTTCGATCGAAATGGGAAAAACTCTAGAGCATGATCCGGAAAAGTGGGTACCGGTTTTCCGAAAAGATCATGCTCAAACAAAAAGATAGCGTGGGATGACGATTCGAAGAAAAGTCATCCCACGCTAGGCCCCGATATTGTCGATCAGGCGTGTCTTTCCAAGTTTTGCCGCAACCAGAATTCGCACCGGCCCGTCCTTCACCGAGGCCACCGGCGCAAGGGTGTCGGCGTGCCGGGCCTCGAAATAGTCGAGGACGAAACCGGCGTTGGTGATGAGTTCAGCGCCGCCGGCCATCGCCGCCTCGATGTCCTCGCCCGCCCGCAAATGTTTGGCGCTTTCCTTCATGGCGCGATAGAGCGTCGGCGCCATCAGCCGTTCCTCCGGCGACAAATAGACGTTCCGCGAAGACATCGCGAGGCCATCGCGCTCACGCACGGTTCGCGAGCCAATCACCTTGACGCCGAGGTCGAGGTCGAGGGCCATCCGCGTCACCACCCGCAGTTGCTGGAAATCCTTTTCCCCGAAAATTGCGAAGTCCGGACGGCACTGCGTGAACAGCTTGCCGACCACGGTGGCGACTCCGCCGAAAAAATGCGGCCGAAAGCGATCCTCCAGTCCTGCCGTAGCCGGCCCTTCGGTCGATATCCTGGTGGCAAAGCCGTCCGGGTACATGGTCTTGACGTCCGGATTCCAGATCAGGTCGACCTTCTCGGCGGCGAGCTTGGCGACATCGGCTTTCCAGGTTCGCGGGTAGGAACCGAAATCTTCGGATGGCGCGAACTGGGTGGGATTGACGAAGATCGAGACGATAACCTTTGTGGCGCGACGTTTTGCCAGCCGAACCAGCGACACGTGGCCGTCATGGAGTGCTCCCATGGTTGGCACCAGCGCGATGGTCGCCCTTTTCAGGCGCAGGCTATCGAGCGCGCGCCGCAATGCAGGGACCGTACGGACGATCATGGGGCTTCGCGACATCTGGACTCGTTCTGGTGCGATCAGGAAGGCGGTGGCTTCTGACCTTGCGGAGGGAAGCGCCACCTTATCAAAGCCGGCGCGTCGTCGCCAAGCAGTCAGTCGACGCTCGGTCTCGGGCCAACCGCGGCTAGCCGTCGGTTGCGTCTGCGTCAGACCTGAAGCACTGCCGAGTCGCGCCTGCGATTCATCGTTAAGGCACACGTTGAATGTTTCGAATGAGTCGCTGCGCATTTCACTTGACCGCGGTCGCGCGTAGTTGAAAGTATTCGCAGGGGTCAAATCATGTTGATGCAAACGAGTCAGGGGCAATCGGGCTCCGCACACGTCGTTGTGTTGGGCAACGAGAAGGGCGGTTCGGGTAAATCCACCACCGCCCTGCACATTGCTGTGGCCTTGTTGAAGGCAGGCCAGCGCGTCGCCACCATCGATCTCGATTGTCGCCAGCAAAGTTTCACCCGTTACATCAACAACCGTCGCGCCTGGGCGCGTCGCACCGGCCTCGATCTGCAACTTCCGGTGCATTGCTGCATCAAGCTTGGCGAGACCATGCAGATCGCCGACAACGAATCATCCGAGTTCCAGCAATTCATGGACGCGGTGAGTGCGGTTGAGCGGACTTTCGATTTCATCGTGATCGATACCCCCGGGTCCGACAGCTACCTGATGCGTCTGGCGCACTCGATGGCCGATACCCTGGTGACGCCAATCAACGACAGCTTCCTCGACTTCGACGTCCTGGGGACCGTTGACCCCGCGACCTATGCCGTGACCGGCGAGAGCCACTATGCCGAGATGGTCCGCGATACCAGGCGCAAGCGCCGCCAGCTCGACGGCGTCAGCACCGACTGGATCGTGGTCCGCAACCGGCTGTCGATGTTGGGATCGCGCAACAAGCAGCTCGTCGCCGATGGTCTCAAGGATTTGTCGTTCCGGCTTGGCTTCCGCTCGATCGATGGTTTTGCCGAACGGGTGGTTTACCGCGAGTTTTTTCCGCGCGGGCTGACCGCGCTCGACGACCTTGACGAAACCACACTCGGCACCCGTCCGAGCATGGGCCACGTGACGGCGCGCGAGGAGGTCACCAGCCTCTTGCGGCAGTTGAAACTGCCGCTCGACGAGCGCGGCCGCCGCCGCGCCGCAAACCGGGCCGAATGGTTCATGCAGGTCGACAAGCCGCTCGAGGTCCACGATATCCTGGGCGTCTGAGGTATTACGGTAAGCCAGTACTGCGCGCCATGGAACAATCTGCCACGCGCCACGTTTTCACCATTCGTTTACCTAAGTGTTGAACAAAACCTTTATTTAAGCCGTCCCAAAGTAGACCGGGTGGCGGACCTTCATTTGTGCACCTGCACAATTCGAGAGTGCGTCGCACAACGATCAGGCGGTGACTTCACAAAATTTACTCTTCCTGTCACGCCTGCGTGACATGTAAGATGCACACGGGACCGCAGAGTCCCGAGCAGGGACATAGGCCATAGGGGTCGCGGCGCCGAGGACGACAACATGAAACGTGGAATTGCCATACTGGTTTCGCTTTCCGCGCTGGTGACCATCGCGTATTTCACCGCGAGCAAATGGGCGATCCGCCACGAGACGCTTACGTTCAACGATCCCGTACGCGGCAACCGTCCGGTCGCCGTCGATGTTGCCGTACGGCGCGACAAGGAAATGCAGGCGAACGCCGGCATGATTACGCTGCCGGTGGCAATCCTCAATCACGGCAACACCGTCAAATTCACCGAGTACTCTTTCCTGGCGAACATTTTTGCCGCCCGCGGCTATCTGGCGATCAGCATCCAGCATGATCTGCCGACCGATCCGCCGATGGTGACGAAAGTCGGCGAACTCTATGTCGGGCGCTTGCCACAGTACCAACGCGGCATTGCCAACATCCGCTTTGCGGTCGATGAAATGAAAAAGGTCGAGCCGAACGCGGACTATGATCGTTTGACCATGGTGGGACACTCCATGGGTGGCGACATCTCGATGTACTTCGCCAAGATGTACCCCGATCAAATCAAGAAGGTTGTGACGCTCGACAATCTGCGCGTGCCGTTTATGACGGAGGGCAAATTCAAGATCCTGTCGTTCCGTTCGAAGGATCCGGTGTTCAAGGCAGATCCCGGTGTCGTTCCCAATGAGGAAGTCTGCGAGAAGTCCGGCATTACGGTTGTGCAGACCGGCTACCAGCACACCGACATGAGCGACCGCGGTCCCGATACCGTCAAGACCACAATTCAGGGCATGCTCGACAGGTTCCTCGAGGACGACAGCCCGCTCAAGCCGGTCGAGACCAACACGCCGAAAATCACCGAGCCGGGACCGGTTGCGCTCTACGCGCCGATCAAGAACTGACGGCCGGCATCGCGCCCCGATCCAAAGGCCGTATCAATGTCCGGCGTGACCGGAACAAGCGTGGTCGTCGCGCATTGACCGCTCCCTTATCCCGGCCCACATAAGACTCGCTGCAATTCGCGAGCGCTCATGTCAGGCGAACCGACCAAATCCAAATCCGCAGGCGAAGTGTCCGCAGGCCAAAAGGCTGAGTCCGGCAAAGCCGGCCGATTGCCGAAGGCGACGCCGTCGGCTTCGGAAGACATTGCTGCTTTTGTCGCCAAGGCCCGCGCGATGTCGCCTCATGCCGCCGGCGCCAAGGGCCGGCTGGTTTTTGCGCTCGACGCCACCATGAGCCGGCAGCCGACATGGGATATGGCCTGCGCGCTGCAGGCCGACATGTTTCGCGAGGCTGCGGCCCTCGGCAGCCTCGATATCCGCCTCGTCTATTATCGCGGCCTCAATGAGTGCCGCGCCACGGGGTGGATTTCCGACAGCGCGCAACTGGCAAGATTGATGGGCAAGATCGATTGCCGGGGAGGCAATACCCAGATCGGCAAGGTGTTGTCGGAGGCGCGGCGCGAGGCGGTGGCCTCCGCGGTTCGCGCGGTGGTGTTCGTCGGCGACGCCATGGAGGAGGCGGTCGACGAGCTCTGTGCCAAGGCGGGGGAACTCGGCCTGCTCAAGGTGCCGGTTTTCATGTTTCAGGAGGGGCATGACGACGTCGCCGAGCAGGCGTTCCGCGAGATCGCGCGTCTGACCGGCGGCGCGTGGTGCCGGTTCGATCCCGGCGCCGCGGCGCAATTGCGCGAGCTGCTGCGCGCGGCGGCGGCCTATGCCGCCGGTGGACGCGAGGCGTTGCGGCTGATGTCGAAGACCGGGAGCGGCGCGGCCAAGTTGCTGGGGCAGATGAAGTGATCTCGATGCGCCCGGCACTACCCGGTTGCGGTCTTCGCTACGGCATCGAGCGCTTCAGTCATCATGCCGACCGCGGCCTCCGTCTCGCCGCTCAGCCCGTGGTGCTTCGCAAGCCAGGCAGGATCGTTGTACGACAGCCATGTCTTGCCCGAAGCATCCTGCCAGACCAGCGCCTTCAGCGGCAGGTCGATCCCGATCGTCTGAACTGATTGCATCAGCGGCGTGCCGGCTTTGGCATTGCCGAAGATCAAGACCTCGGTCGGCCGCAGCGGCAGACCAACCTCCGTCGCGCCGGCGGCATGATCAATATGGGCGAACACCGTCATGCCCTTTGCCTTTACCGCGGACTCCAGCCTGCTCATCGTGTCTTTCGGCCCGTAGCTGCTCGGCATCGTTATCAATCCCTGCACCGACATCGCGTGCTCCAAACCTACCCGGAAGCCTATCCGGCTGCGGTCAGATGCAAGGATAATAAGCTTTGTGCCAAGGCGGCTTTTCGCTTCGCCCGTTTTTTTGGCGGGCGAGGACCGTCATGGGTTTCAGTGCGACCGCCTCCGCGCGGCGCCTTATTTGATCAGCCCCGCCAGCCTCGGCAGCGTCAGGCTGATCTCCGGGATGCAGATGATGAGCAGCAGCCCGGCAAACAGCGCCAGCATATACGGCACATAGGTACGGAAGTGCTGCCCGACGCTCAGGTTGGCGAAGCGCAGCGCCATTAATAGCCCGACGCCCATCGGCGGCAGGAACAGGCCGATGCCGACCGCCGCGGTCTGCACGATGTTGAAGTGGATCGGATCGATGCCCATCGTTTCGGCGATTGGAAACACCACGGGAATGAGCACGACCGCGGCGGGCAGGCCCTCCAGCACCATGCCGAACAGGCAACTCATGGCAGCGGTTCCGATCAGGAACAGCCACGGGTGCGCTTTCAGTGGCCCGAGCACCTGGCCAAGCAATTGCGGCACGCCGCTCACGCCCATCAGGTATTGATAGACCGAGGCGACCGCGAGCAGGAACACCACCGCTGCGGTGAGGATCGCGCTGTCGTAGGCGATCTTGCCCATCTCGCGCCAGGAGACATTGCGGTAGTAGAGCTTGGCGGCGAGGAAGGCGTAACCCGCGACCACGGCGCCGGCCTCGGTCGCGGTGATGATGCCGAGGATAAAGCCGGCAAGGATCACAAACGGTACCACCATCGGCACGGCGGCGTGCAGTGCCGCGTGGCCGAGGCGCTTGAGGCTCGGCCTGGAATCGACCGGCCAGTCGTTCTGGCGCGCGCGGATATAAACCACCGCCATCAGGCACAGCATAATGACAACAGCCGGAATGAAGCCGGCGACGAACAGCGCCACCGCCGAGGTGTTGGTGACCTGCGCGATCACGATCATGAAGATCGCCGGCGGCACCAACATGCCCATCGCGGTGCCGGCGGCGATCAGCGAGGCTGAATCGCGGCGGTCGTAGCCGGCCCTGGTCAGCGGCGGCATCAGCGCCGAGCCGAGCGCCGAGACTTCCGCCATTTTCGATCCGCAGATGTCGGAGAAGAAATACGCCACCACGATCACCGACATGCCGAGCCCGCCCTTGACCCAGCCGATCAGGGCGCGCGCCAGTTCCACCAGCGCGTGGCTCATGCCGCAGCGCTCCATCAGATTGCCGGCGAACACGAAGGCAGGGATTGCAAGCAGCACCCAGCTCTGCGATCCCGACACCAGCGCGGAGGAAAGTTGCTGCATCGGGTAGCCGCCGATCCACAGCCCCGCGATGCCGGCCACGCCGAGCGCGAACACGATAGGCATCGAGAGCAGGATCAGCGCAACGAAAACGATGGCGACAGTCGCAAGCAGCATGAATGGTCCCGGTCAGTGCTGGGGTTCGCCTTGCGGCAGCGGGGAGATCATCATCGCGAAGCCGTAGACGGCGATCAGGACGCCGCCGACCACGGAAGACGCGTAGAGCCAGGCGAGATTGATTTCGAGACCGGGCGTCGTGAGTGTGCGGTTGAGCAGGCAGAGCTTGAAGCCGTACCACGCAGCAAGGAGGCCGACGCCTGATATCAGCGCGTGATTGAAACGGTGGATCCAGAGCTGCGCGGTCTCGGGCAGGCGATGCACGAACACGGCGAGCATGAAATGCGAGCGCGACTGGATGCCGATCGCAGCACCGATCAGCGTCAGCCACGCCAGCGACAACTCGCCCACTTCCTCGACCCAGGTGAACGGCACCGGGTCGACATCGAGCCAGTCGGTTATGGCGCCGACGAAATAGCGCAGGATCACGCCGACCAGCAGGTTGATGATGGCAAGGATGATCAGCGCCGTGACCGTGAATTTCGGGACGGCTGAGAGTATTCGCAGCATGCGCGATGGAGTTCCGGAAGATTGATGGGGCGGGCGAGGGGCTGAGGGCTTGTGGGCAGAAGGCTTGGCTCGGGGGGAACGAAATTTGGGGGCCGAAGATCTGGCTCCGGCCCCGCCGCTCACTCAGGCCTTGAAGCCTTCGATCTCGTCCCACAATGCGCCGTACTGGCCCTTGTAGGCAGGCCATATCTTCTGCTGCGCAACTTTCCGGAACTCGTCGACCTTGGCTTCCACCACGGTCATGCCGAACGGTTCCAATTCCGACTTGGCTTTGGCGAAATTGTCGACCGACTCGGTCATCTCGCGGATCTTCTCCTGCGCGGCGCGCGACAGATCCATCATCAGCTTCTGGTGTTCGGCCGACAGCCCGTTCCAGATTTCGAGATTCATCACCGCGTTGGTCGGGCCGTAATTGTGGTAGGTGAGCGAGGCATATTTCGACACCTCGTAGACCTTCAGCGCCTTCATATTGACGATCGGCAGATCGCCTCCGTCGATCACACCCTGCTTGGCGGCCGTGATAACCTCGCCCCACGCCATCGGCACGGCGCTGCCGCCGAGCCCGTTGATGGTATCGCCGAACACCTTGGCCTGCTGGACGCGGATCTTCGCGCCGCGCAGGTCTTTCGGTTCGATGATCGGCTTCTTTGCGGTCCAGAAATGGCGGAAGCCGTAGTCGAAATAGCAGAGCACCTTGAGCTTGTACTTGTCCTCGATTTCCTTGCTGATCTTGTCGCCGATCCGCCCGTTGAGCATGGCGTAGGCCGAGGCATAATCCTTCACCAGATAGGGCACGAGCAGCGCGCCCATTTCCGGAAACACGGTTGCGGCGGCGCCCGCCGGGCTGCCCATCGCGATGCTGCCGGACTTGACCGCGTTCATGATCTCCAGCTCTTGCGGGATCAGGGTCTTGCCGAAGAACTGCACGTCAAGCGCGCCCTTGGACTGCGCGGTTGCTTCCTTCGCCATCCAGTCGAACGCGACCGCGGCCGATTCCGGGATCGCGTTGATATGCGCGAACACGAGTTTTTTCGGCTGGGCTTGCGCGAATGCCGGTGCGCGGCCGGTGGCGAGAATGCCGGCCATGCCGGCGCCCGCGCGCAGAAGCGCCCGGCGATTGAACGAGACACGGCTCGTGGGAGCTGACATGGGGGTTTTCTCCAAAGCTGGCTTTTTTTGTTGCGGTCAGACCGCCGGGCAGGGGAAGACCGGGGCCAGTCCGGCGGCAAGCTTACAGCATGGCGGGCGGGTTGCCAGTGGGGATGCTGGGCGTTGGTCTGCCGGCCAGGACAGTCGTCGGCACTTCAAGACGGGCCACTGTCAAAATTGACTTGGGCTACCGAGGTCGAGACAGACCAGTGCTGGTCCCGGTTTCGGCTTTCCCGCAAAAAAGGAGAGCGGCGACCGGCATGCTTTTTAGCTCCGGCCCCACTATATTAGGTCCATGCCTACCCTGATCGCCGGCGTGGTCGCCGTTATACTTCTTTATTCGCTGCTGCAGATGTTTCGCGCGGCCAATCCCGTCATTCTGGCCCGCGCGATCAAGATCGGCGGCGGCGTGGTGGCGCTCGCGGTCGCCGCCTTTACCGGTATCAAGGGCGAACTCGCGGTCGCAATCCCGCTCGGCATTTTTGGCGCGGGTCTATTGGGCTGGTCGCCTTTTGGGGCTTCGGGGTTCGGCAATATCGGCCGGATGTTCGGGGGCTCAAGCACACAACGCTCGCCGGGACAGACCTCGCAGGTCCGCTCGCAGTTTCTCGACATGAGCCTCGATCACGACAGCGGCGAACTCTCAGGCCAGATCCTGGCCGGGCCATATGCCGGCCATTCCCTTGGCGAATTCAACCTGTCGCAGCTGACGGCCATGATGCCGGGCTTCGACGCCGAGAGCGTGGCGCTACTTGAAAGCTATCTGGACCGCAGGTTTCCCGCCTGGCGTCAGGACGCGCAGGGAAACGCGGCAGGGGGGCAGAGCCGCCCGGCGGCGAGCGGCAAAATGACGGACGAGGAGGCCTATCAGATCCTTGGCCTGCAGCCGGGGGCGGGGCGCGACGAAATCGGCCGTGCGCACCGCGCGCTCATGAAGAAATTGCATCCCGACCAGGGGGGGTCGACGTACCTCGCCGCCCGAGTAAACGAGGCCAAGGATACTCTGCTTCGCACGCATCACAATTAACTCCGGCAACGCTACCAAACGCCACGAACCGCGAGTTGCTTCGGCCTCTACTCTGCCTGACGCCCCGTCGCCGCCCGCCATTGTTCGGCGTGGTCGATCATTCGTCTGGCAGTTCTAGCCGCAAAGTCTTGACGAGAGGTTGAGCCTGGGCACCGATGTGGAAAACAACCGGAGGGGTGTGGCCGGGGCTGCAGCGCGAAGGCGCGCATAGCCTGTCATCGGGCCGCGCTTTGCGCGCGGTCCCTTGCATCATGATCCGGAAAAGTGGGGACCGGTTTTCCGTCGGGACAAACGTGAAGCGTTTGCCCGGAGATCATGCTCAAACAAAAAGATAGAGCGGGATGACGATTCGAAGAAAAGTCATCCCGCGCTAGTGCTGCAGGCGGGCGTGAAGGTTCTTATCGATCAGTTCTTGATGGTGATGCAGGAGATGTCGGAGCGCTTCAGGGTCCGGCAAACCGCTTCGGCCTGATCGCGGTCGAGGCCGGCGAAGCGAGCCCGGAACAGTTTCTTGTCGCCTTTTCCGACCACCGGTTCGGTAAACGGATCGGCTTTGGTGAGCAGTCCGCGGGCCTGACTGCGCGCCGCTTCGATGCGTTGCCGGGCTTCGTCTTCGCTATCCAGTGCGCCGACCTGAATGATCCAGCCCGTATGCGGCGCGACCGCCTTGATCGCTCCGTTCTGCTGAACGGCCTGCGGCTGCGGACTGGGGGTCGGATCGGAATAGGCCAGGGCCTGCGGCGTGGAAGGGGACGATAGGCTCGATGCCGGCAGCACGCCGAGGATACCGTTTCCGGTGCCGTGATTGGCTGGCTGCGGCGGCATTTCAGGCCTGAGCATGTCAGATTTGGCGACTTCAGACTTGCTGGTTTCGGTCTTCGCCACCATCGCGCTCAATGTCTCCGGCACATCCGGGCGTGCTGGCGATAGGGTATTGGTGACCGGTGTGGCCGGCTGGGCTGGGCTGGCCGACGCCAACTTTGTCTGTCCGGCCTTGACCTGGACGGTCTTCACCTTGACGGGCTTCATCGGCTCCGAGGAGCCGGGGATCGCAGTGATCTGCTGAGCCTGAATCACCCCGTTGGTAAACGGCGCGGGCTCGGTCCTGTTCTCGGTCCTGGCTTGCGGCTGCGGTATGGCCGCCGCAGCGGCTGCGATGAGTGATCGCGTAGCCGGTGCGGTCGAACGCGCTGGCGGCGCCGCGGGCGGCTCTGCCGATGCGACCTGAACTGCGCCTTGGACTTGAACCGTCTGTGTCGGTCGTGATGCGGCGTCGGCTTCGGCAACGTCGGCATTGGCGTCCGAGGAATTGCGTTCGGTGATCGTGGCGATGGTGCGCTTGATCGCGGCTTTTTCGAGATTTTCGGCGAGCAGGCCGCGCATGATGGTGTCACGCGAACCGCCGCTGCGGCCTCCCAGTACCACGCCGACCAAATGGCGGTTGCCGCGCCGCATCGAGGTCACCAGATTGAAACCCGATGCGCGGGTGTAGCCGGTCTTGATTCCGTCGACGCCTTCGACATTGCCGAGCAGCTTGTTGTGATTGCGGATCGAATGGCCGTGGTAGTTGAACGCCGTGGTCGAGAAATACCGGTAGTAACGCGGGAAACGTTCCTGGATGGCGCGGCCGAGGGTCGCTTGATCCCGCGCGGTCGTCACTTGTTCGTCGTCGGGCAGGCCGGAGGCATTGCGATAAACCGTTTTGGTCATGCCGAGCGCGCGCGCCTTGCGGGTCATCAGCTTGGCGAAATCGGCTTCGTCGCCGGCGATGGCTTCCGCGATCACGACGGCAGCGTCGTTGGCGGAGCGCGTCACCAGTCCTTTGATCGCGTCTTCGACGGCGATGCTTTGGCCCGGGCGCAGACCGAGTTTGGTCGGCGCCTGCTCGGAGGCGTGCTCGGACACATCCATTTCAGTGTCGAGCTTCATCTTGCCGGCGTCGAGGCGCTCGAACAGCAAATAAAGCGTCATGATCTTGGTGAGCGACGCGGGATGGCGGCTGGCGTCGGGATTGTTGGCGGAAAGAGTGGCGCCGGAGTTGCCGTCGATCATGATGGAGGAGAACGCCGGGCTGTAGCTCTCCCGCGCCTCCTGGTGGTGGCGTGCGTGGTGTCGATGCCGCGAGCGACGCGCATCGGCACTGTCGGTTGTGAAAATGACCCCGGCGGTGACCGTGACCAGCCCGAAAATGCAAGCCCGCAATACACGCGAGGAAGCGAAGGTTGTGCGAAGCATGAACTTCCCCGTCCCAATGTCTGCCTTATCACCGGTTCGTGAGGCCAAATTGTGCCCGACGGTCGGCGCGTTTACCTGCTCAAGGCGCCCGATCGGGGCATGGTTTTCCGCCACGGTGGCCAAGCGGGCCGCCACTCCAGCTAAGATGCTGTTCACAAACATTTTTAGACTGTTTGTCCGGCACGCGAGCAAGTCCGAGAATCAGGTTAGGTGGCTCGGGTTTCCAAAAGATTAATCAACCCTTGCGTGAGACTCCGGTATTTGCACCAATCACCCTAATTTTGTGCGTCGCACAAAAATTCTTGACTGTATTGTGCGTTGCACTATAAATAGATGCCAGGGAGTCGGGACCTCCCGGAAATCACTCGCATATAGTCTGGGAAAGGACTCCATCATGGTCAAAGTTGAAGACATTCAGCAGTACGGCAAAGAGCACTTCGAGACGGTCGTCGCCTCCGCAACGACGCTTCAGAACGGCTTTCAGGCAATCGCAACCGCCTATGGCGACTACACCAAGAAGTCGTTTGAAGACACCAAGTCGCTGGTCGAGAAGCTGTCCGGCGTGAAGTCGCTGGACAAGGCGCTAGAAGTGCAGACCGAATACGCCAAGTCCGCCTACGAGACGCTCGTAGCCGAGTCGCAGAAGATCGCGGGGCTCTACACCGATCTCGCCAAGCAGACCTTCAAGCCGTACGAAGGCCTGATTGCAAAGTTCGTCCCGGCCGCCGCTCACTAATCGAAGCGCGTTCCGGAAATCAAAAAGCCCGGCCTCGCGGCCGGGCTTTTTTCGTGTTCCGGGCAGGCCCGGATTATTGCGTGACCCGCAGTTTCGCGATCTGCGTGGTGATGTTTTTGAACGCATCAGCGGTATCAGCGGCCGATCTTATCTCCTGGAAGTTTGCAGCTTCGCTCGCGCAATATCTCAGCACGGCCGAGGTGGCGTCGGGCTTAGCTCCGGTGTTGATCTGAATCGAAAAGACCGTGACGTTGTATGGCGGCGCCTTCATATTATCGCACAGGATCCTTTGACGGGCGTCGATCTCTCCCGCGGTGGCATACAAACGATCCTGGGTATTCAAACCGTCGGACACCAGCACCACATACTGATTGTATGTAAAGGCGGGGTCGATTGGCGGCGCCGAGAGCGGCGCAGTCTGGGTCAGCGAGAGCCAACCCCACGCGCCTCCGATCGCCTGGTTCGTGTTGCCGCCGGGAGCAAGCGCTGTGATCTTGGCCGTGAGCGTAGTCCAGACATTGGTCATCGGCACCAATGCCGCCGGGCATCCGCTGTATTGTTCGACGAAAAACAGCTTGGCGGAATCGCCGAGCGTGGGCGCGTCATTTAAGGTATCATAATTTTCCGTGCGGTCGGTGACGCAGCCGTTCCAGGTGCTGTGATCGTTGACGATCCAGGTGTGGTCGTAATCGCGAACGGTTTCGCTGCATTTTTTTTGCGAATTGCTGCCGGTGCAGGAGCACGTGCTTCCGCTTCCACCTATCGCACCGTGGCTGGCGTCGCATTTACAGTTTTTACCCGTGCAAAAATCTGTACGCGTGGTGGTGGTGCCCTTGTCAACGCTGTTGTAGCAGCCATTGTAATAGTTGCTCCTGCCAATCGCGCTACCATCGACGCCCGGACAAATATAACCGCTGTAAGTGCCGGTGTCCGGAATCGGAGGCTGTACGGGTATCATGTCCGCGCCCTCAGGGCTGCCGCTGACCGGCGAGGAGACGCAAGTGAAGGATTGACCGCTGAACGGACACGCAGATCCAGGGCCGTAATTCTTCCAGTTTGCGGGCTTCGTGGTCTTGATCGAGGCGGGCTCGGCTTCCCAGGCGGGCCAGCCGGTGACCCAGGCCGCCGCCGGGCTGGTGGAGCCGATATTCACGTCCCGCGAAAACGGAATGATGGAAATGTAAACGTCACCGTCTTTCTGGTTGAGCGCACTGAGCGTGGTGACCATGTTGGTCGCTGCGGTCTTCAGATTCGGCATCTTGTTGTCGGACCCCATCGATCCCGTGACGTCGAGCACCATCGCGACGCGCAGCCGCGCGTTGCCCCATGTGGCCGTTGCACCGGTGTTGAAACCGAGCTGGGGGAACCCGGCGATTTTCATGAAGTCGGAGGTTACATATCCGGATCCGGTGATCACGATGTTTGCGATCCCGGTGGTCTCGTCTTTCGGAAGGTAGGTGGCATGGATGTCGTCGCTCACGACGGTCGAGTCCCTGTTGGTATAGAGCGCCGTGAAATAGCTTTTCGCCTTGGCTTCGATATCAGAGGGGGAGATGCGACCGTCGGTGAGGTCTTTGGAGAGCATCAAGGCCGTCGAGTCGAGCGCCGACTGCATGGACGAGCGTGCGCTATTGGCGCGGCTGTAGTCGATCGCCGCGCCCATGAAGGTGAGGATGGGCACCAGCGCGATGGCAAAGATCACCGCGATATTGCCCTGATTGGCCCCGGCAAAGCGTTTGGCTGCCGCGCGGACATGACTGGCAATGGATACATCGAGCATGACTGTCACCGAAGTTGGATTTTCCATGCCCATTTCGGTCGTCGCGGCTAAACAGGTGGTAAACCTGCCCTGAGAAAACTGGGTCAATAGCCGCGCAAGTGGCGAATCGGCCCCAAAAGCAGCGGCTATCGTCAACACCACCTAAATTACCGGCGGGCTTGCTTTGTCAAATGCGACAGGATTGATTAACCTTCGGTAGATCGTCGAGCCCGGAATCGGACCTGCCGCAGGTGGCATCGGACCAGGATATGCGCGCTTGCGGCGAACCGGAGCCTGACCCATATTCCAGCTATCGATCCAGTTGGTGGGGTCGGGCCGGCCGGGAACGGCGATCTGGAAAACGTGTCTGGGAACTCTTAAGATGGCTCCGGCTGGAGAACATCACCCGGCCGCTGTCTGGTTTCCTGTGGGATTTCGAACGCCTGTGCCATGTTGCAGCTAACTTTCAGATTTGATTCGTCCGGGCGATCGGCCATCGCTGCATTTGCGCCCCGAATGGGCAACAATGAGAACCGCTCGGGGGGGACCAGCGGTCCTGCCACGTCCGTTATCGCCAAAGTCAAGCCGAAGACAAAGCGCCCGAATCTCTATCGCGTGTTGATTCTGAACGACGACTACACGCCGATGGAATTTGTCGTTCACGTTTTGGAGAAGTTCTTCCAGAAGGATGTCGAAGCCGCGACCAAGATCATGCTCCAC
>DATHHQ010000194.1:0-3178 GCA_035490095.1 Bradyrhizobium sp.
GTCCCGGCGACCTCTTATACGTGATCGATGCCCGCCCCTTTGAAGCCGTCGCCGAGCAGGCCGACGGCCAGCTCTCGGACGCGCGCGCCAAGGCCGAACTGGCAAAACGTGAACTCGACCGCGCGCTCACCCTGAATCAAACCCAGGCGGTGTCGGATTCCATTGTCGATCAGCGCCGGCAGTCCCTGCAGGCCGCAAAGGCCGCGGAGATGCAGGCCGCGGGTCTGCTGAAGGCAGCCCATCTCAACATCGAATTCACCCATGTCGTGGCCCCGATCGGCGGCAGGGTCAGCCGCCATCTCGTCAGCGTCGGCAATCTCGTGCAGGGCAGCGACAATGCCAGCGGAACGCTGTTGACCTCGATCGTCTCGCTCGATCCGATCTACATCTACTTCGACATGGATGAGGCGACCTATCTCAAGAACAACCGGCTCTATTTCGAAGGCAAGCGCCCCAGCTCGCGCGAGAACCCAAATCCGGTCCAGGTGTCACTGACCGGCGAAACCAAACCGTCACATGACGGCAAGGTGGATTTTCTCGACAACCGGCTGGATGTCTCAACCGGCACGCTGCGCGGGCGCGCGGTGATCCCGAACAAGGATTTTTCGATCCTGCCGGGGCAGTTCGGCCGGGTCCGCCTGATCGGAAGCTCGCCCTATGACGCGCTGCTGCTGCCGGACACCGCGATTGCGAGCGATCAATCGCGCAAGATCGTTTTCGTCGTCAAGGCCGACGATACGGTCGAGGCGAGGGAGGTCACGCTTGGGCCTCTCGATCAGGGCCTGCGCGTGATCCGCGAAGGTCTGAAGCCGGAAGACCGGGTGATTGTCGATGGCCTGCAGCGTGCGCGCGTCGGGGCGAAAGTCAGTCCGCACACGGCCCCCGCCGCTCCGACCGGCAGCAAGACATGAATCTCGGCCGGCTTTCCATCAATCAGCCGATCCTGGCGATGGTGCTGTCGATCGTGCTGCTGATCGTGGGCGCGATCGCCTACACCACGCTTCCGGTATCGGAATATCCGCAAGTGGTTCCGCCGACCGTCGTCGTCACCACCCAATATCCCGGCGCTTCCGCCCAAACGGTTTCCGACACCGTTGCTGCCCCGATCGAGCAGGAGATCAACGGCGTCGAGGACATGCTGTACCTCTACAGCCAGGCGACCTCGAACGGCAATCTCACGATCACGGTCACCTTCAAACTCGGTACCGATCTCGACAAGGCCCAGGTGCTGGTTCAGAACCGCGTCGCCATCGCGCAGCCGCGCCTGCCGGAAGAGGTGCAGCGCAACGGCGTGGTCACGCGCAAGAACAGCCCCGACATTCTGATGGTGGTATTCATGCTGTCGCCTGACGACAGCTTCGACCAGCTCTATATCAGCAATTATGCGCTGCTGCAGGTGCGCGATCAGTTGCTCCGCCTCGATGGTATCGGCGATATCCAGATGTTCGGCGCGCGCGATTATTCGATGCGGCTGTGGCTTGATCCGGACAAGATCGCGACCCTCGGCATGACCGCCGGCGAAGTGCTGGCGGCGATCCGCGCCCAGAACCTGCAGATCACCGGCGGCCAGATCGCCGAGCCGCCGATCGCCGACCGCGCGTTCCAGCCCAACCTCACTTTCACCGGCCGCCTGAAGGATACGCAACAGTTCGAGGATATCGTGGTCAAGGCCGGTGCTGACGGCCGCACCGTGCGCTTGCGTGACGTGGCGCGGATCGAACTGGGCGCTTTGGCATATACCACCAACAGCTTCCTGCTCAGGAAGTCGGCTGTGGCATTGCTGGTGACCCAGCGGCCCGGCTCCAATGCGCTCGCCACGGCCAAGAATATCTCCAATGCGATGGTGAAGCTGAAGGCGGAGTTTCCGAAAGGGCTCGACTACAACATCGGCTACAACCCGACCGAGTTCATCGCGCAATCCGTCAGTGAACTGATCAAGACTATCTACGAGGCGATGATCCTGGTCGTGATCGTCGTGCTGGTGTTCCTGCAAGGCTGGCGTCCGGCGATCATCCCGATCGTCGCCATACCGGTATCGCTGGTCGGCACCTTCGCGGTGATGGCGGCGTTGGGATTTTCGATCAACAATCTGACCCTGTTCGGTCTCGTGCTCGCGGTCGGCATCGTGGTCGATGACGCGATCGTGGTGGTTGAAAACGTCGAGCGCCATCTTCGCGACGGCATGAGCCGGCGCGATGCGGCGCTCAAGACGATGGAGGAGGTCGGCGGCGCGCTGGTCTCGATCGCGCTGGTGCTGTGCGCGGTGTTCGTGCCGACCGCATTCCTGGGCGGCATTTCCGGACAATTCTTTCAGCAATTTGCGGTCACGATTGCAGTTGCCACCGCCATTTCCTGCTTCTGTTCGCTTACGCTTTCGCCCGCGCTCGCCTCGCAGATCCTGCAGCCGCACGAAGACAAGCGCCCACCGGCAAGCTGGAATTTCATCGGGCGCGGCTGGGACGGCTTTACTGCTCTATTCAACCGCGGCTTTGACCGTCTGTCGCATGGCTATGCCGGCGTCGCGAACTTCGTGATCCGGCATTCCGCGATGATGCTGCTGATCTATGTCGCCCTGATCGGCAGCGCCGGATGGCTGCTGTTCACCACGCCGCAGGGCTTCATTCCGGCACAGGACCGCGGCTACGTCATCGTTTCCGTGCAATTGCCGGGCGCGGCGTCGCTGACGCGTACCACCGACGTGGTCCGGGAGATTGAAAGAATCGCGCTCGATACGCCGGGCATCGTTCGCGTCGCGGCCTTCGCGGGCTTCTCGGGCGCGACCCGAACACAGGCGGGCAATGCCGCGGCCTTGTTCCCGGTGTTCGAAGAGCCGGAAGTGCGCCTGAAGAAGGGGCTGTCCGCGGGAGCGATCACGGGCGAGTTGCGCAAGCGGCTGTCGGCGCTTCAGGGAGCGTTCATTATCGTCATTCCGCCGCCCGCGGTGCCGGGTATAGGTACCGGCGGCGGCTTCACGATGCGCATCCAGGATCGCCAGGGCCGCGGTCCCGAGTTGCTGGCGGCGGCCACCGACGAGCTTGTTGCGGCGGCGCGCAAGGCGCCCGGTCTCACCTCGGTGTTTTCTCCCTTTACCGCCAACACCCCGCAGGTTTTCGTCGATATCGACCGCGTCAGGGCGCAGAAGCTCGGCGTGCCGATCGAGAATGTGACCGAAACCATC